>JAFTDN010000030.1 GCA_017454165.1 Bacteroidales bacterium | reverse complement strand
TGTGTGTGTGTGTGTGTGTACTTACAGCCAGACACACAGTAACATAGGCCATCGCTAGGATGGCCACCAGCAGGGCGATATGGAGAGCTTCGCGGTGCATAATCGGCGGCAAAATTACGCAAGATTTTTGACATGTGCAACATCTTCTCAGAAAAATTTTTGGAGGGGCTAGCCTCACCTAAGATGTGTGCTGCGGTTTCGTCGTCGAGTTTTTGGCTGTGTGTGGCTTTACTTATCGTTGGGTATGTGGTATTGCGGGCCTGTTTGATGGTAGGTCCTGCTACATGGGGTTTACTCCGTGTGCCGATAGCGCAGTGAGCCTATGCTTGATGGTTTCGTTGGATGGAGGATGGGGCACGATGTAGTCCACCGCCTCGGTGTAGTCTATGTCATCGAAGTAGCAGAGCTGCGAACGGAATAGCTTTTCAGAGAATAAATCGCCGAATATTTCGGTGGCGGCGGAGCAAATGTCGGCTATCGACATGTGATTGTGCAGCAGAAAGTAGAGGTCAACGTAGTCTTTCCACTTAGATCGGCGTCCAAGTGCATAAGCTGTCATTGCTGCCAGCTGGTGTAGTGGCGGCATTCTGAAGTACTTATCGAATTTGATAGAGGGGGTAACGGGGAAAGGATAGTGGAGGAATGTGAGTTTTACACCATTGATTATTAGGTGCATTTGGTCAGAGGCACTGTAGGTGATGGTGCGTTTAAAGGGGGTAGTGGCTATTTTGTCTAGATTACGTTTGTGGTTGATGGCAGATGCTTTGAATAGGTCGAAATCGATGGAGCGGCGGTGTCCGATGTATAGCGATATGGCCGTGCCTCCCACAAGGTAGTATTCGCGTATGAATTTCGACATTAGCGGCAGCAGCGCATTTTGCTGGTCATTGAGCACCTCGTTATGCATAATCTTTCAATAACAAAGAAAAAAAGTGGTACAGAGCGGGGGGATAGTTGCTACGTTGTCGCCCTTTGGCCGCAAAGAACACATCGGCCACACGTTTGCCACCGAGTACGCTCATCAACTCGCGGTAGTCGTCAAGCGTACCATCGCAGAGTATGCGCTCTACAAGTAGCGCATCGCTGATGCTGTGCTTCTGGTCATCTGGGGTATACCAGAATAGGTCGCTGTGTTTGTCTATGAACTCTTCGCGTAGCATGTTGGGTGCAAAGTTACTCGATTTTCTATTACTTGTCGTTGGGTATGTGATACTGCGGGCCTGTTTGTGGGGTTTTGAGCACCACCACTTGGCTCTCGGTGTGGGGGCCCATGCAGCCCGTGTCGCCGTTCAGCACGTGCAGGCGGAATTTTATCGCCTTGGCGTGCGATGCGGGGGTGGGTTGCGTCCACTCCAGCGGGCCCACGCTCACCGTGCCCACGGTGCTGTGGCTGCCCACGGTGATCCAGCTGCCGTTGTCGGCCTGCTGCTCCAGCATCAGGGTGTAGGTTGGCTCTAGGTTTATGCCGCCTAGGCTGAGCAGGGCCGTATGGCCGCTGCACACGGTGTCCATTGTGGCAGCGATGGTAGCCACGGGCAGCGGGGCTATGGTGATGTCCTGCTCGATCTGCTGCTCGCTGCCCGCTGGGCCCTGCCGCAGGGTGATGCGGCCCATGGTTTGCGACGACCATTGCACGGTGATGCTCGCCGTGCCGGCACCCGAGGCTATGGTGCCGCCCTCCACGTGCCAGCTGTAGCTGTGGCCCGATACGGGCTTGGTGCTGTAGGTGGCGGTGCTGCCCGCGCACACGGTGGTGCTGCCCGCTATGCTGGGCCAGTCGCGCACCTCTATGGTCATGGTGGCGGTGGTGGAGCAGCCGCTGGGCGAGGTCTGCACGAGCGTGAGGGTGGAGGTGCCCATGGTGCTGCCCCAGCTGATGGTGGCGTTGGCCTCGGTGCTGCTGCCGTTTATGGTGCCCAGCGCATCGGTGCTCCACTGGTAGGTGTCGCCGCTGGTGGGCGACACGTTGTAGGTGGTGCTGCTGTTGGTCATCACCGAGTTGTTACCCGTTATGATGGGCTTGGGCGTGGCCTTGGTCTCCACGCTGGTGGGGCTGCCCTGCACTATGCCCTTGCGTCCGTTGCGGTCGCGCACCTCGGCTATGCTCACGGTGTGAACCCCTGGGAGGCCCAGCTGGGCGTAGCTTAGGTACAGGGTGTTGCTGCTGCCGCTGCCTATGTTGGTAGCTGTGTGCAGCGGTTGGCCATCAACGTGGAACACCACTGTTAGCGGGCCATCGCCCGTGGCGGTGTAGTATATCTCGATGGTGGTGCCGTCGTCGCACACCGAGGCGGTGCTGCTGCCCGTGATGCGGGCGGTGGCGGTGTGCTCCACGGCTAGGGTGAGCTCCACGGCGCTGCCGCCGAGGCTCATGGGTGTGGTGGTGCTCACGGTTTGAGCGGCGGGGTTCACCTTGTCGCCCGCTTTGGTCCACGGGGGGAGCCGTCTCGCCACGCGCAGCTTGTCGAGGTCGCCCTGCACAATGGCGCCGCTCTGGCCATCCCAGCGTAGCTGCACGTTGGACTGGGTGCCGCTGGCCCCGCTGAGCGTCCAGAACTCGTTGTCGCTCAGCACCTCAAGCGGTTCGGCTAGGTTGTCGGCATCGTTTGGTGCCTGGTCGAAGTATTCGGCAATCCATGGCTGGTCGCCGCTTTGGCTCACGTTGTGCAGGCGCAGCTCGCCGTAGCGGGCCTTATTGCCCACGGGGAAGTGAACGTTGGTGGCCCCGTTGCTCAGCATCCGGCGCAGCGGCCCATCGATGAAAGTTTTGTCGCTGCCGCCCTGCACCGATGCGATGTTGGTGTTGGTTACGGTGAGCATGTTGGTGCTGGTGCTCAGCACGTTGCCATGGGTGAGCAGTAAACGATTGCTTATCGCTACTGGGCTATTCAGCTCCACTCGGGCCGTGCCCGATTTGTAGATGCGTAGGTTGTAGAACGTTTCACCGCTGTTGGCCTCGATGGTGCTGTTCTGCTTGCCCTTGAATGTAACCTGTCCTTTCGAGGGCACGAATCCATTTGCCACGTTATTGCGCCAGCTGCCCTGCACGTTAATGTTGTAGTACGGATTTTTGGCATAGGCCAGCAGCTGTCCCGCAGCTATGGTCAGGTTCTCCTGCACGGTGAGCTCCACGGCGGGGATGTGTTTCTTGGTGCTGCTGCCAGCGAATTCCACGTTCATGTAGGTTTTGATGTTGGCCGGCAGCACGCCGTTGCCCGAGTAGCGCACTAGGCTACCGCTGGTGCTCATGAACTGCGCGGCATCGCCGCCTGGGAATTTGAAGTAGCCTCCCTCCTCGCTGTCCGAAGTGTTGGAGGTGATGGCGATGGTGCCCGCGCCCGAGATGTGCCCTAGGTTATGGAATAGGGTGCGGCCCACATCGAGGGTGGCCGTTGGGGCTATATCCACCGATGAGGCGTAGGCCCAGTCGGCGGTGATGCTCACGGTGTGCCCATCGAGTATGGACACGGGGTTGCCGCTGGGGGCCTTGGTGGCGGGCTGGCGGTTGCTGGGGTCGGAGGGATGGGCCACCAGCCACGTGCTGGCATCCTCCCAGGGGCCATTCTGCCTGCTGAAGTAGATGTTGATGTTGCCGAAGTTGAGCTCGTTGGCCGCGTTCACGGGCTGCCCTGCGGTGTACTCGCCATCGATGTAGCTCACGCCCGCCAGGCCGATGGTGTTCTGGGGCGCATCGACTGCCCCCACGGGAGAATCCCATTCGTAGGTATCGCTGTGGTAGCGGGCGCCTATGTATTCGTTCTCGTTGCCCTGCACATCGGCCTGCTGGTAGGCGTAGGTGTGCGATACGCTCCCCAGTGTGCCGAAACCCGATGAGCTCACGCGCCAGAAGTACTGCAGCTGCTCATCGGTGGTGGTGTTGGTGCAGCCGGGGTGGGGGGCATCCACCGGCGTAACGGTGATGCTGCCCGCAGTGCTGCCGCCCACGCTGATGGTGGCTGGGGTGTACTTGCCGCCCGCGTTGCCCACGCCCACGGGGAAGGTGAACGTGCCGCCCCCAGCCCCGAATAGCTTGCTTACGCCAGCATCGGACAGGGCTCCGTTGGTCACTATGTAGCGGCTCTCGTTGGGGGCTGTGGCCCCCGTGCCTACGCGGGCCGCCTCGCCGAAGGTGAGGCGGTGCTCGTTGATGATGAGCCGGCGCGAGCTGCCCTCGGCCACCCGCGAGAAGTTGAGTCCGTTATTCAGCAGCAGGTCGCCATTCAGCACCACATCGTGCATGTAGAGCTGTATGCGGCCTAGGCTGCCCGTGCCGTCGGAGTAGATGTGCTGGTCGGCGGTGGTGCTGTAGAACAGCATAGTGCTGCTGCCCAGCGAGGTGTGCGTGAAACCGTTGCGCACGTACACGTTGCGGCGCGGCTCCAGCATGGTGCCCGCCGACTGCTCTAGGGAGCCGTTGTCGAGTATCAGGTCGCCGTTTATTATTATGCTGTTGTTGCTCTGGTTGGCCGTGTGGCTGAGCTTGCCCCCGGGCTGTAGGCTCACCGCCACCTCGCCGAAGAGCAGGTAGCCGCCCGCCGACTCCTTTTCGATGCGCTGTTGGTGTCCGTTGAACGTGGTGCGCTGCGATACAGGGCGGTAGTCGAAGCTGAAGTTGGCATCGGCGCTGCGCGATATGAGGTCGCCGGCTATTTTCAGGTCGATGCCGTTGGCGATGAACTGCGAGCTGGCGGGGCCGTCCACCACTAGGCTGCCTCTGATCGTGGCCTCGTGGATGCGCAGGCGGGCGTGCTTGGCCAGCCCCGAACCATCAACGGTGAGGTTGAATATGGGGCAGGCCAGGTCGAGGTCGAACCGATTGGCGTTGGCCTCTGTGCTGCTGGTGCCTATCGTTATTGTGCCGCCGCTTACGCTGTGCGTGGCCGGGTTGAGCAGCAGCTCGCCCAGGGGTGAGGCGGTGGTGCCCGTGCCGTTTACCAGCAGTAGGTGTCCGCCGTGCATCTCGAAGTGTCCGCTGTTGAGCACCTCTAGCAGCGGGCGCTTGCTCTCGCGGCTGTGCCCGTTGATGTACACCCGTCCGCCGTGCTGCGCATAGCGCAGGTCGCCATTGGCGTTGGTCACCGAGCGGCGTATCTGCCCGTTCACCACCAGCCGCCCGCCTGTCACGGTGAGCTCTGAGGGCGTGGAGGCGGCGTACTCTATGTCGTTGTTGGCCCGCAGCAGGGTATCGCCCACGCACATGCTGCCGGCCTGCACTTCGAGCCGTCCGCATAGCAGCAGGTCGGCGCTGTTGCTGCCCGACTTGCACACGGCCACCGCCGAGCCGTTCACCGACAGGCAGCCCGTACTGGGGATGCTGAAAGCTCCGCTAGACAGCACTGGCTGTAGGTCGGAGCCCGAGAAGCGGATGGTGCCGTTTTGTATGAACAGCGCTTGCGCCAACGTGGTGGGCAGGTCGAACCGGCTGGCTGTGATGTCGGCCATGGGGGATGGGTCGGCCCCTTTGTCCACGTAAACCCTGTAGAGCTTGGCCTCGGAGCCTGTTCCGCTGAATGTTTGGTTGGTTAAACCGCATAGGCGGATGTCGGCGTGATGCCCGTTGTTGCTCAGGTTGATGCGCCCGTTGTTCTCTACGTGCCCCATTAGCAGTATGGAGTGCAGGGCGTTGGGGCCAGCGCTGGCCACGGCCAGCGAGCCGTTGGGGGCCACGCGCAGCGAGTCGTGCAGGGCGAGCGTGAAGCTGTTGCCATTGTCGATGCTCAGCGTACCCTGACCGGCCACGCGGGCGGGGCCGTACACATGCAGCGTGGTGGGGGCGGCCTTCGAGGTGTGGACGATGCCCGCGCCCTGCACGGTGAGGCTGCCCCACACATCGAGCGGCTCATCGGGCAGCTCTATGCTGAGGTTGGTCGATGGGTTGATTATCAGGTTATTGTAGTGCGTTGCGCTACCGCTGTAGCCGCTCCCCCCGTTGTGCGGGATGCCAGGGATGTGGTACGATTTGATGTCGGCGAGCTCAATGAAGCAGCTGCTGCTCGCTCTAGAGGATTGAAAGCCAATGGCTAAGCGAACCTCCGATGCGCCCACAAAGTTGTCCAAGCTGATGCGGTGGACACCTGAGCTTTTAGGGATGGCTGCCACGTATTGGAACTCCTCATCCCTCTCGCCCGATGTTGATGCGTAGAGGGCGAACGTGGTGATGTTGCCGCTGTTCTGCACTCGCGCTATCGTGATGTCCACATACGCCATCGAGGCGTGGCTCAGGTTGGCTGGCCGGTACTTTAATAACCCCAAAACGTTGGCCGCGTTGGCCATGGCGGTGTTCACATTGATCCAATTGGTGCCCCGATCCGTTATGTCGTAGATGCTTTTTATATCCGCTGTGGGCTTGCTGGTCGATTGGCTCAGGTTGGGCATAACAAAGCTTTGGCTGCCAGTGGTGTAGTACTCCACCGTGCCGCCGCCCGTGCTCAGGAACTCGCCGAAATCGCCGCTGGGGAAGCTGGCCGTGTCGATGGTGGTGGATATGCGCAGCCTGCCGTGGCTGTCGTTCACTATGCCGAAGTTGTGCCCCCTGGTGGTGGTGAGGTCGAGCACACCGCCGGCCTGTATGCTGAGGCTGCCGGTGGTTTTGGGCCCATCGGTAATGCTTATGGTGTGCCCTGGGCGTATCACCACGGGGCTATGCTCCGATGGGGTGCTGCCTGCGGGCGTGTTGGTGGCGGGCTCGGTGGTCCACGATGCGGGGCTGCTCCACTCGCCGTGCTCCACATTGCTGTAGTAAGCTTGCACCAAGCCGCAGGCCGAGGTTTGAGCAGCGGTGAAATGCCCGCGAAGCTCGGTCAGCTGGGTAAATCTGATTTCATTGGTGAGCGTGGTTACGGGGTTCTGCGCGGCATCGTACAGCGTCCACTCGGGCGGGTAGTAGCGGGCGGCCTGATACTGGTTCTCATCGCCCTCCACCATGGCGTCTTGGTAGTATAGGTTGAGACGAGAGCTGCCCGCGCTTAGCCCGGTCATGCCATCGGACTGTAGGTTCCAGTAGTGCTTCAGACAGTTGGGGCCAGTGCTCAGCGGATGCTGCCCGTCCACGGGGGCCACTGCCACGCTGCCCCACTGCGCTGGGGCAGTGCTGATGCTCAGCTGGGCGGGGGTGTAGCTCCCGAATGCGCCCACGGGGTAGGTGAACGTGCCCGTGCCACCCCACTCCTTGCGTAGCCCCAAGTCGGATGGCTGTCCCTGGGTTTGCACCATGCGCTTGTTGCCAAAATTCTGCGCTGTGCCGCTCAATGCGCTGTATATGCGAGCGTTGATGCCGAGTAGCAGCTGGTGTCCGCCTATGTTCAGCACCGACTCGGAGCTAGCAGCGGCCCCGGCCAAACGCAGGTTGCCGTTGATGCGTATGCTGGCCATCAGCGAGGTGGTACCGCTGGGCTTGTCGAGCGTCAGGTTGCCGAATGCGCCGCGCCCATTGCCCTCTATCAGCTGCGTTGCGTTGCCCGATAGGCTTATGGCGCCTTGGGGCTCGCTTTCGTGTGTACCGCTCATGTGCAGCACTGCGCCTTGATGTTGCACGGTGTGGCCCATGTCCTTGAGCAGCGCGTCCTCATCGATGCGCAGGGTGTCGCGCACGCTGATGTTGGCCCCCACCGATAGCACCGAGCTGTTGGTCACCCGCATGGAGCTCATCCCGTTGATGATGCTGCCCTGGCTGGGATCGAACAGCTGTAGCCCGTGGCCATTGAATATGGTGCTGTTTTGGCCAGGGGCGTAGGTGCCGTTCGCCACGAAATCGCCACCCACCGTAACGTTCATGCTCTGCGCATTTAGAGTAGCACCATTGGCTACCACGAGGTTGCCCTGCACCACCAGCGGACGGCGCGGTGCGGCTGGCACCGTCACCGAATTGTTGCTGCTACGCTCCGGCACAGGGTTAAGGCTAGCCGTTCCCGCCCCGTTAATATTGAGGTGATGGAACGGCGCAGTGCTGTTGATGCTGCCGCCCGTGGCGGTGGTGCGCACGTTCACCGTGCCCCCCGTTACGGTTATGTTGTTTGGGCTGGCCGATACCAGCCAGCTTTCGCCGTTATTATTGGGGCTATTCACGGTGATGGTGCCCCCGCTCATGTGGAACGTGTTGTCGGGGAACGGCAGCACGAATGGGGGATGCGAGTCGAATACCGACTCGGTAATCCCTGCGGCCCCGCTGATGCTGAGCGTACCTCCGCTCATTATGAAGGTGCCCCGGTGGGCACCCTGGTCGGTGCGGCTCGATGTGCGGAGTATGGGGGTGTTCACCGTGGCCGAGCCGTCAATCTCTACCACGCCGTACTCGCGCAGGATGATGCCCTGCGAGCCCATCTCCGTGAGCGTGGAGGTTCCCGTCACGCGTAGCCGTCCGTACACTATGAGCGATGAGCGCGTGGCAGAGTATCGGCCAGCAGGGGCTGCTACCGACATGTTTACCTGCGCCCCATCGAGCACCAGCGCGGCATCTTGGTCGATGGCGAACGAGTTGCCCGCCTGTAGGTCGCCTTGGTCGGTGAGCAGCCTGGCGATATTGATATTGGCCCCCAGGTGCAGCGTACCCGATTGAATATCGAGTGCCTTGTTGTTCTCTATCGACAGCGGGTCGCCGCTGAAATCCTCATTGTTACGTCCGTACAGGTTGAAGTGGCTGCTGCTGTTGGCCCTCACGTAGAGCGTGTGGGTGTCATCGTGCCCCTTGCTCACTTGTAGCTTTTCGAGGTACGCCGGCCCGTTGCAGGTGAAGGTTTGGTCTTTGTTGGGGTTGCCGAAGCACAGCGTGAGGTAGCTTGCGGCGTGGCTGGTGTAGCCTGCCGTGGTCTTGCTGGTCAGGCGCAGGGTGCCCCGGTTGGTCAGGTCGCCCTGGGCGTAGAGCGTGGCGGGCGAGCCGTTCACCTCGACTGTGGCCCCGATGTTCACCGTGATGTCGCCCTCCACGGTGATGCTGCCGCCGTTGGCGGCGAAGCTGCTGCGCACGGTGCCCGAGTTGATGTCGAGCGAGCCGCGTATGAGCAGGCTCTGGGTTATTGCGGTGTGGCCCCCGCTTTTCTCCACCACTAGGTTGTTCAGTATGGGCTGGTTGAGCGCATCGGTGCCCGTGCCGTAGAGCACCACCGTGCCGCCATCGGGCTGCACAAAGAGGTTGTAGTTGCCGCTGGGCAGCTCCGCACGGGCCGAGCGCAGGGTACCCGTGCCGCTCACGGTGCGCAGGTTGTTGCCCGTGGTGTAGCCCACGTCGAGCGTACCGCCCTCGCGCAGATCCAGCGTGACCACTTTGTTGCCGTTGGTTTTGGCCACTATGGTGTGCCCGTTCATGATTACGGCGCGGTCGAGCTCCTGCGGGTACGAGTTGGTGGGGTTCACCCGTACCGATGCGCTGGGATCGGTGGTCCAGCTGGCGGGGTTGTTCCAATCGCCGTGTCCGTAGCTGTAGTAGGTGGTCGATGAGAAGCACGTCATCTGCGCCACCCAGCCCGCGCCGCTGGTACCGCCGGCGAAGTGGTACACCGACATCACCGGCCCCGACGACATCACCGTGCCTGGGCTTTCGGTGTTGCGGTAGGTGCCTATCAGGAGCGACGAGTCGCTGGGGCCATCGTAAATCTTGAGCACGTCCTGCCCGCCCAGGCTGAACTCCGAGAAGTCGAGCCGCACGTCCTTGCCCGGCTCTGCGCTGTGGAACACGTACTTGGTGGCCCGCTCGGTGTTGTAGTTACCCATGGGGCCGCCGTCATCGGTGAATGTTGCGCTGCACGAGGTTACGGGGGGGGCCTCGGTGATGGGCAGCACCCGTATCTCCGCGCTGAATCCTGTGTAGTTGCTGAGCCAAGGGTTGCTGTTGTCCGATTTAAAATCCACCACCATGCTGCCCGTGGGGATTACGTAAGCATGGGGGATTGTGGTGCCCGAGAGCCTGGCCAGCTCATCGCCCAGCTGCACGGTGCTCTGCTCGCCCTCGAATATGTACAGGAAGTCGTGGTTGCGTTCGGTGCTGAACTCCGAGAACTTTATCACCAGCGGCTCGCCGTTTTCCGATTTGAACGTGGCCACGTAGCCCTCGTTGTTGCTGTACCGGCCTGTGGGGCCGCCGCTGTCGTATAAGCGTATGGGGGAGCCTAAGCGTACCGTGATTGTCTGCTCGTCTATTTGGTTTATGTTGTACGCTGTTTGGGCCCCAAGGGGGCTGGCTGTAAGCCCCAGCAGGGCCAGCGCTATGGCTGCCCACGGGGTACGCAGTTTGGATGTATGGGTCACGGTTCTGATTGGCATGTTGTGTTTGTAGCTCTTGGTGCAGCGTGGGTGGGGTGGTAGATGGTGCTGCGCACTTAATATTTATATCAAAATATGGGCCAAATATACATAGATATTTAATACAAAGAATATTATGCTTTGCACCACGCCAAAGCGCGTCCGAATGTGGGCGGCTGCGCCTCGGCGGTGCCTCTGCACGTTAAAAACGTGCGGGCTCGCTTTGCCATGTCGGCATTAATGTGTAAATTGCGGGCCGATTTCTTAAAACAATTGCGCAACCGATGAACCTACTAACAGTTATGCTGCAGGCCACTGCCCCCGATGTGGCCGAGGAGGCCACCGAGGTCTCGCTCAACTTCGTGGAGATGGCCTTCAAGGGCGGTTGGATCATGGCCATCCTGCTGGTGCTGTCCATCATCGCCATCTACATATTCTTTGAGCGCTTCGTGGCCATCCGCAAGGCCGCTCAAACCGACATCAACTTCATGAACCGCATCCGCGAGTACATCCACGATGACAAGGTGGACGCCGCCGTGGCCCTGTGCCGCTCCGAGAACACCCCAGTGGCCCGCATGATCGAGAAGGGCATACAGCGCATTGGCCGCCCCCTGCCCGATGTGAACGCTGCCATAGAGAACGTGGGCAACCTGGAGGTGTCGAAGCTCGAAAACGGCCTGCCCATGCTCGCCACCATCTCGGGCGGGGCCCCCATGATTGGCTTCCTGGGCACCGTGATGGGCATGATTCAGGCCTTCTACGACATGTCCATGGCCGGCAACAACATCGATGTGAGCCTGCTCTCGGGCGGCATCTACACCGCCATGGTGACCACTGTGGGCGGCCTAGTGGTGGGTATCCTGGCCTACTTTGGCTACAACTTCCTGGTGGCTAGGGTCGAGAAGGTGGTCTTCAACCTCGAAACCCGCACCTCTGAGTTCATGGATTTGCTATATGAGCCTGTGGCTTAGTTTTTTTACGTTAAAACGTTCGACCCCGCAATGGCACTCAAACGCAGATCGAAGGTGGACGCGAGCTTCAGCATGTCATCGATGACCGACATCGTCTTCCTGCTGCTCATCTTCTTCATGGTTACCTCCACGCTCATCCATCCCAACGCCCTCAAGCTGCTGCTCCCGCAGAGCAACAGCCAGGTGTCGGCCAAGCCCATCACCACCATCTCCATCGATGCCGAGCACAACGTGTACCTGGGCACCGTGCCCGTGTCGCTGCAGCAGCTTGAGTACCTGCTGCAGCAGAAGCTGGCCATGGAGGACGACCCCACGGTGGCCCTGCACGTGGACCGCACCGTTCCCATGGAGGAGGTGGTGAAGGTGATGAACATCGCCAAGGACAACCGCTACAAGCTCATTCTGGCCACCCAACCGCTTAGCCGCTAGCCGTACCATCATGAGCAGCAGGACTATAGGCATCGTCAGCACCCTGATATTCCATCTGGGCCTATTGCTGCTGCTATGGGCCACCGGCTTCAGCACGCCGCTGCCCCTGCCCGCCGAGGAGGGCGTAATGATCAACTTCGGCGATGGCCCCGATGGCAGCGGCCCCGCCGAGCCTAGCCCCCAGCCCCGTTCAGCCCCGCGCTCCCAGCCCGTGCGCCCCGCCGATACGCCCACCCCGCTCACGCAGGACTACGAGGAGGCCCCTGCACTCCCAGTGCCCGACCGTAAGCCCGCCCCCAAGCCCACCGCTAAGCCGCAGCCCCAACAGCAGCCCAAGCCCTCCACGCCGGAGCAGCCCCTGGAGGTACAGCCCGAGCCCACCCCCGAACCGCCAAAGCCAGCATTGAACCAGCGGGCCATGTTTCCAGGGCAGAAAGCCAATGGCGCGGGCACATCGGGCGAGGGTGAAACGGGAAAGGCAGGCAACCAAGGCTCGCCCGATGGCTCGCCCGACTCAGGCAGCCGAATAGGCGGAGCATCGGGTGGGGGAGGCACGGGCGGCAGCGGCATATCGTACACTCTGAACGGTAACGGTTTCGATGCAACAAGCCTTCCCAAGCCACAGGCCCCTGGGGCCAATGGCACTGTGGTGGTGCGCGTGGAGGTGGATGCCAACGGCAGGGTGGTGAGCGCAATCGGAGGGCAGAAAGGCTCGACCATACTTAGTGGCCCTGTGGTTAGCGCCTGTGAGGAGGCCGCTAAGCATTCCACCTTTAAGCGCAAGGCGGGCAATACCGACACCAGGGCCATCGGCCAAATCATCTATCGATTTAAGACGAACTAGCGGCTATCCTCTGTAAATCTGGGCCACCTCGTAGGGGATGTCGCGTTCGGCGCAGGCTTGCTGCAGCTGCCGCTTGATGCGGATCACCGAGTCGTAGGTGAGCCAGCCCATTTTGAGCAGCTTACGCTTGCCCGTGCGCTTGTAGAAGGCCACGTAGGTGGCCCCAAACTTCACGCGCTCAATGCTATCCCACAGCAGCTGCTGTTTCAGCCTATCCATGGCATGTAGCTTGTATTCAATTATTTGCTCATCGGAGCGCACGTAGTACTTGGTGCGCATGCGTATGCGGTAGCTATAGGCAAAGGCTGCTATGTAGAGCAGCAGCATTAGGGTGTAGAGGGCCCTGCTGTATGTGGTTGTCGCTGCGACTATGTTCAGCGCGCAGATGACGAGCAGCGCTATGCTACCCGCCATTGCTATCTTACGTTCCGTGCGCCAGTGGTATTCCCTGTCCTCGTTCAGGTCGATGTAGAAGTCCATGTCCCAAAGTTAGGCAAATGTTTGGCAAATAAAAAAGCGGCATCCCCCTTGCCTGTAGGGGATGCCGCATTGCGCGCATCAATCGCAAGCTATTGCTTACCAGGCAAATAGCGGTAGGTTTTGCATCAATTTGTTCACCTCGGAACGCACGGCCTTGATGGTGGTTTCGCTGTCGGGGTCGGCCAGCACGCGGTCGATCAGCTCTACCACCATGGGCATCTTGTCGTCCTTCAGGCCGCGGGTGGTGATGGCGGCGGTGCCCACGCGGAAGCCCGATGTTTGGAACGCCGAGCGGCTGTCGAAGGGCACCATGTTCTTGTTGATGGTGATGTCGGCCAGCACCAGCGCGTTCTCGGCCTTCTTGCCCGTGAGGTCGGGGTATTTGGTGCGCAGGTCGATGAGCATGGAGTGGTTGTCGGTGCCGCCCGAGATGACCTTGTAGCCCCTGTCGATGAAAGCCTTGGCCAGCACGGCGGCGTTGGCCTTCACCTGGGCTTGGTATGCCTTGAACTCGGGGCTCAGCGCCTCGCCGAAGGCCACGGCCTTGGCGGCGATTACATGCTCGAGCGGGCCTCCCTGTATGCCGGGGAATACAGCGGAGTTGAGCATGGCAGACATCATCTTCACCTCGCCCTTTGGGGTCTTCACCCCCCAGGGGTTGGGGAAGTCCTTGCCCAGCAGGATTACGCCGCCACGGGGGCCGCGCAGGGTCTTGTGGGTGGTGGAGGTTACTATGTGAGCGTACTTCACGGGGTTGTCGAGCAGGCCGGCGGCTATCAGGCCAGCGGGGTGCGCCATGTCGATCATCAGCAGGGCTCCCACCTTGTCGGCAATCTCGCGCATGCGCTTGTAGTTCCATTCGCGTGAGTAGGCCGAGGCTCCGCCCACAATGAGCTTGGGCTTTTCCTGCATGGCCACCTGCTCCATTTGGTCATAGTCCACCAGACCGGTGTCCTCCTTCACACCGTAGGCGGTGGCGCGGTAGAGGATGCCCGAGCAGTTCACGGGCGAGCCGTGTGAGAGGTGTCCGCCGTGGGCCAGGTTGAGGCCCAGGAAGGTGTCGCCAGGCTTAAGCACGGTCATGAATACGGCCATGTTGGCCTGTGCGCCCGAGTGGGGCTGCACGTTGGCGTACTCGGCCCCGAAGAGCTGCTTCAGCCTGTCTATGGCTATCTGCTCCGACTGGTCGACAATCTGGCAGCCGCCGTAGTAGCGGGCTCCAGGGTAGCCCTCGGCGTACTTGTTGGTCATCACTGAGCCCATGGCTTCGAGTACCTGGGGGCTTACAAAGTTCTCCGATGCAATGAGCTCAATGCCAGATATTTGGCGTTTACGCTCCTGCTCAATCAGGTCAAAAATCTGCGTATCGCGTGTCATCTTCTTGTTGTGGATGTGGGTTATGAATTTTGGCGTAAATGTAGGTAAAAAGCGCGAGGTAATGCGCCGAATGGTGCTCTTTAATTTATATTTGTACGCCATGATATATGCCGACACCCCCATACCGCACCTCCGATTCGAGCTTTTGGAGCGCCATGCCGACCGGGTGGCGCATCTGGTCTCCACCCGTTTGGGGGGCGGCGGCAGTTGCTTCACTGTGGGGCTGAACGGGCTGCTGCCCGATGCGCAGGTGCTGGAGCATCGGCGGGGGCTGGCCGATGCGCTCGGGCTGCGGCTGGTGGACATGGTGTTCGCCCAGCAGGTTCACGGCGATCGCATCGCTGCGGTGGGCCCCTTGCAGCGTGGGTGGGGGGCGCTCACGCGTAGCAGCGCTGTGCCCAACGCCGATGCGTTGACATCCAGCCATACGGGCATTGGGCTGGCGGCCTTGGCCGCCGATTGTGTGCCCATGCTGATGTACGACCCCGTAAGGCACATCGCGGCCAGCGTACACTCGGGCTGGCGGGGCACGGCGGCACGAATTGCGTGTAAGGTTGTAAATCGGCTCGCTGCGCAGTATGGCACCAACCCCGCCCACCTGCTGGTGGGCATAGGCCCATCGATAGGGCCGTGCTGCTACCATGTGGGCGCCGAGGTGGTGGCGCAAATGCGCCGCGCCTTGGGCGATGTGGACGGGCTGCTGGGCCACGGGCAGGCCCAGCCCAACCCCACGCTCGACCTGTGGGAGGCCAACCTCCGCCTGTTGCTGCGGGCCGGTGTGCTCCCGCAACACATTGAGGTGGCACACTTCTGCACCCGATGCCACAGCGATTTGCTGTTCTCGGCCCGTTGCGCCGATGAGGGACGCTTTGGGGCATTCATTACGCTAAAGTAGCAATGGTAATATGCTGATTGCTATGTTGTTATTTGCGATACAGAGCTAGTGCTACAGCGGGAATAGATTTTATTTACTATCTTTAGCCTCGTTTCTGCCATTTACAAGCTGTGAGCTACCGGTTAAAACATGTTGCAGCCTTGGCTTTGTTTGCAGCTCTGCTGAGCTGCTGTAGGTCTCAAGGGGGCTCAATGCTTCCGCCTGGGGCCATTCCCATAATATACACCAGCTACATATTTGTGCAAGGGCAGATAGATGGGGTACCGGCCAACATCCTGCTCGACACCGGAGCCGACAACCTCTACCTCGATAGCATATTCTACGCCGCTAGCGGCCTGAGCTATCCTCAAACGCATCTGGAGAAAATCACCGGGATTGGCAATTCATACCAAGACATCTTGGTGATCGACGATAGCCTCGATTTTTATTTCCATGGCCAGCGCTACCGCACCTCCGATGTGGTGGTGCTCAAGCTCAAGCCCGTGGGGGGCGATTTTGTCGATGGCCTCCTGGGTACCTCGTATTTTATGCAGAATCTGCTGCTCATCGACTATGTGAATGGCTACATACAGAATTTTTCGAGCATCGACTCGGTGAACCTCAGCGGGTTTGTGCGCATGCCGCTGAGCGTGCACGACTATGGCTTCACCACAACGCTCGGTGTCAGAGTGAACGACACCCTCAGCCTGCGCGGTGAATTTTTCATTGACATAGGCTCCCCCGGGACCACACTGTCGAGTGCTGTGGCGGAGCGCTTCAATCTGAATAGCATCATCACCCATAAGGCTCGGTATTACTCGAAATACGCGGGCATTGGGGGCGATTCCGAGGGCTACGACTTTGTGTCCGACACGGTGCGCATGGGCGACTTCTGCCTCCTGCACCCTACTGTGTCGTTCAGTATTGATAGCGCGGGCGCACTGGCCGATGATGGCTTCATGGGCATACTGGGGGGCAACCTGCTGAGCAGGTTCGACCTGCTTTTCGATTTCTTGGACACGGCCCTGTACCTTAGGCCCAACGCTCACTACGATAGGCCGTTTGTGTACGACCGCATGGGCTTCTCCTACACCGACCGATGCGCCACCAAGGGCGGGTGGGTGGTGGCCAGCATCACCTACAACAGTCAGGCCGAGCTGCGCGGGCTGCGCTGCGACGACCTGATTGTGGCCGTGAACGGCCAGCCCGTGGAGGCGATTCCGTATTTAGAGCAGGAGGCCCTTTTCGAGAAGCTGCAGCATGTGTGCCTCACCGTGCAGCGGCCCGACACCACGCTCGAACTTCGGTTCGACCTAGTACCGCTGCTCTGACGTTATGCCAGCCGGGCCAGCCGAGCCATGTAGAAACCATCGGTACCATCGAGCGGAGACAGCTGCTGCTCGGCCTCAAGGGCGAAAGCGTCAGGGCATTGCTTTAAGAAGCGCTGCACTTGCTCGGTACCCTCCGAGGGCAGCACGCTGCATGTGGCGTAAACAAGTTTGCCCCCAGGCCGCACCATGCTGCTGTAGCGCAGCAGCAGGTCGTGCTGCATCTGCCGCAGCTCGATGAGCCGTGCTGGGTTGAGATGCCATTTTATGTCGGGGTTGCGGCGTAGCACACCTAGGCCCGAGCACGGCACGTCGAGCAGCACGCGCTCGGCGGTTTGGGCTAGCCGTTTCACCACCTTGGCCGAGTCTATGGTGCGGGTTTCCACCATGGTGCATCCCGCACGGGCAGCGCGTTGGCGCAGCGTGGCCAGCTTGTGCTCGGCCACATCGAGGGCTATTATGCGCCCCCTGTTGCCCATCAGGCTGGCCATGTGCAGGGTCTTGCCGCCGTTGCCCGCGCAGGCGTCCACCACGCGCTGGCCTGGCTCTAGCTGCATGAAGTGGGCAACGGCCTGCGAGCCCAGATCTTGCTGCTCGAAGTAGCCCTGCCTGAATGCCGATGATTTGAATATGTTGGCGCGCTGGCGTAGCTCTATGGCCTCGTTGGAACCTAGGGGGGCGGGGCGGTAGCCCTCGTTGGCGAGCATGGCCATCAGGCTTTGTCGATCGGTGCGTAGCAGGTTGGCCCTCAGCACTATGCTTGGCATGGCGTTCAGGGCGCGTAGCGTGTCGGGCCATGCGGGGCCTAGCTCGTGCGAGCAGTGCGTATCGAGCCAGTCGGGGATCGACTCGCGGATGGCCCTGTGCTCGTATAAACGGTTGTACTCGTGCTCAAGTGTACGCATCTGCTTGGTGCTCAGCTGCTCGCGTATGAGGTTCATGCTGGGGTTCATGGCCTGATACACGGCGATGGCTCCCAGCGGGCTGTCGTCGCTGAAGCCTACGGACGATGCCAACGCACGGAGCAGACTCCACCAGCGCACCACATAGGGCAGGGCCTCGGCGAATAGGGCGGTATCGCGGCTGCTCCATTGCCCGCGGTTAGCGGCTATCCAGTGCGACATTACGCGGTCGAGCTTTTGTTCATCGTCTATCACCGCGCGTAGGCTGGGTAGCAGGCAGTCTATGATTTTCATGGTGTTGGAGGGTAAAAAAAAGGGCTAGCTACCTAGCCCTTTTTTTTGTCATTGTTATCGTTTCCCGCTGTTGCTTATTGCTGGTTGTCGGAGTAGGAGGGGGTAGGATAGGAGGGGGTGGTGCTGTCGGGGTTTACCACCACCGAGGTGTTGGGAGCGCTGTACACGCTGCCGCGCAGCCCTATCGATTTTGATTTGATCAGCACCTTCTCTTTTACCATTTTGGAGAGATTGGTGGCCACAGAGGTTTTGGCCCTAGCGGCATCTTTGCTCTCTATGCCCATTACCTCTATGGTGCGGCTGGCGATTTCCGATGAGGTCATGGGGGCGGCGTTCTCTTTGATTACCCCCATGATGGTGTCGGTCCATTTCATTTTCACGCCGCCCTGGCCCTTTATGGCCTGGTACTTGGTGGCCTTAGCTTTGGCTTTGGTTTTTCTTTTGGGCTGCGTGGCCTTGCGGGTGGTTTTCTTTGCGGTGGCTTTTTCGGTTGTTGGGGGGGCTAGGGCGGGGGCTGCTGCCTTGGGCTTGCGACCGCGTTTTTTGGGAGCCTCGGCGGGGGTGGCTAGGGCAGGCGTAGTGGCTGCTGCCTTGGGCTTGCGACCGCGTTTTTGGGGAGCCTCGGCTGGGGCGGCTGGGGCAGGCGTAGTGGCTGCTGCCTCAGCGGTTTTTTCCTTTGAGGGACGGCCCCGTTTAGCTGCTGGTTTTGCAGCTACTTCGCCTGCGGGCGAATCGGCACGCATCTTTCTGATTAGCTCCTGTAGGCTGTTAATCCTACGTTGTGCGCGATCAATCTCAGATTCATAAAGCTCAATTACGTCCTTAAGCTCTGAGTCCGTGAATGTTATGTTCTTCATGCGTAATAAAATTTAGTTGAAATTACCTGTGGCAAAGATATATAAAATGTCTGAACAATATCATTTTGAGACAAAATAATTTTGATGACAAAATGTTGCGGAGTTATGCTCCATGTGGCTATATTTGCACTAAGTAAAGGAGTCTAATACGATGCGTACAATGTATATTAAGTCAGCTTTTTTGGCCATTACGGCCATGTTTTTTTGCCATGGGCTTGGGGCGCAGCCCGATGCCCCGCTCTGGATGCGTTACGCCGCAATATCGCCCGATGGTAGCGCGGTTGCGTTCTCCTATAAGGGCAACATCTACCGTGTGTCCACGGCTGGCGGGCAGGCACAGGTGCTCACCACCCATACGGCCTACGATTTTAGGCCAGTATGGAGCCCCGACGGTAAGATGATCGCCTTTGCATCGGATCGATATGGTAATTTTGATGTGTTCGTGATGCCCTCTGCTGGGGGGGAGCCGATGCGCCTTACCTTCCATTCGGCGGCTGAGTACCCCGCGGCGTTCTCGCCCGATGGGGCCAGTGTGGTCTTTTCGGCCCACCTGCAGGATGCACCGCAGAATGCGCTCTTCCCATCGCGCAGGCTCACCGAACTCTACTCGGTGCCGCTGGGCGGCGGGCGTGCGCGGCAGCTGCTCACCACGCCCGCCGAGTGGGCCTCGTTCAGCCCCGATGGCAGGTCGATTGCCTATCAGGACGTGAAGGGGGTAGAGGACATCTGGCGCAAGCACCACACCTCGTCCACCACACGCGATGTGTGGATCTACGACATGGCCTCGGGGGTGCATAGGCGCGTGAGCTCTTTCGAGGGCGAAGACCTCAACCCCGTGTTCGCCCCCGATGGGCGGTCGCTCTACTACCTCACCGAGCAGAGCGGTAGCCTCAATGTGGCTATGATGCCCGCTGATGGAAAACCTTCAGAACCTAAAATTGTTACAAATTTTAGCAAGCACCCAGTGCGCTTCCTCTCGGTAGCGCAGAACGGTACGCTGTGCTTCACCTATAATGGCGAAATATACACCATGCGCCCTGGGCAGGAACCCAGCAAGCTGGCCGTGACCATCGCCGCCGATCAGGCCGAGGAGCGGCTCCTGCGTCGCTCGGTGCAGGGCGGTGCCACCGAGATGGCCATATCGCCCGATGGCAAGGAGGCCGCCTTCATCATTGGGGGCGATGTGTACGTTACCTCCACCGACTTCGCCTCCACTAAGCGCATCACCTGCACCCCCGAGCAGGAGCGCTCGGTGAGCTTCAGCCCCGATGGCAAGAGGCTGCTCTACGCCTCCGAGCGCAACGGCAGCTGGAATATATACCAAACATCGATGGTGTCGGACACCGAGCCCAGCTTCTCGCTCTCCACGCTGCTGCGCGAGGAGGCCCTGCTGGATGGCCCCGAGGAGACCTTCCAGCCCCAGTTCTCGCCCGATGGCAAGTCTATCGCCTTCCTGAAGGAGCGCACCACGCTATGCGTGATGGACTTGGCCACGAAAAAGGTACGCACCGTGCTCGACGGCCGCTACAACTACTCATACTCCGATGGCGACCAATGGTTCCGTTGGAGCCCCGATGGCAAGTGGCTGGTGGCGCAGTACCTCGGCGAGGCTCCATCATGGCCCTACACCGATCTGGCCCTAATCAGCGCCGATGGCACGGCACCCGTGCGCAACCTCACCCGCAGCGGCTACGATGATGCCAACCCCAAGTGGGCTATGAAGGGCAGCTGCATCATCTGGTTCAACGATCGCATGGGCATGCGCAGCCACGGATCGTGGGGCTCTCAGTACGATGTGTGGGCCATGTTCATGACCCAGGATGCCTACGATGAGTTCCGCCTATCGAAACACGAGTGGTCGCTGCTTCAGGAGCAGCGCAAGGGCAAAAAGACCCCCGCCGATAAGCCAGCGGACAAGAAGGACAAAAAGGGCCAAAAGGATGCGCCCCCCTCCGATGAGGCCCAGTCCCCCATGCAGTTCGACCTTGACCATCTCGACGACCGCAGGGTGCGCCTCACCATCAACTCGTCGAGCCTGTCCGATGCCGTGCTCACTTCGAACGGCGAAAAGCTCTTCTACCTGAGCCGATTCGAGCGAGGCTTCGACCTCTGGGTGCACAACCTGAAGGAGCGCGAAACCAAGCTCCTGCTCAAGATAGACGGACGCGCCCGTAGCCTGCAGCTCGACAAGGACGAGAAGAACCTATTCCTGCTCTCCAACGGCAGCATCAAGAAGATCGAAATCGCATCGAACAAGCAGAAGCCCGTGACTTTCTCCGCCGATCGGCTCACCGACAAGCCCGCCGAGCGGGCCTACCTCTTCGAGCACATGTGGAGGCAGGTGCTCAAGAAGTTCTACGACCCCGACATCCACGGCATCGACTGGGCGTTCTACAAGTCCGAGTACGCCCGCTTTCTGCCCCACATCAGCAACAACTACGACTTCGCCGAGATGGCCAGCGAGCTGCTAGGCGAGCTGAACGCCTCGCACACGGGCTGCTTCTACCGCCCGTCGATCCCCAATGCCGACCAAACAGCCAGCCTGGGCGTGATATACGACCTAGAGCACGCAGGCAGCGGCATACGCATTGCCGAGGTGCTCGACAGGTCGCCCATGGCGCAGGTGGGCTCAAAGGTGCGTTCGGGCGTTATAATAGAGCAAATCGATGGCCAGCCCATCCCCGCTGGGGCCGACTTCTTCGGCTTGCTGAACCGTAAGGCGGGGCAGCTCACCCTGCTCCACCTGTTCGACCCTGCCACCGGCCAGCACTGGACGCATACCCTGAGGCCCATCTCGCAGGCCGAAGAGGAGGAGCTGCTCTACGCCCGGTTCGTGCGCCGCAACGAGCAAAAGGTGGAGGAGCTCTCCAAGGGCCGAATTGGCTACGTGCATGTGCGCGGCATGGACTCCGAGAGCTTCCGCGAGGTGTACTCCGCCCTGCTGGGCAAGCTCCGCCACAAGGAGGCCGTGGTGGTGGACACCCGATTCAACGGTGGCGGCTGGCTCCACGATGACCTGGCCACCCTGCTCAGCGGCAAGCGCTACGTTGACTTTACCCCGCGTGGCCAGTTCGTGAACTCCGAGCCCATAGCCAAGTGGCACAAGCCCTCGGCGGTGATAGTGGGCGAGGGCAACTACTCCGATGCCCACGGATTCCCGTACAGCTACCGTGCGCTGGGCATTGGCCCGCTCATAGGCATGCCAGTGGCGGGCACCATGACCGCCGTGTGGTGGGAGACGCTGATTGACCCCACGCTCACCTTCGGCATCCCGCAGATGGGTGTACGCGGTTTGGATGGCAAATATCTTGAAAACCAGCAGCTTATCCCAGATGTACAGGTCGCCATCTCCCCTGAGGCAGCTGCGGCGGGCAGCGACACGCAGCTAGCCCGCGCCGTGGAGGAGCTGCTGAAACGCTTGTAACGCCCTCGATGTGCGCGATTTTAAAGGTTTGTAGGTGTTTTGTGTGCAAAAAAAATGTCCACGGGTATACGCGCTGTGCAATTTTCATATAATTTTGGCCGCTGACAGATTCACAAACTAACCCAATCCTCTTTAGTCATGAAGAAACTAATGCTCAGCCTGCTGGTAGCCAGCAGCATTTCGATGGTAGCCTGCAACCAGGCCCCCAAGAAGCAAACCGCCGTGGATGAACCCGATGCAACCGAGATTGTTGCAGTTGAGGAAGAGGTGCCCGCCGATAGCATCTCAGCCGCCACCACTGAGGCCACCGAGGAGCAGACCGCCGAGTAGGCCTGTCCACGATGCAGAACGTAAATGGGCGGCCCCAGCAATGGGGCCGCCCATTTCGTAATGTGCATAGGTGTAGTTAGTTGATTATACCTGCTGCTCGGGCCGTAGGTCGATGTGCAGCTCATCGAGCTGCTCGGGCCGTAGCGGGCCCGGCGCGTCAATCATCACGTCCTTGGCCGCGTTGTTCTTGGGGAAGGCTATGTAGTCGCGGATGGAGTCGGCCCCGCCGAAAAGCGAGCACAGCCGGTCAAAGCCGAAGGCTATGCCGCCATGGGGCGGCGCACCGTAGCGGAAGGCGTTGAGCAGGAAGCCGAACTGCCGCTGCGCCTCCTCGGCGCTGAAGCCCAACGTGCTGAACATGGTCTGCTGCAGCTGGCTGTCGTGTATTCTGATGGAGCCGCCGCCCACCTCCACGCCGTTGATCACCATGTCGTAGGCGTTGGCGCGTATGGCACCGGGGTCGGTGCCGAAGAGGCCCACGTCATCGGGGTGGGGTGAGGTGAAGGGGTGGTGCATGGCGAAGTAGCGCTGTTCCTCCTCGCTCCACTCGAGCAGGGGAAAATCGACTACCCACAGCGGGGCGAATGCATCCTTGCGGCGCAGCCCTAGGCGGCTGCCCATCTCGAGGCGCAGCTCGCATAGGGCCTGCTGGGTCTTACGGCGGGGGCCAGCCATGATTAGCATCAGGTCGCCTGGGGCCGAGCCCATGGCCTGCCCCATGGCGGCCAGGTCGTTGGGACCTAGGAACTTGTCGATGCTCGACTTGAATGAGCCGTCATCGTTGTGGCGGATGTACACCAGCCCGCTGGCCCCCACCTGCGGGCGCTTCACGAAGTCGGTGAGCTCGTCAATCTGCTTGCGGGTGTAGCCCGCGCAGCCCTTGGCGCAGATGCCTACCACCAGCTCGGCGCTGTCGAACACGCCGAAACCATGCCCTTGGGCCAGCTGGGTGAGCTCTACGAACTCCATGCCGAAGCGCAGGTCGGGCTTGTCGGAACCGTACAGGCGCATGGCCTCGGGGTAGGGTAGGTGGCGCATGGGCTGATCGCCTAGGTCGACGCCCAGTACGAAGCGGAATAGGTGCTTTATCAGGCCCTCGAATATCTGCAGAACGTCGTCGCGCTCCACGAACGACATTTCGCAGTCGATCTGCGTGAACTCGGGCTGGCGGTCGGCGCGTAGATCCTCATCGCGGAAGCACTTCACTATCTGGAAGTAGCGGTCGAATCCACCCACCATCAGCAGCTGCTTGAACGTTTGCGGCGATTGCGGCAGGGCGTAGAACTGCCCGTGGTGCAGCCGCGAGGGCACCACGAAGTCGCGCGCCCCCTCGGGGGTGGAGCCTATCAGGAACGGCGTTTCCACCTCCACGAACTGCTGCTGGCCGAGGTATCGGCGCACCTCCTGGGCCATGTTGTGGCGCAGCAGCAGGGCGTTCTTCACGGGGTTACGCCGCAGGTCGAGGTAGCGGTAGCGCATGCGCAGCTCATCGCCGCCATCGGTGTCGTCCTCAATGGTGAACGGCGGCAGCTCGGCGGCGTTGAGCACCGCTATGCGCTGGGCGCGCACCTCCACCTCGCCGGTGGGGAGCTTGGGGTTCTTGCTGGCGCGTTCGAGCACCTCGCCCTCGACCTGCACTACGAACTCGCGGCCCAGCGCTTGGGCCTGCTGCCCGATGTGGGCGGGGCATTGGTCGTCGATCAGTATCTGGGTGATACCGTACCTATCGCGCAGGTCGATGAAGGTCATGGCCCCCAGGTTCCTCACGCGCTGCACCCAGCCACAAAGCGTGGCGGTGGAGCCTATGTGGGTGAGCCTCAGCTCGCCGCAGGTGTGCGTTCTGTACATGTTGGTTGCTTGATAGTAGACGATGTTCCTATATAATACGGAGCCGCAAATATAGGTATTTTTCGGCATTTGGGATGGGGGAGGGAGCCCAGCGCGTCCAGCACACGGGCTGATTGTGCCCTTGACCTCAATTGGTTTTTGTTAAGATGCTTATTTATACGTATTTGGCTGCCAATATGCTGTATGGAATCACCCTATTAAGCCGAAATTGGGCATTTGTGGGGGCTAGTCGGTTAGTTTAAATGCATGTTATATAGGCATTTGAATGATTTTGGCCCATGATTTGTAATGGAAACATCTGCATACGTGTGCTCGTATGCCTGTGCGTGATGCCATGTGCTGCTTACCGACATATAGCCCTGTTGCTCTTGCTGCTGCTGTCCGCCTTGAATGGAGAGGCGCAGACGACAGGGTATGGGTGCATAAATGCAAGCAATGACGCATCGGTGTTTAAATGCAAAACTGCTTACGATCATCACATAGGCGATAAAGGATGGGATTGCCCTTATAAGCCTGGGAAGAACGGAGCAGAAAGAACCCAAGAGTGGGGACAATTAGGACAAGATGTGATAACGTATGCTGGCCGGGCAACCGATTACAGCTCGCTCTATAGGTATTGCGTAGAAGCTGGTCTTTTTGGTTTTGGATGCAGGACATGGGCCGAAGGTTATGTGTCGTCCATTAATCAATTGGATACCAAAACGATTGGGATAGGGTGTGGTGATGCTTTTATATTTACTGATGACGGAGGGATGGAAGGGAAGTATCAGGAGGGGAAGTCGTATCGTTTCAGGGTGAAATCGAATGACGGGCTGCCTTTGCGAGTCCGGGCTTATGAGGTTGCTATGCGCGGGGGCGATACGCTGGTCTTTTCTGAGGTGAAGAAGGACGGGAGCGTTGAGCCTGTCAAGGGGTATGGCTATGTGAACTTATGCCCAGGTGGTCGTAAAAACCTATGCCCTGTGGGCTACCCGCGTGTGCCCCAAGCTAAATGCAGCGGGTATTCTTGGAGCAGAAACTTTAGCCACGATCCTGACCCCAAGTACGATGACTTGGTGTTCACCATAGAGTCGGGCGAAGCCGAGATTGCATGGGGCACAGGATACTCGGGTGGGTCTGCTACCCGTGCGGGCTGGGTCATGGTAATTGATGTGCTCTCGGCCAAGATTACTGATGTCAACTACGAGGAGATAAGCCTGTGCCAGCCCGATGAGGTGGTGGTGGACTACGATGTGGTGGTGGGGGCGACGAGCCAATCGGGAGCCAAGGCGGAATTCTATATAGACAATGTGTTCTATAAAGAGGTGGCTGTGAGCTGTGGTGCCAATCAGCTTAGGATACCAGTAACTGCCTTTAGCGGACTGGGTACGCACCGTATCAGCATTGGGTCGGTATCTGATGCATGGAGCAAAGCCGCCATCTCCTCATCGCTGCAGGTGGCGGTACGGGAGATTAGGGTAAAGGATAGGCCCGATGTTAAGTACGGCCCCAGCACTACCGATGTGCTATGCACGGGCTGCGATGGCGTTCTGGATCTAGATGCTGATTACTTGGATGCCAACTTCAGGTTCGATGTGGAACGCATTGGTGCCGATGGTGTTACCTGGGAATCGGTGGGGAGCACCAGTCAGACTGGCGATTTCTCGCTGGGCCCACTGACGCATACCGACCCCTCAGCGCTATTCACGGAGGTGCACTATCGTGTAATGGTATCGAACCTGGACACGCACTGCGATAGCGAGTGGAGTGTGCATACCATAAAGGTGTACAAACATCCCGTAACCGGTCTGCAGTATCACATTCCCAACTAACCGCTGTGGGATTGCGGCCTTGCGCCGTCCGCCCTGCGTATCGGTGTTGCGGATAGGCTGGGGTGGTTCCCGCCTATGGCCCGCCGCCTGCTGATGTTGCAGGCAGGCGGGGGTTGG
>JAFTDN010000029.1 GCA_017454165.1 Bacteroidales bacterium | reverse complement strand
TGGTCTGGAAGGCGATGTCGTTGATTACGTCGATCTTGCTGGCAATCTCGCGCACCGATTCGAGGCTCTCGCGTGAGGCCAGGCTCACGTTCTTCACCTCGCGGTTGATGCGCTCGGTGATGGCGTTGGCTTGCTGGGCGTTGTCGGCGTTCTGCTGGATGTTGGCCACCATCTGTTCCATTGAGGAGCTAATCTCCTCGGTGCTGCTGGCCTGCTCCGAGGCACCCTGCGACACCGTTTGGCTACCATCGTTCAGGTGGTTGCTGGCCTGTAGCAGGCTATCCACCCCATTGGAGATTTCCGTCACCAGCTCCGAGAGCTTGGCATTGAGAGCTACGCCTGCATTGCATAGCTGGCCTATCTCGTTCTCCTGTTTAAGCACAAAATGCCATTCCTTAGGCAGTTTGAATATTAGGTTGCCCTTGGCCATGTTGTTGAATATGTCCACCACCAGCTGTATGAGCTTCGACATGTATTTGGTGAGAATGAACGTGCCAATGCACACGATTAGTGCCGATATGCAGCCTGCGATCCAGGCATACAGGCGCAGGCCGTTGATGGGGGCCAGCAGCACCTTGGTGGGAGCGTACACCATCAGCGACCATGGAGCGTAGTCGCCCACTATCATGGGAACGGCCTGTATGCGAGAGTGCCCCAGCCCAGGGACCTCCAGCTCGCAGGAGTAGGAGCGACGGTTGGCCATGGCCTGGGCCCAGGTATCTAGCTGATGAGGGCCGAAGTATGTGTCGGACTGCGATAGAGGTTTGCCCACACGGCTGGCATCTAGGCCATGCCCTACTACCATCCCCTGAGCCGAGACTATCACCGATACGCCCTCCTCGAAGGGTTTTATAGCATCGGCCACCTGCTGTAGTAGGCCTAGGTCAATCGATAGGCCCACCACGCCCACGGTGGTGCCATTGCGTTTTACGGGGATGCAGATAGACGAGCAGTACACGTTGGCACCATTCACAGGGTAAAGGTAGGGCTCAAAAATCATTCCCTGGCCCGTTTTCAGGATTGTGGCGTAATATGCGCCTATGCCATTCATGTCATCGTAGCCCGCAGCGGGCACCATGCCCGTCTTGCCGTTATACTCGCCCCAGGCTGTAGCAAATCGGCCCGTGCGGTCGTGCCCTCGGGTGTTGACAAAGGCGGCATCGCGCCCGTCCAAAGCGTTGGGCTCCATCACCGTCCACACGGACATCACGCCCGGCGTGGTCTCCAAGTAGGTACGCATCATGGCTATGCACTGCTGGCGTCGATCCTCCGCATCTACGTTCTCCATGACGTTTTGGAAAAATTGGGCCAGCGAATGGGCCTTCTCATCGTAGCCCGACATCTGGTTCTTGAGCTGCTCCACGTTGACCTCGGCCTGCAAATGCAGCTCGTTATTCAGCCGGCCCGAATAGGCATCTTTGAACTTCAACAGCAGCATGACCATCATGGTCGTCTGGCATATCACCACCAAGGTGACAATGATGACGGTTATGCCTGTGCCTAATTTCATGCTATTGAACCACTTCATGACTAATTGTTTGGTTAGCGGATTGCTTGTAAAAAACACTGTGTATTACGTATCCCTTTTTAATGATGTTACGAAAAATGCGCCGACCGCCTCAAAAGCATGGCGCTGTTGGTGGGACAACGAATTTTGGCTATTTTTGGGGACGCAATCTGAAAATCTAGAGGTTCTCTCATGCCCATGAAACGGAAGTCTATACTCTTGCTGCTGGTCTCCGCGCTGGCTCTCGGCACAGGGTGCAGCCGGCGCGAACAAACGGTAATCATCCTGGAGACCACCGATGTGCACGGCTCGCTGTTCAATCACAACCTAGTGTACAACAGCCCCCAGAAGCACGGACTGGCACATGCGGCCACCATCATCAGGGAGGAGCGGGCCATAGCGGGGCGCACGGTGTTCCTGCTCGACAATGGCGACATCCTACAGGGGACACCCGCCACCTACTACGCCAACTACGTGGACACGCTGCGCCCACACCTGGTGGCCCGCGCCATGAACCTGCTGCGCTACGATGCTGGCACCGTGGGCAACCACGACATTGAGGCCGGGCCGGCGGTGTACCGGCGCGTGGAGCGCGAGCTGAAGCACCCCTGGCTGGCCGCCAACATAGTGGACACCCGCACCGAGCAATGCGCCTTTAAGCCCTACGCCATACTGGAGCGCGATGGGGTGCGCGTGGCTGTAATCGGGCTCACCACGCCCAGCGTACCCAACTGGCTGCCCCCGCAAATGTGGTCCAACATGCGGTTCGATGACATGGTGCAGACGGCCCAGCGTTGGGTGGACGAGGTGCGCCGCACCGAGCGGCCCGACATCGTGGTGGGCCTATTCCACGCTGGGCACGACTACACCTACCAGGGCGGCAGTTACGACCAGCACCGCAACGAGAATGCCTCCATCATTGTGGCCCAGCGAGTGCCAGGCTTCGACCTCATTCTGATAGGGCACGACCACGACCTGCACTGCCGCCGCTACGCCAACCCCGATGGAGACTCGGTGCTCGTACTCGACCCCGCATCGAACGGGCGCTACGTGGCCCGTGCCACTATTCGCCTGCGGCGGAACTTTTTCGGGCGCGTGGTGCACAAAACCGTGGAGGGCGAGCTGCTGAGCACCGAGCAGGTGCAGCCCGACCCCGAATTCAGCACCACCTTTGCGCCCGACCTCGACACGCTTAAACGATTTGTGAGCCAGCCGCTCGGCACGTTCAGCCAGCGCATGTCGAGCCAACGGGCATACTTTGGGCCCACGGCGTTCATCGACTTCATCCACAGGGTACAGCTCGAGCATACGGGGGCCGAGGTATCGTTCGTGGCCCCGCTGTCGCTGGTATCGACCATAGAGCAGGGGCAAATCAACATGGGCGACATGTTCAAGCTCTACCGATTCGAGAACTTCTTGTACACCATGAAGCTATACGGGCACGAGATTAAGCACTACCTAGAGTACAGCGCTACGCAGTGGTTCAACACCATGACGGGCCCCAACGACCATCTGCTCAAGTTCAAGCTCGATGCCCACGGGCAGCCCATCACCAATCAGGAGGGGGGATGTACGCTTGCCAACAACTACTATAACCTCGACTGCGCGGCGGGCCTGCGCTACCAAATAGATGTGCGCCAGCCCGATGGGCACAAGGTGCGCATCATGGGCATGGCCGATGGCCGCCCCTTCTACCCCGACTCGCTCTACAGCGTGGCCATCAACTCGTATCGCGGCAACGGTGGGGGCGGGCATCTGACCGTAGGGGTCAGCCTCTTCCCCAGCGAGCTACGCCAGCGGCAGGTGGCCTCATCGGCGCACGACATCAGGCACCTAATCGCCGAGCTAATACGCAGCCAGCCGGCCCCCCTAGCGCCCCAGCCTATGAATTGCTGGCAGCTGGTGCCCACCGAATGGACCCAAAGGGCCGCCGAACGCGATTTCGGGCTGCTCTTCCCGCCCACCGCCACCCCCAACCTCCACGAATAGCCCCGCCATGCCAAGTGACCGTCCCGATGTACCCCAGCAGGCCCTCCCCGTGGTGGAGGAGTTCTACTCCATTCAGGGTGAGGGTTGCCACGCGGGCCATGCGGCCTATTTCGTCCGCTTGGCGGGCTGCGATGTGGCCTGCCCTTGGTGCGACTCCAAGGGGGCTTGGTCGGTGCGCGAGGGGCAGCTCGTAGCGGTGAGCGAGCTGGTGCAGCGCGCCCAACAGCACGGGGCACAAATGGCGGTGGTCACGGGCGGTGAGCCATGTCTGCATCCGCTCGAACCGCTCAGCCAAGGGCTACGCAACGCGGGGCTACGGGCGCATCTCGAAACATCGGGCGTATATGCCATCAGCGGGCATTGGAGCTGGATCTGCCTATCGCCCAAACAGCACCGCCCACCCATGCCGCAGAACATCGCACTGGCGCACGAGCTCAAGGTGGTGGTGGGCAGCGATAGCGACCTGCGCTGGGCTGAGCTGCTAGCTCCCCAATCCAATGTAGGCTGCCGCCTGTTGCTACAGCCCGAGTGGGACGTGTTTGAGCGCGCTATGCCTCTGGTTGTGGACTACGTGAAGCGCAACCCGCAGTGGCGCATATCGCTGCAAACGCATAAGTTCATGCGGATACCCTAGGCGAGAGCAGCCTCTCTCGCGTAAAATCAGCATCGGCGCTGGGGTTCTGCACCGATGCTGATTTTGGCCAAGCCCATCGCATTGGCTACTTCAGCCTATAGCCATCGGCCTCGGCCATGGCCTTGATGCGAGCGGCCCGCTCGGCGCTGTCGGGATGCGTCGAGAACATCTGCAGCACCTTGCTCTGCGTTTGGCTATCGCCATTTAGGCGCATCAGCACGTTGAGGGCCTTGTACATGGCAAAGGGGTCTACACCATTGGCCACGCAAAACTGATATGCTGCGGCATCGGCCTCGAACTCCTGCTTGCGCGAGTAGGCGTTGGTGGCCAGGGCCTGCCCCAGGTCGCCCAGCAGGCCCTGCGATATGGCCCCCGCCGTTTGGCTAAAGGCGCTGATGCCGTAACGGGCGGCCACAATCATGTAGCTGGTGCGGTAGGCATCGCGTACATCCTTGTTCTTGAGGTGCCCCAGCTCGTGACCAATGACGGCGAACAGCTCGTCGTCGGTCATCGCATCCATGAGACCCGAGTACACGCGCACGCTGCCATCGCCGCTGGCGAAGGCATTTATGGTCTCCGACTGGTACACGGCGTAGTTCACGTTGAGCTCCTTTATATTCTTGAACTTGCCCATGATCCGCGTAAGCCTCTGCATGTAGGCGTTGCTGGCTGGTAGTTTGGTGTTCTGCCCATCTGACTCGGCCATGTACTGCTTGCAGAGCGAGGCCACTTGGTCATCGGTGATAGTGAAAGCCTGCACCACGGCGGCGCCGGCCTGAATGGCGGCATTGGTATCCACCAGCTTCGATGTGCAGCCCGACAGCACAAGAGCCGCTCCTAGCATTGGGAATAGTTTACTCATGGCTATTTCGCGATTTCAATTATCCTTGGAACGCAGCATCCCAGCCACAGGTTTCGGAAAAGCCCTACGATGTCCACCCACAAAAACTAACGAATGAGGATGATGTACCACATAAATAACTAACAAGCAGAAGCATACAAAGTAACATAGCTTACTGAGCCGTGCCGATTGCGCAGCACCCATACCCATAGGGCTGCCTGCCCCATTTACATACTCACTTTACATCTTTTACACCTCTACAAACAATCAAACAATTTTAACACATATACCTAATATTGGCACGAAATTTGCATACGCGTGGCTGCTGCGCAACTTTTGCGCTAGTATACATAAGCACAAAAACGAACCGCCACGAACCCCACTAAACAAGCACACCCATGACAATCTGCACCAAACGCTTCTTCCTACCGATCGCGCTGTGCGCCGCGCTGCTCCCGCTATTCACCCAATGCGGCGATGATAAATGGCAGACGGTTTCATACGATGCCTGCGTGCTAAAATATTGCGACATAAGCGATATTGATTGCATAAAATGCAAGCGAACGATCTCGAATAGCTTCTACATCCAACTCCGTATAAAGCACATGGATGGCAAAACCTATGCCGACTCAATAACGGTAAGCCGGATTGAGTGGGACGATGATGACGATGATGACTAAAGCAAACAAACGGCCTCCCGTAGAACTTCACGAAAATCCCCTAATCTATCAACACGCTGGGCAAGATGTTTGATGACCCAAGGGAGGCAGTGCGCCTCCCTTTTTTGTGCAGCAGCAGCGCGATAGCATATCATTCTAAAACCTCAGCGTCAGCTTTACATTTATACGCCTAAGCGTTAGGTAGTTGGGCACGGCGTATAGCCCCATCGAGGTGCCCTCCTGATTGCCCACCGCCCGCACCCAGAGGTACGACACGGTGTTGCTGAAATTGAACAGATTGAACACCTCGGCCCCCAGCTCCAGCTCCGAGAGGTTGGCCAGCCGGTGCTTGATGAGCGAGCGATGACGGCTATCGGCGCTGTAGAGGCTGGCGGTAAAGCCAATATCGATGCGCTTGTACGAGGGCATGTTGAATATCAGGTCGTAGCGAGCAGGGTTGGCGCTGGCGCCGGGCAGACCGCTGCCGTAGGCACCGGTGAGGTGCACCTTGAACTTATCGTTGCCGGGCAGGTAGTCCTGGAAGAACATGCTCAGCGTGAGGCGCTGGTCGGTAGGGCGGCGGTAGTAGCCAGGGCTGACGGCCTGGCCGCTCTCGGCATCCCAATAGCTGTCGCCATCGATGTCCTCCATAGTGCGCATGAGCGAGAGCGAGAACCACGACTCGAGGCCTGGCACCATCTCGCCGTTGAGCTTGAGCTCGATGCCTCGGGCGTAGCCATGGGCCATATTCTGCCCTGCGTATATGAGCCGCACGTTATCGACCCTGTAAGGCACTAGGCGCGAGAGGTGCTTGTAGTAGGCCTCCATCGACAGGCGGAATGGGCGCTCCCATGCCATGAAGTAGTAGTTCAGCCCCAGCAGCACCTGCGCCGAGCGCTGGGCGCGGAGGCTGGGATTGAGCTGCCCGTTGGGTCTGCGCAGCTCCTTGTAGAACGCAGGCTGGTGATATAGACCTGCGGCCAGATGCAGCTGTAGGTCGCGCAGGCCGCTGGGCACAATACCTATAGACATGCGGGGGCTGATGAGCGGCTCGCGGCTGTAGCTCCACCACGATGCGCGCAGCCCCACAGTGGTGCGGAGCGTGAGTGAACCGAGGTCGAAGCGGGCACCGTGCTGGGCAAATGCCGACAATCGCGTTGAGCTGAGCATATTATTGGTCCTCAAAACATTGCGCAGCCCTAGGCCATCGGAGGGGGCCTGCGGCACCACGTAGCCCGATGAGTCCACCAGCTCCCACTCGCTGAGCTCATCGGCAATGCGCTCGATGTTGGCGTTCAGCCCCCAGCTGAGGTGCCCCATGGGCAAGACGTGCTGCCCGCGCAGCCCCACGGTATTGATACGGGCATGGAGGTAGTTGCGGGCGTGGTTCAGGAATCCGCCCACGCCCACGTTTATCAGGCTGTCGAGGTGAGCCGATGAGCCCATGGTGTTGTCGAGGTCGTTGAGGTAGTACTCGCCCAGCAGGTCGTAGGTCTCGGCCTCGCGGGTGAAATGATTGGCCGAGTACAGGCTGAGCGTATGCCCCGGCACGGGTGTGTAGCGCAGGGTAGCCGCGCCAAGCCCCACGGTGGAGCGGTCGAGCTCCAACCCCTCGTAGTACACCGAGAAACGAATGGTGCTGCCCATGGTGCCAAACTCGGTGCTACGCACGGTGGGCGCGAACCTGTAGGAGTTGATGGCCACATTGCCCAGCAGGCTGAGCTGGAGCCGATGCCCGAGGTCGATGTTCACCAGCCCCTGCAGGTCGAAGAACGATGGCGAGTAGTCGCCCTTGGAATCGAGCGAGGCCAGCAGGTAGCGGTTGGTTTTGTAGCGGGCGCCGAGCAGATAGTCCACACGGCGGCTGGGCAGCACCCCCTGGGTGGATAGATTTACACCCAACAGGTTGGCGCTGAGCGTGGTGGCGAATTGGATAGGCCTACGGTATTGCACATCGAGCACCGATGATATTTTGTCGCCGTACTCTGCGTTGAACGCGCCAGCCGAGAAGCTGACGGCCCCCACCAAATCGGGATTCACAAAGCTGAGCCCCTCCTGCTGGCCCGAGCGCACCAGCAGCGGGCGGTAGATTTCTATGCCATTGACGTAGACCAAATTCTCATCGAAATTGCCACCGCGCACCGAGTACTGTGAGCTGAGCTCGTTGGATGAGGCCACACCGGGTAGGGTTTTGAGCACCGCCTCGAAGCTACCCGCCACGCTGGGCAGCTGCCCCAAATGCCTGATGCTGATGCGCTCGATGTTCTCGGAGCGGCGCTGCTGCGCCAGTACGCGCACCTCATCGATGTCGAGGAGCTCGGGGCGGAGCACCACGGAGAGCTCCGCCGCACCATCCGGGAGCACGGCCAGCACCTGCGGTTCAAAGCCCAGGCACGATACGCTCAGCCACAACGTGTCGGCGGCTCGGTGCACCCGCAACCGAAATCGGCCCTGAGCATCGGTGGTGGTGCCCGTGCTGCCCACCATCACCGATGCCCCCACCACTGGTGCCCGGGCCGTATCGAGCACCACGCCAGCTAGCTGCTGGGCCTCGGCGCGAAGCGCAGCACATAGCGCGGCAGACACCAACACTCCAGCCCTGATGATATGTGCAACGATGAGACGGGGCATAGCCAAATAGCAAATGTATAAAGTTTGCGCCGAATGCATAGCGGGATGGGCCAATAAATTATTGCATCGGCATTTTTTTGTGCATGACCATTTTTTTAGATAACTTGCAGCCCCACCATCTGCGCACACAGCCACATGCAAGCCTCACACCGCCTACTCACAATAGCCCTAGCGCTGACGCTCCTAGCCCCATGGGCCACAGCCCAAACCCGCATCACGCTCGATGTGCAGCAGAGCTTCGGCCCCATGGCCTGGCTCTACAGCTACAGGGGTAAAGAACTAGTCGAAGTCGACTCGAGCAGGCTTAGCCCCGATGGACTGTACCAATTCACCCTGCCCAACGATGCACCGCAGGGTCAGTACCGCCTGACGGTGGGCCGCACGGGCATCATAGAGCTGCTGGTGCACGGCGAGCAGCGCATCGCGCTGAGGTCGGTGGTATTCGCCCTGGCCGACAGCCTACGCGTGGTACAGTCGGAGGAGAACCGCGTTTTCGTGAGCTACATGCGGATGCTCCGTGCCCACGAGCACAAGCGGCGGCTGCTGGATCAGCTGCTACAGCTGTATCCCCCCGACAGTCCGTTCGCCCAAGCGCTAGCCCATGAGCGCAACGATGCCTTAAAGCAGCTCTCCCAATCGGCCCAAAATCTATGCGCAGGGAGGCCCGAGCTATTGGCCACCTCGTACATCAACCTGAACGCCAAGCCGCACACCAGCTGGGATGGCGTGAACCTGAACGTCCCCGCGCTGCTGGGCCTCCCCGTGTGGGCCGATGCGTTGTGGCGGTTCGTGGAGGGGCTACAGGACGACCAACTCGACAAGGAGCAACAGGACAACCTGTACGCGCAGCAAGCAGCCGAGCTGCTAGGTAGACCCATGGCCGACACCGTGCGGGCCAGGCTGACGAATGCCCTATGCATGTTCTTCGCCGAGAGCGACTACTACACCACTACTGAAACCTTGCTACAAAAGGGGGGAGCTCACGCCGCAGCCATAGCCAACAGCCCCGAGCAAATGCAACGCATAGCCCAGGAGCGTCCGCTGTCCATAGGAGCCAAGGCACCCGACTTCGAGTTCACCACCATCGATGGACGACGGCTGAAGCTGAGCAAAACCAACGGGAGCCACAAGCTGCTGCTATTCTGGTCGGCCTGGTGCCCACACTGCGTAGATATGCTGCCCGCGCTGCGACAGCTGTACGCTCAATACCAGCCCAAAGGGTTCGAAATAGTGGCCATCTCGGTGGACACCGAAGACCCCCAGCTACCCGCATTCGTGCGCGGCAACCAGCTCACCTGGCTAAACTCCACCTTTACCACCAAAAACGAGGAGCTACTGGCCAAGCGCTACAACATCGATGGAACCCCCAAAATGCTGCTCCTAGACGACAAGCTACGCATAGCCTCTAAGCCTATCAATCCCACCCAGCTGCGCAACAAGCTGAAGCAGATTTTAGGGGAATAGCGCAACCCCTGAGCCCCCATTTACTTAAAACCAACCATGCAGATATGCCCAGCGGCATGGTGAAACGAATTGTAACGATATGCCTGATGCTCTGGGCGCTGGCCTGCGGACAGGCCAGCGCCCAGCACCCCACATCGCCCGACAGCTCCCCCACCCCAACCAGCACGGAGGGCCTACAAATGCAGGAGCTACTACGCAGGGCGAATCAGCTGACGGAGCGGCATCCCGAGATGGCCATGGAGTACGCCCTGCAGGCCCTAGTGCAAGCCAAGCGGCAGAACTCCAAGCCCCATGAGGCCGAGGCCCTAAGCCTGATGGCCCTAAGCAGCCTAGGCATGAACCATACCGACAACGCCCTGCGCTACTACACCCGCGCCATGAGCTGCTACGAGCAGCTCAACAACCAGCACCAGCAGGCGCAAACATTGATGCGCATCGCCTCGGTGTACCTAAAAACACAGCAGCCCGCGTTGGCACAACAATCGTTGCACCGAGCCGAGCAGCTGCTGAGCAACCCCATGCTGGGTGCTGGGCTCCGCTCCGAGCTACAGCTGCTGCACGCCCAGATGCACCGCGACCAGGGCAACAACATTGAGGCCCAACGCACATATAGCGCCCTGCTGCGCAGCATGGAGCGAAACCCCAACAACCTGCAAGCCCAGCTCACCTGCCACCTCGAGCTGGGACACATCGACAAGGATCTAGGCAACCTAGACCAAAGCCTCAATAACTTCCAGCAGGCCGCCGACATAGCCATGGAGATGCATGACAGCTCCCTTTTGGCCCACACCCTGCACGAGCTGGGCCTGGCCCACTTCCTGCTAGAACGATACACCAACGCCGCAAGGCTATTCCGCGAGATGCTCAGCATCAGCACCAGCATAGCCGACACCACCCACATGCTGCTGGCCCTGCGGGGAATCGGCGATGTACACTTCGAGCGGGCCGAAATACCGCAGGCCATGGGACAATACACCCAGCAGCTAGCCATCGCCCAGCAGGGCCACCGCACCACCAGCTACATAGAGGCCCTAGTGCGCCTGTCGCAATGCCACTACGCACAGAACGACTACCCCGCCTCCACCGCGCTGCTCAACCAGGCCCTAACGCTCACCAAGCACGAAAAGCTGAGCGAATCGAAGTCCGATGTGTACCGCTACCTAGCGCTCATCTACGAAAAGGAGAGGCACTACAAGCACGCCCTCGACTGCTACAAGATGTGGTCGGCACTGCGCGACTCCATCCACAACGAGACCACCGGGCAGCGCATCGCCAAGATGCAGCTCCTGTACGACATATCGCAAAAGGAGCGCGACAACGAGTCGCTGCGGCAGAACGCCAAAATGCAGGAGCTGCAGCTGCACAAATCGCAGTACAGCATCGTCATATTCATCACCACCACGCTGGTGCTCATCATGGTGCTCACAATCATACTGACCCGTTTTAAAGCCAAAAGGCTGGCGATGAAACGGCAGGAAGAGGAGAAGCAAAAAATACAGCTCATGAACCAGCAGCTGGAGCAACGCATGCTCGAGGAGATAAAAAAGCAGGAACAGCAGCAGCTACTGCTAGCGCAGAAATCGAAGCTGGAGTCGCTCGGCAACCTGGCCGCAGGCATCGCCCACGAAATCAACCAGCCGCTAGGCGGAATATCGATGGCCTTGGACAACATCCTGCTCCGCATACAGGAGCACAGCTACCCCGAGGAGTACCTAAAAACGAAGATTGAGAACATATTCCAAAACGTGGATCGCATAAAGAGAATCATATACCACGTGCGCAACTTCTCGCGGGCCCAAAAGCCCATCAGCTTCGAACAGACCAACGTGAACGACGTGGTACGCAACGCGCTGTTCATGGTATCGGCGCAATTCGAGAGCCACGGGGTGCGGCTCACCGCGCAGCTTGATGAGCGCATCGACCCCATCACCGCCGACAAGTACAAGCTCGAGCAGGTGCTGCTCAACCTGCTATCGAACGCCACGCACGCCGTGTACGAGAAAGCGGCCCGCCCCGACACCCCGCCCGGATTTCAGAAGCAAATCGACATAAAAACCCACAACGGCCCCGTGGAGGTCATGCTCTCCGTGCGCGACAACGGCGTGGGCATCCCGCAAAAGCTGCTCGACAAGATATTCGACCCCTTCTTCACGACCAAAACCGAGGAGCAGGGCACCGGCCTTGGCCTAAGCATCTCGTACAACTTCATCAAGGACATCCTGGGCGACATCAGGGTGGACAGCCAAGAGGGGGAGTACACCCTTTTCGAAATCGTAATGCCCAAAATATAATTGCCCCATGGAAAGCCTGAAAATTCTTGTGCTCGACGATGAGATGACATTCCGCAACGAGATCAAGGAGTTCCTCGAAAACGACAGCTTCAGCGTGCTCACGGCCAAATCCCCCTCCGAGGCGTTCAAAATCATGGAGCATGAGGCAATTGGCATCCTGATACTCGACATACGGCTGCCCGAGATGGACGGCCTGCATGTGCTACAGATCGTCAAGCAGAAGCACCCCGACGTGGAGGTGATCATCATCACCGGGCACGGCGACATGGACACCGTGATACAGGCCATGAGGCTCGGCGCCATGGAGTTCTTCCCCAAGCCCTTCCGCCTTATCGACATGCGCGCTGCCATACAGCGCACCAAGCGCTACCTGCTGCTCAACTCCCAGTTCCACGAGATCAGCCACAGCTACAACATGCTGGCCAAGGAGGTGCTCTCCAACAACGATGCCCAGATGCTGGGCTCATCGAGGGCCATGAACAACGTCATCAACCTGATGAACAAGGTGGCCCAGACCGACAATACCTCGGTGCTCATCACCGGCGAGAGCGGCACGGGCAAGGAGCTGGTGGCCAAGGGTATACACTTCCTCAGCAACCGCAGCAACGGCTGCTTCTACGCCGTGAACTGCTCGGCCATCCCCGAATCGCTGTTCGAGAGCGAGTTCTTCGGGCACAAGAAGGGCACCTTCACCGGGGCCAACGCCGATAAGGCCGGGTGGTTCGAGATAGCCCATGGCGGTACGCTGTTCCTCGACGAGGTGGTGGAGATGCAGCCCCCGATGCAGGCCAAGCTACTGCGGGTGCTCGAGGAGCGCAAGGTGAGGCGCATCGGCTCCTCCACCGACATCCCCGTGGACGTGCGCATAGTGGCGGCCACCAACCAAAACATCGCGCAGCTAATCGATGAGGGCAAATTCCGCTCCGACCTGTACTACCGCCTCAACTCGTTCGAAATCAACCTCCCGCCGCTGCGCGAGCGCCGCGAGGACATCCCCATCCTGGTGGACCACTTCGTGAAGCACCTCTCGCAGAAGCTAGGCAAAAAAATCAAGGGCTACGACCCCACCATCATCGGGCTGATGAACAGCTACAGCTTCCCGGGCAACATCCGCGAGCTGCGCAACATGCTGGAGCGGGCCATCATCCTGTGCGACAACGACCGCATAGAGGCGCACAACCTCGACAGGCTGATGCACCTCGCGCCCAGCGCGGCCCCGCCGATGCAGCCCGAGACGTTCGACCTAGGGGCAATAGAGCGCAGCGTGATCATAAAGGCCCTCGAACGCACAGGCCACAAGAAGACCGAGGCCGCCGCCCTGCTCAACATCACCCGCCAGTCGCTCGACCGCCGCTTGGAGAAGTACGGCATCGATGGATGAGGCCGTCAGGGCCGAAACAAACGCTGGGCCATCCTAGTATAATAGACCTACATCCCCTACCCCTCACCCTCTCCTAGCCCATCGACCTATGAAGCTACGCCTGAGCATCCGCCAGAAGCACCTCCTCCTCATCCTGCCCACCGTAATCGTCATCTACGTAGCCATAGTGGGCTACATACTCGCCAGCACAGCCCGCAACATGATGGCCGATGCCGAGCGCAACACCCGCACCGAGGCGCAGCTATCGGCCAGCAAGGTGGCTAACCTATTCAGCACCGAGATGGCCCGCGTGGCCACGCTCGCCCAGTCGATGA
>JAFTDN010000028.1 GCA_017454165.1 Bacteroidales bacterium | reverse complement strand
TACAATTCTTTTTTATCCATTTTTAAACAGCTTCTTAATCAGGCTGCTGTGCCAATTCGACCATACTTCTACAAAGATATCTTAGTCGAGTATTTGTTTTATTATCTCTCAGAAATGTCTGAGATAAATTCTATTTCAACAAAGGGATCAGCAGGCCAAGTTAATATATCATTAACTCAATCCCCAAATATGAGAATAGCCCTTCCTCCTCTCAACGAACAAAAACGCATAGTCGCTAAAATCGAAGAACTCTTCGCTGTTCTCGATGAAATACAGAAATCCATAGAGGCTTGACCAACAGCACGGCCTCCACCCCAGCAAAGCCCCGCACCTATACCTGCCCCAAGAACTGCTCCACCAGGATGCCCCGGTTACGGTCGGCCAGCCCCCGGTTGAGGTCGATGAGCCGCGACACGGTGTCCATCGTCAGACGGGTAGCCTCCTGCAGCGGCAGCCCGTTGAGCATATGCCCCATGAGGAAGGCCGCAAACAGATCGCCCGTGCCGTGGAACTGGCCAGGGATCTCCTCATAGTCGAGCTGGAAGACCCCGCCGGCGGCATCGCGCCCCACCACGCAGTGCTGCCCCTCCACCATGCAGCTGGTGATCAGCGCCGACCGCGCCCCAATCGCGCACAGCTCGCCGAGCATCCGCCGCGCCTCTCCGCTACCCATACCGCTGGGACTGAACGGCATCCCCGTGAGCAGCGCGGCCTCGGTGTAGTTGGGGAAAGTGAGGTCGGCCACGGCCACCATGCGCCGCATGATCTCCACCTGCTGCATCGGCAGACCGTTGTAGAGGCTGCCGCCATCGCCCATCACCGGATCCACGAACACCCGTGTGCCCAGGGCGGCATGCTCGCGGCAGTAGTCGCTCACGAGCTGCGCCTGCTCCTCGGAGTACATGTAGCCCGTGCATATGGCGTCGTAGCGGAAGCCGAGCCGCTTCCACACGGGCAGCGTGCCGCGGATGTAGTCGGTGGTGTCGAGCACGTTGAACAGGCCGTAGTTGAACGTGTTCGAAACGAGCGCCGTGGGCAGGTTGAAGGTGGGGTGCCCTAGGTAGGCCAGCACGGGCAGCATGGCGCCCATGCCCACCTTGCTATGCCCTGCCATATCGTTGACGAGTAGAATCTGCATTCCTCCTTACTCCTTGTGGTTTACGCATTTCATGGAATCGCCCAGCACCACCCGCTGCACCAGCTGGGCGAAGCCCGCCTCGACGTTCGAGGGCACCGAGGGGAACTGCCGCAGCAGCTCGGCGGGGGCGTTGGCCACCACGTAGGCGTGGGGCATCCCCCGCAGCATGTCGAGGTCGTTGTAGTCGTTGCCCAGCAGCAGCACCTGCTGGGGCGCTATGCCGCCCAGATGGCGGCACAACCACCCCACGCCGCTACCCTTCGACACCCCCAGGGCGAACAGCTCAATCCAGATAGAGCTCCCATCAAGCGGCGAGGTGGAGCGCACCACCGAGGCCCCCCGCACCCGCCGCGCAATGTCCGCAAAGCGGACGGGGTCGCCGGCAATGATGCCCACCAGCTGCGACACCTGCCCCAGCGGCTCGCCATCGAGCAGGGGGCTGGCGTGGCCCGCGTAGCGCTCCAGTCGGCGGACGAAGTCGGGCGCGGGGCTGCCGGTGGCACGGAAGCGGAACTCATGGTTGCGCGGTATGGGACCGTGCACCATAAAATCGACCCCGTGGGTGGAGAGCAGCCCCACCAGGCCCCGCGCCGTGGAATCGTCGAGATGCTGGGCCGCGAGCACCTCGCCTTCGGGCCAACGCATCACCCCCGCCCCCGATGAGAAGATGAGGTAGTCGATGGGGAAGCCCTCGGGCAGGGTCAACCGGGCCGAATAAGGCGAACGCCCCGTAGCCACAGCCCTCACCACCCCCAGCTCCCCCAGCCGCTCCAGCGCACATCGATTGGCCGCAGGGCAATGCCCACGGGCATCCAGCAGGGTTCCATCCAAATCAGTTACTACCAGCTTCAGATCCATACGCACAAACGCTAAACGGAGGGGCAAATATAGCGCCATGCAGCGAGATGCGCAAACCTAGCTATAAAATAATACATTGACTATCAACACAAAACAATTTACACCGCAAAAAAAATGCGCATAAATTTTTTTATCACAAAACATGGCCGTAAATTTAGGCTACCATTTAACGTCTAACTTCACACCAGCATACCTATGGCGAAGACAATCACATTCAACGAACTACGCAGGGTCAAGGACAACCTCCCCGATGGCAGCATGAGAGCCATCGCCGACAAGCTCAACGTGGACGTAGAGACCGTGCGCAACTACTTCGGCGGCACCAACTACGAACAGGGCAAGCCCGTGGGCTACCACTTTGAGCAGGGCCCCGATGGCGGCATCGTCACCCTCGACGACCCCACCATCTACGACATGGCCCGCGAGATGCTCGACAACAAGTAGCCCCCCATCCCCCAGCGGCACCAAGAGCGGGAGACGGATGATGCCACCGCCCATGGCCCTAGAGCCCACCCACTGCGCTAGGGCCATGGGTGTGTTGGTGTATGATGCTATGCCCCACACCCCACGCTGCATACAAACCACCATAGCGCAGGCCGAGGCCGAGCTGCTGCCCACGCTCAGCGCCCATGTGGGCCAGCTGCTGAGCCAGCTGCACATGCCCTCACATAACCTAGAGCACCACCTGCGCGTGTGGGCTCACTGCGCCGAGCTGCTCGGCGAGCTGCACCGATACGGCCTCGCCGTGAGCGACGAGCTGATACGCAACGCGATGGTGGCCTGTCTATTCCATGACGTAGGCCTGCTGCGCGACATTGGCCCCGCCCATGGCCAGCACAGCGCGGCGCTATGCGCCGACTTTCTAGATGCGCACGGGCCAACAGACAGGGCCAGCCGCGACCTAATCCTAGAGGCCGTAGCGCGGCACGACGACAAGCGCCTGCGTAGCGCAATCCCCACCTCCCCCATCGAGATGCTCGACCTGAACCGCATGGTGGCCTCTGCCGATGACCTCGACGCGGCTGGCCACATCGGGGTGTTACGCTACGTCGAGATATACCACATGCGGGGCATCGCCCTCAACCAGCTACCCCAGCAGGCACACGAAAACCTAGCGGCCCGCCGCGCCAACCTACTCTCAGCCTATGCGCCCCTAGCGCAGTTCTGCCAGCACCATGCCGCCCGCTTCGACACCGCCATGGCCCTATTCGCCCAGATGCCCCAGCACCCCGAACTGCTGGCCTGGATATGCAAGCACCTAGCAGAAGCCCACCTGCCCGCCGACAGCATCGCCCAAAGCGCGCTTGACAGCCCCAGCCTAGCCCCCGCCATAGCCCAGTACCTACGCGGCCTGCTACATGAGCTATCACAAAACATCAAGGGACGGTCATGCACCAAACAGATGTAGCCGTGATTGGCGGCGGAGCAGCAGGGCTAATAGCAGCGGGTAGTTCTGCCATGCACGGAGCAAACACCGTGCTGCTCGAGAAAATGGAAAAACCCGCCCGCAAGGTGCGCATCACGGGAAAGGGCCGATGCAACATCACCAACAGCAAGACGCTCAGCGAGTTTGAGGCCGAAACACACAACGCCGAATTCGTGCGTCCCGCCCTCAGCATCTTTTTCAACCGCCACATAGCGGAGCTGCTGCACGGGCAGGGCGTGGACACCGTGGTGGAACGCGGCGGACGTGTGTTCCCCGCATCGGGACGCGCCGCCGATGTGGCCAACGCCCTAGAGCGCTGGGCGCGGCAGCAGGGAGCGCACATCATCACCCACAGCGAGGTAGCCCATCTGCGGCAGCTGCCCAACGGGCACCTCGCCCTGCGCGATGCCTCGGACAGGAGCATCACGGCCAAAGCCGTGGTAGTGGCCACGGGCGGCTTGTCGTACCCGCTCACAGGATCCACAGGCGATGGGCTGCGCTTAGCCAAACAGCTGGGGCACAGCATAGTGGAGCCCATGCCATCGCTGGTGGGGCTAACCGTGGGGCAACCATTCCACCAGGCCCACGGCCTCACCCTGAAGAACGTGATGGCCTCGCTATGGGCTGACAGACACCCCGTGGCTGAGCAGCAGGGCGAGGTGATGCTCACAGACTTTGGCCTGGAGGGCGCAGCCATACTGCGCCTCAGCAGACGAGCAATACAGCTGCACCGCCAGCATCAGCGGGTAGAAGTGCTCCTCGATTTAAAACCAGCCCTGAGCCACGAGAAGCTGTTCAACCGACTTGTGCGTGAGCTAGAGGCTACCCCCACGCTCGACATGCGCGGTTTGCTGCGCAAGCTGATGCCTGCCCCCATGCTCCCCCACGTGCTGACGCTATGCCGCTTGGCGGGCACCACGCAGGCCAACAGCCTGAGCGACGAGGCGCTGTCGGGCGTAGTGGACACGCTCAAGGCCATCTCCTTCGGCATAACCGGCCACAGGCCATGGTCCGAGGCCATCGTAACCGCCGGCGGCGTGAACACAAACGAGATCGACCCGTACACCATGCAATCGGCGCTGCATAGCGGGCTATACTTCGCTGGCGAAGTGATAGACGTGGATGCCAACACCGGCGGGTACAACCTGCAAGCGGCCTTCTCCACGGGCTGGCTGGCCGGCCTAAGCGCGGCGCGGTATGCCACAGGGGCATAAAGCGATGCCCAATTGCAACATATCACAACATTTTAGTACCTTTGCGCCGTCCAATGCCCCATGGGGTTGTGGTCGCATAGGTTGCTGTAAACCAGCATTAATAGGGAACTGCGTGTGAATCGCAGGCTGTCGCGCAGCTGTGAGCTCCGTTCAGTAAAGGCCCCTGCAAATATGCCACTGCCTTGATTTTTAAACAAATAGGTGGGAAGGCGCAGCGGGCCGGAGCAAGCCAGAAGACCTGCCTCTTGTGCCATCAGCCCCGCCACCTCCAGCGTGCGAGGGGCAGGCATTGGAGCATGTCTAACCTCTTAAAACCTGTCAAAAAAATGAACGACAGCAACAATGGCCGCCCGCGTAATGACGGCCAAGGGGAAAACCCAAACAAAGAACGCTCCTTCAGCTTCAACGGCGAAGGACAAAACTCAGCTCTCGACTTCGAGAAATTCGCGCTGCGCAACCTCTACGACTCATGGCGTAAGGCATACGCCGACCGTTTCTGCACAGCCGAAGAAGCCATCAGGAGCATAAGCAACAACTCCAACGTGGTATTCGGCCACTCTGCTGGTGTGCCGCAGATAGTCCCTGCTACCATGGCCAAACACTACAAAGAATTCCACAACCTGCGCATATACCACATGCTCACATTCGACCCTGGCTTATGCTACGCGCCCGAAATGGCCCGCAGCTTCCGTCATATCACCAACTTTGCGGGTGCCAACACCCGCAAGGCGCTGGCCGATGACCGAGCCGACTTCTTCCCGTGCTTCTTCTCGCAGGTTCCCGCCCTATTCGAATCAGCATTCCCCGTTGATGTCGCTGTAATACAGGTATCACGCCCCGACCGCAACGGCAACTGTAGCTTTGGCACCGCGTGCGACTACACAAAACCCGCCGCCGAGCGAGCCAGAATCGTAATCGCTGAAATGAACGACCAGATGCCCTACGTATATGGCGAAAACTACATCCACATCTCCAAGCTCACGCACATAGTGCCCGTGTCGTATCCGCTTTACGAAGTACACCCCGTTAAGATTACCGACATAGAGCGCCGCATAGGCCAGTACTGCGCCTCGCTAATAGACGATGGCTCAACCCTACAAATGGGCATAGGCGGCATTCCCAATGCCGTGCTAAACTTCCTGAAAGACAAGCGCGACCTGGGCATACACACCGAGATGTTCTCCGATGGCATCATCGATCTAGTAGAATCTGGCGTAATCAACGGCTCCCGCAAAACCCTACACCGGGGCAAGCTGGTAGCCACATTCCTGTCGGGCACCCAACGGCTCTATGACTTCGTGCACTGCAACTCGTTTATCGACCTCTACCCCGTGGACTACGTGAACGACCCCCGCGTGATCGCCCAGAACGACAACATGGTGTCTATCAACTCATGCATTGAGGTGGATTTGATGGGTCAGGTGGCCTCCGAGACCATCGGCAGCAGGCAGTTCAGCGGTGCAGGTGGGCAGATGGATTTCGTGCGCGGCACATCGTGGTCCAAGGGCGGCAAGTCCATCATCGCCATGCCCAGCACCGCCAGCGGTGGGCGCATATCGCGCATCGTGCCGCACCTAACCCCAGGCGCATCGGTAACCACATCGCGCAACGATGTGCAATACATCGTAACCGAATACGGCATAGCCCCGCTCAAGGGAAAAACCCTCAACGAACGCGCCGAAAGCCTAATCGCCATAGCCCACCCCGACTTCCGCGATGGCCTGCGCGAGGCATACCGACAGCGCCTAGCCCAATAAACCGAACACCCAGCACCCAAAAATATGACACACCATGCACACCAACATCCTAGAAGTGCTCACGCTGGGCTGCTTCGTGCTGATAATGATTTTAATCGTAAACAAACGGAATAATAGACCATGACCACAAGCATCTTCGAGGTGCTCATGCTCGTATGCTTCGCGCTGAGCTGGCCCCTCTCAATCTACAAAGCCCTGAGAACCAAAGTTGTTGCAGGCAAGAGCCCCATATTCATGATGGCCATCATCCTGGGCTACGTGTTCGGCATCATCCACAAGGTGCTCAACAGTTTCGACTACGTAACCTACCTGTGGGCGTTCAACATGCTGCTGGTGAGCTGCGACCTGCTGCTCTACTACCGCTACCGCAACAACGGCACGGCAACGCGTTAATATGCTATTGTAATATGCTAAATTTCAGAGAGATACTAACAGCATTCATGGTGCTATTCGCCGTGATTGACATCACAGGGTCGATACCCATCATTGTAGATCTCAACAGCAACGGACGCAAGGTGCAGGCGGGTAAAGCCGCCAGCATCGCGTTCGGGCTGATGGTGCTCTTCCTTTTCATGGGCGAGGGGCTGCTGCGCATTTTCAACGTCGATATAGCCTCGTTTGCCATAGCTGGCGCCATTATACTGATTGCACTGGCCGTGGAGATGACCTTTAACATTGAGATTTTCAAGAACGATGGTCCTTCGGGGCACTCCACCATTGTGCCCATGGTGTTCCCCCTCATAGCCGGGGCGGGAACGCTCACCACCACCCTGTCGCTCCGCGCCGAGTGCAGCACGGCCAGCATCATTGCGGCCATGGCGCTCAACATGGTGGTGGTGTACCTCGTCATCCGCAACGTGAACCTGATGGAGCGCCTGCTGGGCAAAGGCGGTATCTACGTACTACGCAAGTTCTTCGGTGTAATCCTGCTGGCCATGTCCGTAAAACTCATCGCCACTAACCTGACGCAATTGCTGGGGGGACATTAGCGCACCCTAACCGCACACAACCACAGTAGCACCAAGCCCATTGCGGGATACGGTGCTACTGTGTTCTTTTTCTGTGCCTATTTCAAAAATCCGAGCTCATCTACCATTGGGCGCATCTTTTCTTCTAATGCTTT
>JAFTDN010000027.1 GCA_017454165.1 Bacteroidales bacterium | reverse complement strand
TTCCTCGCCATGACGGGCCTTTACGGTCCGTGCTCCTGCCACAATGCCCCACCGTGGGGCGCGTACACCGCGTACCGCATACCGTGGGTTGGCACCCACAGCTGTATTCCTACGCCCCTCTGGGGCTACGCGCAGCCAACAGCCCGACATGCCGCCCCAGCGGGGCTTCGACAGGCTCAGCCGCCGCAGCATGACGGAATGGGGCAGCGCAGAGCGCTGCAACAGATATTGCCTGGGGCATCGCCCTGGGCACGGGGGTGGGATTATGCGCGATGGACAATGCAGCCCTACGGGCTGCAACATTGGCAGGTAGCAGCACCATCAGCGGCACCTGAGCCTGTCGAAGGCACCTTTGCCCACCCCACGCCTTCGACAGGCTCAGGCATCCCAGGCACCGCCGCCCGCGCTCTCCATGGTTCGCTTCATCCGCCCACAATGACGGGCCTAACGGGCCGTAGTTCAACCCATCGATGGGCATCACCTACACACGTGAGCCAAGGAGCTACTGGTCGAATTTGATGTCCTTGACGCGGAGCTGGAGCGAGGTTTCGCCACGGAACTCGTTCTCGTGCAGCGTGTAGCAGATGCTGAACGGGCTGCGGCGGTGCACCTCGGGGTAGTGCTCGGCCAGGTGAAAGGCTATGGCATCGTACTGGCGGGAGCCCCCCTGAGTGAGCGACAGCTTGAGGTGCTCTTTCTCGGAGCCCACCAGGCGGCCCCCGCCGGTGTCCACCACATGGTCGGACTCGAACACGGGCGACATGTTGCCCGGACCAAAGGGCTGGAACTGCTTCAGGATGCGGAAGAACTTGTCGTTGATGTCGGCCAGCGATATGCGGGCATCGACATTCACCTGCGGGGTGAGCATGGCGGGGTCTATTGTGCGGCGCACGTAGTCCTCGAATCGCTCACGGAACTCGTCCACGCGGTCGGCCCGCATGGTAAGGCCCGCAGCGTAGGTGTGCCCTCCGAAGTTCTCGAGCAGGTCGGCGCAGCTCTCGATGGCCTGGTATAGGTCGTAGCCAGGCACCGAGCGGGCCGAGCCCGTGGCCATGTCGCCCGACTGGGTGAGCACCACCGTGGGGCGGTAGTAGGTCTCAATGAGGCGCGAGGCCACAATGCCCACCACGCCCTTGTGCCATCCAGGGTTGAACAGCACGGTGGAGCACCGGTGCTGCTGGTGCCCGCTGGCGGCCAGCATACGTATGGCCTCGTGGGTGATGCTGCGGTCGATGTTCTTGCGGTCGTTATTGCACGAGTTGATGAGGGCGCATATGCTGTGGGCGGTGGAGTCATCGGTGGCGCAGAGCAGGTCGACGGCGGTTCTCCCCGACTCCATGCGCCCGGCGGCGTTGATGCGCGGGCCTATGCGAAACACGATGTCATCGATGGCGATGCGCTGGTGCTGAATGCCTGCGATTTTTATGATGGCCCGTAGGCCCACGGAGGGGCTGGCATTGAGCCTTTCGAGGCCGAAGTGGGCCATCACGCGGTTCTCATCGGTGATGGGCACAATGTCGGAGGCGATGCTCACGGCCAGCAGGTCGAGGTGGGGGTAGAGCTCGTCCAAGGCGATGCCATTGCGGGCGCAGTACCCTTGCAGGAGCTTGAACCCCACGCCGCATCCCGACAGGTGCTTGTAGGGGTACTGGCAGTCGGGGCGCTTGGGGTCGAGCACGGCCGCAGCCTCGGGGATCTGGTCGCCGGGCAGGTGGTGGTCGCAGATGATGAAGTCGATGTTGTGCTGCCTAGCGTAGGCCACCCGCTCGTTGGCCTTTATGCCGCAATCGAGGGCCACCACCAGCGAGTAGCCATTCTGGGCGGCGAAGTCGATGCCCTGCACCGAGATTCCATAGCCCTCCTTGTAGCGGTCGGGGATGTAGTAGTCCATCTGGGAGTAGCCCCGCTTGCGGAAGAACGAGAACATCAGGGCCACAGCGGTGGTTCCGTCCACATCGTAGTCGCCGTAGAACAGGATGCGCTCACCTCGCTCCACGGCTTGGGAGATGCGCTCCACGGCGCGGTCCATGTCGGCCATCAGGAAGGGGTTGTGCAGGTGGTCGAGCGAGGGGCGGAAGAACCGGCGGGCGCTATCGAACGTGTCCACGCCGCGCTGCACGAGCAGCGTGGCCAGCGTGAGGTCGATGCCCAGCTCTTGGGCCAACGACTGGACGGTCTCGGGGCTGTGCTCTTGGTTGTAAACCCAACGTTTCTCCATGGCTATCGGGCTTCAACTATTTGCTCGGCCAGGCCGAGGCGGTGGCACAGATTGCGGACGAGGTCGCCCTTCACGGCGTCCATATCGACCTGCCCGTTCAGCTCCTGCTGCATCGATGTTACCTGCTTACAGGCAAATCCGCAGGGGTTGATGTGCGCGAAGTAGCGCATGTCGGTGTTCACGTTCAGGGCGAGGCCATGCATGGTGATGTGGCGGCTGGCCCTCACGCCGATGGCGCATATCTTGCGCTCGTGTCCGGGCCGTTCGGGGTCGAGCCAAACGCCGGTGGCCCCCAGCAGCCGCCCGGCGGCTATGCCGTGCTGGCCCAGCGTGTCGATTACGGCCTGCTCCAGGGCCTCGATGTAGGCCCGCAGGCCAAGGCCCAGCTGCTCCAGGTCGCAGATGGGGTAGGCCACCAGCTGCCCTGGTCCGTGGTAGGTGATGTCGCCACCCCTATTGGTTTTCACGAAATCGGCCCCCATGGCATTGAGCACCGCGTTGGAGACAAGCAGATTGCTGGCCGCGCCGCGCTGCCCCAGCGTGTACACATGCGGATGCTCGCAGAGCAGCAGGTGGTTGTGCTCCACCGCCGCGCCGCGCATCTTGCTCTGTGATAGTTCGTCAAATAGCCGTTCCTGTTCCTGCCATGCCTCCTTGTAGTCAATTAGCTGTAGATCACGGATTAGTACGTGCTTCATTATGTGATGTTTTTTCTCTCTCGTTGCGATGCCCTCCCGCATTGCCGTGGGCCACAAGGTGCTGCGCCCTATCAGCACGATACGAAGAGCGCACCAGCGGGCCGCACTCGGCAAACTCGAAGCCGCGCTCGAGGGCGAGCTGCCTGTACTCGGCGAACTCATCGGGGTGCACGTAGCGCTCCACGGGGGCATTCTGCGGGCGGGGCTGTAGGTACTGCCCTATAGTGATCATGCGGCAGCCCGCCGCTAGCAGGTCGTCCATGGTGCGCAGCACCTCATCGCGGGATTCGCCCAGGCCGAGCATCAGGCCCGACTTGGTGCGGAAGCCACGCTGCGCCGCGTGGCGCAACAGCCCTAGGCTGGTGGGGTAGTCGGCCCGCGAGCGAACGCTGCGCGAGAGGCGCTCCACCGTCTCTAGGTTGTGCCCCACCACGTGGGGCGATGACTCTAAGAATGTGTCTATCAAGTCGGTGCGACCGCTGAAGTCGGGAATCAGCACCTCTATAGTAGTTTGCGGGTTGAGCTGGGCTATGGCCCTCACGGTATCGCGCCAGGCAATGGCTCCTTGGTCGGGCAAATCATCGCGGTTCACCGATGTGATTACGCAGTAGGCCAAGCCCATGAGCTTCACCGACCGCGCCACCCGCTGCGGCTCTTGCGCATCAATGGGGAGCGGGTGCCCCGTGGGCGTAGCGCAGAAACGGCAGGCGCGGGTGCATATATCGCCCAAAATCATGAACGTGGCCACGCGGTTGGCCCAGCACTCGGCGATGTTGGGACACATGCCGCTGCTACAGATGGTGTGCAGCCCGTGCTGACGCACTATGCCGCTCACCGCCGCATAGCCCTCGCCCCCAGGGATGCTGATTTTGAGCCACGCTGGTTTTCTGCCATCGCCCATCGCTCTTCCGTTTTTAAGGCCCGCAAAGTAACTAAAAAATTAGATTTTTAGGAAACGTCCCGCTCAAACAAAATGCATAGCCACATAACTATCAACACGATACACAGCGAACAAACATCGGCCCGCGCTGCAATCTACCCACAAATTACTACCTTTGAACCCTCGGCCCTGAACACCCAGCCGACAGCATCAGCATGAAGATTAAAACATTCGTATTCAACGCGTTCCAAGAGAACACCTACCTGCTCTACGATGATAGCGGCGAGGCCGCCATAGTGGACGCGGGCTGCGGCGGCCCCCGCGAGCACGAACTAGTTGAGCGCACCTGTGCCGACCTCTGCCTGCGCCCCGTGCTGCTGCTCAACACCCACTGCCATATAGACCACCTGCTGGGCGTGGCCCATCTGCAACGTCGCTACGGGGCGCAGGCAGCCGTCCATCGCGCCGACGAGCCGCTGCTGGCCTCGCTGCCCGCGCAGGCGGCCCTGTTCGGCGTGCCGCTCGACGAGGTGCCACAGTTCGACATCTGGCTCGAGCACGGCCAAACCGTGCGCTTTGGGCACACCGAGCTGCTAGTGCTGCACACCCCTGGGCACAGCCCCGGCGGCGTGTGCCTGCTACACCAAGAGAGCGGCACCCTGCTCTCGGGCGACACCCTATTCCGGGGCTCGGTGGGGCGCACCGACCTCCCCGGCGGCGACTACAATACGCTGATGCAGAGCATCGAGCAGCACCTGCTGCCCCTGCCCGACAGCACCATCGCGCTGCCCGGCCACGGCCCGCAGACCACCATAGGGCACGAACGCAGGTATAATCCATTCATAAACAGATAGATGAATGCACGCAAGCTGCTCGCCGTGGCCATGCTGGCCGCCCTCGTAGTGGGCTGCCAAAGGCCCAGCCCGCAGGTGCTGCGCGAGGGCGACATCCTGTTCCAGGACCTGCAGTGCGGCCCGCTGTGCGAGGCCATAAATGCTGTTACACAGGGTGTTGATGGCCGCAACTTCTCCCACTGCGGCATGGTGGTGCGCGTGGCCGACACGCTATGCGTGGTGGAGGCCATTGGCGACTGCGTGCAGCTCGCATCGGTGCGCCACTTCTTCGCCCGCACAGGCGACACCGCCCAAGTGCGCAACGTGGCCGTAGGGCGGCTGCGTGCCGAGCATCAGCACCTGGTACCAGCCGCCACTGCCTACGCCCTCCGCCAGCTGGGCATCCCCTACGACGACCTGTTCCTCCCCGACAACGGCAAGCTCTACTGCAGCGAGCTGATCTACGAAGCGTTCCGCGCCGCCGACAGCATCGCGCCGCTGTTCGGACTGCGGCCCATGACCTACAAGCGGCCCAACGCCGATGAGTTCTTCCCCGCATGGGCCGATTACTACGCCGCGCTGGGGGCCTGCATCCCCGAGGGCGAGCTGGGCATCAACCCCGGGCTAATATCCACCTCGGAGGCCCTCGTTATGGTGGACTATCCCCAATTCGTGCAATAGCACAAAAAAACACCCATCGAGCCATTTCTGACCTCGATAGGTGCTTTTTACTTATGCCCTTACAGTGTATGTTAACGATGAGTTGAGTACATTGGCACAAACTACTCAAATTCAGCCATTATACAAATTTTTCACAAGTCCTCAACCTCGGCAACGGACAGCCCTGTCATTTCAGCAATATCAGCTACAGGAATACCCCTGGCCTTCATCTTCTGGGCTAAGGCCAGCTTTTCCTCTGTGCGACCTTTTGCCTCGCCCTCAGCTCGCCCCTTTGCCTCGCCCTCAGCTCGCCCTTCCTCCTTGCCCTCGCGGCGGGCGGTGTCCACGGCGTTGTGGATGTCGCGGTAGGCCTTGTAGTTGTCGTAGTACAGCTTCTGCTCCTCGGGGCTGAAGCGGGCAATCTCGGCCTGCTCGAAGAGCCGCGTGAACACGCGCTCCTGCAACGCTGCCGGCCGCTCCATCAGCCGCGAGAGGTTGCTCAGCACGAAGAGCCACTTGTCGAGCGGTGTGCGCAGCTCGGCCTCCGTCTTGCGGAACTTGGGCATCTCGAGGTAGATGAACGTGAGCTTGTCGAAGAACACGTGGCCATCGTCCACGTCCATGAGCTTGACGGTGTGGTGCAGGCACTCGGGGCTGTACTCGTCATCGGGGAACACGAAGTTGAGAATGCCGATGGTGTAGACGCGGTTGAGGCGGAAGTCCCAGTCGCGCCCACGGTTGGCCTGCTCCTGGATGGGGAAGGTGGAGTAGTAGATGCTGCGGTCCTTGTAGAACTGCTGGAACACGTTCTGCATCTCCACGATGAACTTCTCGCCCCTGGTGCTCTCGCAGTACACGTCAAAAATTGCGCGGCGCGACTCCTGGTTGGCGCCCAGCCGCTCGCTGCTCAGGTAGCGCAGCTCGACGATCTCCTGCTCGCCCTCGAGCAGGGCGTTCAGAAAGCTGATGAGCAGCTCCTTGTTGAGCTCGCTGCCGAATAGCTTCTTGAAGCCGAAGTCGGTGTAGGGGTTGATGTATCGGGGCTCCTGCATGGCAGTTTATACGTAGCGTGCGCGTTGGGGTTGCTGCGGTGCGCAGTTTTTCTAGAAAATATCGCGGCGAATCGTCCCATAAACATAGCGGCATTTGGCATATATCATTAAAAATCAAACACTTACGCTTTAGTCATCCCATACGGCGAAAATGGGAACAGCGAAGCTATAACCAAATGCCAAATTTAGGTACTTTTGTGGCCATGGATAGGCCACGGCCTATTGTTTGTAAATAACTAATTATCAACATAATGGACTACACCGATAAATTCATGAACCGCCACATTGGCCCCACCGAGGCCGAGGTGGCCGAAATGCTAAAGGTGATAGGCGTTGCCTCAATCGACGAGCTGATTGGGCAAACCATCCCCGAGAATATCCGACTGCGCCAGCCGCTCGACATGCACCAGCAGGGCATGAGCGAGTATGAATACCTGCAGCACATAGAGCAGATTGCCAATATGAACAACCCCTACCGTACATTCATCGGTATGGGCTACTACCCCACGGCCATGCTGCCCGCAGTGGTGCGCAACATATTCGAAGACCCATCGTGGTATACCTCCTACACCCCCTATCAGGCCGAGATTTCGCAGGGACGCTTGGAGGCCCTGCTCAACTTCCAAACCATGGTTACCAGCCTCACGGGCATGGAGCTGAGCAACTGCTCGCTGCTCGACGAGGCCACCGCCGCTGGCGAGGCCGTAATCATGATGCTGGCCGCCCGCTCACGCGCCAAGGTGAAGGAGAACGCCAACGTGCTTTTTGTTGACGAAAACATATTCCCCCAAACCCTCGATGTGATCCGCACCCGCTGCAGCCATCGCGGCATCGAGATGGTGGTGGGCAAATACAACGAATACACCTTCACAGGCAAGGAGTTTGGCGCAATTGTGCAGAACCCCGCCTGCGACGGCACCGTGCGCAACCTGCGCGAGTTTGCCGAGAGAGCCCACGCCGTGGAGGCCATGGTTTGCGCCGTGGTGGACATCATGTCGCTGGCGCTGATTGAAGCACCCGGAACTTGGGGTGCCGACATTGCCGTGGGAACCACCCAGCGCATGGGTACGCCCATGGCCTACGGCGGCCCCAGCGCTGCATATCTGGCCTCGAAGCTCAAACACGCCCGCATAATGCCCGGCCGCTTTGTGGGCATATCGGTGGACCGCCTTGGCAACAAGGCTCTGCGCCTCACGCTGCAATCGCGCGAGCAGCACATCAAGCGCGAGAAGGCCACATCCAACATCTGCACCGCCCAGGCCCTGATTGCCACCATGGCAGGCATGTTCGCCGTGTATCACGGTCCCGAGGGCATCAAGCGCATTGCGCAGCGCATACACGCCTACACCAACGCGTTGGCCAAAGCCCTACAGGATTTGGGCTACACCATCAAGAACAGCAGCCACTTCGACACCCTCAGCATTGAGGCCAAAGCCGACGCCATTAGAAAGATTGCCGAGGATAAGAAAATCAACCTATTCTATGCCGACGCCAACACCGTGCGCCTGAGCATGGATGAAGTTGTTACCATCGATGAGCTGAACACGCTGGTGGCCATATTCGCCGAAGCCGCGGGTAAAACCGCTCAGCGCATCGACAGCGTAGAAATCAACAGCTGCGCCATCTGCAGCTGCGTGGCCCGCACCACGCCGTTCCTGCAGGAGCCCATATTCAACAAATATCGCTCCGAGACCGACCTGATGCGCTACATCAACCGATTGGCCAAGCGCGACATATCGCTCACCGAGAGCATGATTTCGCTGGGCTCGTGCACCATGAAACTCAACTCGGCCGCCTCGCTGCTGCCGCTGTCGTGGTCCAAGTTCTACAACATACACCCCTTTGTTCCCGCATCGCAGGCCAAGGGCTACCACGAGCTGATGACGCGCTTGAACAAGATGCTGGCGCAAATCACCGGCCTAAACGAGATTTCGCACCAAGCCGCATCGGGTGCGAGCGGCGAGTACGCTGGTCTGATGGTAATACGCAGCTACCAGAAGGCTCAGGGACAAGGGCATCGCAATGTGGTGCTGATTCCCACCTCGGCTCACGGCACCAACCCCGCCTCGGCCACCATGGCTGGGCTTGAGATTGTGCTGGTGGGCTGCGATGAGCGCGGCAACATCGATGTGGCCGACTTCAAGGCCAAGGCCGCTGCCAACGCCGAGCGCCTGTCGTGCGCCATGATCACCTACCCATCGACCCACGGCGTATTTGAGCCAGCCATCCGCGAGCTGTGCGATGCCGTTCACCAAAACGGAGGTCAGCTCTACATGGACGGCGCCAACATGAACGGCCAGGTGGGTCTCACCAGCCCCGGCTTTATCGGTGCCGATGTGTGCCACCTGAACCTGCACAAAACCTTCTCGTCGCCCCACGGCGGCGGCGGTCCAGGCGTGGGCACCATTGCCGTGGCCAAGCATCTGGCCCCCTACCTCCCCTCGCACTGCGTGATTGAAATCACCGATAAGCCCCAAACCAGCGCCGTATCGGCCTCGCCATGGGGTAGCGCCTACCTGCTGCCCATCACCTATGGCTACGTGATGATGCTTGGTGCTGAGGGTCTGCGCCGCTCCACCGAGGTGGCCATCCTGAACGCCAACTACATTGCCGCCCGCATCAAAGACACCTACGGCATTGTGTATAGCGGCGCAACTGGCCGTGTGGGCCACGAGCTCATACTCGACCTGCGCACATTCAAGGCCAAATACGGCATCGATGCGGGCGACATAGCCCACCGCCTGATGGACTTTGGCTACCACGCCCCCACCCTCTCGTTCCCCGTGCACGAAACGCTCATGATTGAGCCCACCGAGAGCGAGAACAAGGCCGAGCTGGATCGCTTTATCGACACCATGCACGTTATCCTAGAGGAGTGCCGCGAGATTGAGCGCGGCGAGGCCGACCGCGAGAACAACGTGGTGAAGATGTCGCCCCACACCGCCCAAGAGCTGGTTGCCACCGAGTGGAACCACCCCTACAGCCGCGAGAAGGCCGCCTATCCGCTGCCTTGGATACGTGAGAACAAGATGTTCCCCTACGTGGCCAAGATCGACAACGGCTTCGGCGACCGCAATCTGAGCTGCAACAACGTGGACTTCGGCGGGCTTCTATAGCCCCCTCCCACGTTAGAACATCAACGGCCCCGCGCAATGCGGGGCCGCTGTTTTGTCGCACGCACCGGCGATGAGCTAAAGCGATAGCTTTTCGTTGTCAATAGCACTTTTTATGCGCTTGTCGGTCTGCTCGCAGCTATAGCCCCTCTCTCAAACGAATAGCTGGCAATAAATAATCGCTCTTACAACAATAGCTACGTGGATTAAAATTACCATATTCCACTTTAAACCCAGCTTGAGAAGCTTTGAGCAATGTTCCAAACAACTTCGCATTTCCATTCACCGCTTTAGTCTGCCAAACACGCTCAAAGTATATACTGACCTTTGATTTTTTAATATATCTGAGGTCTTCCAGTATTTCGTCAACCCTGTCCAATGTACAATCATGTTACAGAATGTGCAACCCCAAATGCCCCTCATGTTCCACGCGGGCTGTGGCGGCTGTGACAGCATCGGCGAGGTGTAATGTGTTCATATCTACACATTTGAACACACATAGGCACAGCATATATACATAGCATAGGCCCGGCCCCCGCTTATATGTGGAAGGAGCTTCTCCATGGGGTACAACGGTACGAATTCTTCCTAACACCACCAAAATTTATGGCAACTTTCTTGAAAAAGTTGCCATAACGGAGTCGAGCAGTTATGCACGGGGGCCGCTTACAATGGCCGGTGATGGGGCCGACCATCAGCGCGATGCCAGACAGCCAGCTTAGCCCTATATTTCATTTCACCTGCTTCTTCAGTTCTTTCACCGCCGCCTGCACCACCACGTCGTGCGGTAGCAGCAGCTTATAGCGCTCGTAGTGCTGCCTCTCAACGAGCTCCTGCATCTCCTTGGTGTCTATTTGCGGTGGGGTGAGCACCGGCGGCAGCTCCAGCTTGCAGAGAGCCATGTGGTCCTCGATGGTCTCAAGAACTATCAAATCGGGCGCAATGCCTTTATTTACAAATGGTTTGCCCGAATAAGGAAAGCATACCCGGCGGGTGCAGATGCGGGCATAGCCGCCATGTGGCAGGCCCTCAACAACCAACGGCGACCCTGTGCTGCCACCCGTTTCCTCACCAATGAGCATAGGGCGGCCTGGCACCTCATACATGTTCACCAAAAAATCCTCGGCTGCTGAAAATGTATAACGGCCAATAAGCACCACCACGGGCACCTTTATGCGCTCTATGGTGTCGGGTATAGCAACTTTGTATGGCTCCGCGTAGCGCAGCGCGGTGTGGTTATAATATGGCTTGTACTCCTCCTTCCAGTTGGAGTTGGCCTTTTTTACGCCATCGTTGATACGGGTTTGCCATGCAAAGTTCAAAAATGTATCCACGCCCATGGGGGTGAGCAGCGATTGTAGATACCAAGCCACCGTGGTGCTGCCACCACCATTGTGTCGCAGGTCGATAATTAAACCTTTGCTTTTGTTTATATTCTCTACATGTCTATCGATATCGGCAATGTAGCTTTCTCTACCAAAGCTACGCACCATTAGGTACGAAAAACCACCATCAAGATTGTAAAATTCTACAGCATTATATGGCACCCGCGAACCTATGCCCCAACTTTTATCGTCTATTTTTCTGGTGGCCTCACCGTTGCGCTGCACAGAAATGTTTTTAATTTTTCCATCGCGCTGCCTGATTTCCATGCGCAATGGTTTTGTTGCTTCTTGGTAGACTATAGATTGATAGCACTGCATCAGCCTATGCTGCGGGGTCGATGCCGAAATATACGGAAAGATTGTATCTGCTAAGTATCTAGCTACGCTAACGCCATCTATTTTAAGCACCTCGGCGCCCAGCCAGTTTTTATCCAAATCAGGGCGCTGCCTTACGCTGGTGATGTAGAGCTTTTCTCCATAAAAATTGAGCGATAGCGGCACATAGTCCATTTCATCATTGCTCCTCTTGTAGCGCGAGTAGAACTCTGTGTGCCCATCATTAAATGCCGCCATGAAGCGTTTAAGCAGGCGCAGGTAGGCGTAGTCCGATTTGGCCTCCAAGGCCTCGGCCAGGCAGGCGCGGTAGAGGCTGTCGGCATCGAATTTAATCTGGTCGAGGTTTACGAAGTTGTACTTCACCTCGCTCCACAGCCGCGACAGGTGGTAGGCCCTGTCGGCGGGGCTGATGGTGAGCTCTAGCGGCTGTGCCTGTAGCGAGCGGCAAAAAAGCAATGATATTCCAAACAGAAAAAATTTAGCCGTAATTCTCATGGTATTGCTTGGTTAGAAATTCATCGATGGTGTGCTTGAGGCCGTGGTAGTTGCAGATTTTATTAAACTCTGCCTCCTTGGTTTCAAGTACTTTCTGGCTGCATGGCCCGAAGCAGGCGGGCAGCAGGTTGCAAGCTAGGCAGCGCGGGCGGTCGAACCGGAAATGGCCCATGCGGCGGTGCAGCCTGTCCTGCCTCCACGCCACGGCGCCATCGGGCAGCAATCGTCCATCGCTGTTGGCCTCGTTGAAGTCGCGGGCCGTGCACTTGAACACG
>JAFTDN010000026.1 GCA_017454165.1 Bacteroidales bacterium | reverse complement strand
GCTGGGGGCGATGGGCTGCGAGCTGCGCCCCTGGGTGAGCAGCTCAAAGTCTCGCTCGATGGCCGTGCCATTATGGACGAACAAGTCCCATAGGTGCTGCACCTGTAGCAGCACCTCGGGGTGCTCTCGCACCACGAATGCTGTGGATTCCAGCTTGGTGGGCAAACGGTCGCCCACCAAGGCGGCTATCAGCACATCGCCCTGCACTAGGGCTTCGCCCAGCTTCAGGTTCATGATGCGTTTAATTAGCATCGCATCGGGACACACACCTCCATTGATTAGGCAGTTGATTTCGCCCAAGCGGGGAGGGTATTTCCCCGATAGGTAGCGCTGCGTGAGGTGCGATGCTTTGGCGTTGAGCATCAGCTCCCACTTCTGGGCAATGGTGAGGATGCCCATGCGGAGCTCGGCCACGGGCCGCGTAAAGGTGAGCGGCAGCAGGTGGTCGCGCCGTTTATCATCGAATAGAATGAATGTGGGCATGGTGTTATACATCATCATTATCAGCAACATACGAGCAGCACCCATGGGGTGCCGCTTTCACAAATATAGCAAAAATATGGGCACCCTACCCGCGACGGCCCTCATATAATGTGGCCACCCCCATGGTGAGCGGGGTGGCCGAGCATTGGGTCAGCCCAGCCTGCCGCATCATATCCATAAACTCATCGCCCTGTGGAAATTGAGCCACAGAGCTGGGCAGGTAGTCGTAGGCCTGCCGCCTGCCCGACACCAGCCCGCCTACGGCGGGCAGTATGCGCCCAAAGTAGAAACTATAGAGCGGCCTTATGGGCCAGTGCTGGGGCATGGAGAACTCCAGCACCAGCACCCGCCCCCCCGTTCGCACGGTGCGGGCCATCTCCGCCATCCCCTGCTCGAGGTGCTCAAAGTTGCGCGCCCCGAAGGCCACCATGGCGGCATCGAAATGGCAGCTTGGGAATGGCAGCTCGAGCACCGAGGCCTGCTGCAGGGTTATGCGCGATGACAGCCCCGCCTGCTCCACCTTTTGCTCGCCCACCCGCAACATTTGACAGGCGATGTCGATGCCCACCACCACGGTTTGTGGAACGCGGCGGGCTAGCGCAATGGCCAGGTCGGCGGTGCCTGTGGCCACATCGAGCACACGGGAGGGGGCAGCAACTGCCAAACGGCGCACAAGCCTGCGCCGCCAAAACCTATCAATGCCCAGGCTGAGTAGATGGTTGAGCACATCGTAGCGGGGGGCTATGCTGTTGAACATGGCCGCCACCGCGCCTGTCGATTTGTCCACGGGTTGCGGCGCGTTCATGCGGGTTACTCCTCCACAATCCGCTCTATAGCGGTGAGGTAGAGCTGCTTAAGATCGCTCACGAAGCCGAAGGCCACATCATCGATGCGGATTTCCGACTTGGTTACGTGCCCCAGGGCGGCGAAGGGCACCCGGCTGGTGCCCATGAAGTCGAGGAACTTGGCCTCGCGCTGTAGCGACACCGACACCACCACACGGCCTTGGGCCTCGCCGAATAGGAAGGCATCGGGGCGCACCTCGGCATCGGTGGTGATGTCGAAGCCTAGGTTGTTGGGCATGGCGCTTTCGAGCAGCGCTACGAACAGGCCGCCATCGCTCACATCGTGGGCCGACTGTATGAGCTCCTGCTCAATGAGCGAGCGTAAGGTTTGCTGCATCTCGAACTCCTCGTCGAGGTTGAAGTAGGGCGCGGGCGAGGCCTTGATGCCGTGGTAGCTGTAGAGGTACTCCGATGAGGCGATGTCGTTCACCGTGCGGCCGATGAGGTATATCATGTGCCCTTTTTCCCTAAATGCCAGCGATGTGTGGTGTTTCTTGCTATCGAGCAGGCCTATCATGCCGATGGTGGGGGTGGGGAACACCGCCTCCTCCTTGCCTCCTATCGATGCCTGGTTGTAGAAGCTCACGTTGCCGCCGGTTACGGGCGTGTCGAACTTGGTGCAGGCCGCGCCCATACCTTTTATAGATTGTACGAACTGCCAGTAAACCTCTGGGTTATATGGATTTCCGAAGTTCAGGCAGTCGGTTATGGCTAGCGGGCGGCCTCCGGTGCAGGTGATGTTGCGGGCGGCCTCGGCCACGGCGATCATAGTACCCACCTCGGGGTTGGCCTTCACGTAGCGCCCGTTGCAGTCGGCGGTCATCAGCAGGGCCTTGTCGGTGCCCTTCAGGTTGAAAGCGCCAGCATCCGAGGGCACGTTGGTGCTCATGTTGCCCGTGCCGATCATGGTATCGTATTGCTCTGTAACCCAGCGTTTGCTGGCGATGTTGGGATGCGCAACGAGGAAGCTGGCCACGGCCTTTAGGTCGGCGGGCTCGGGCACGGTATCAATGTTAAATTGCTGATACTCTTTAAAATAAGCCGGTTCGCGATACTCACGGTCGTACACCGGGGCTCCGCCGCCCAGCACTAGGCTCGATGCTGGCACCTGCGCCACCACCTGGCCCTGGTAGCTGAACTCAAGCGTGTCGCCCTCCACTACCTCTCCTATGATGGCGTAGCTGATGTCCCAGCGGTTGAGCACCCGTTCGATGTCGGCCTCGCGGCCTTTCTGCACCACCATGAGCATACGCTCCTGCGACTCGGAGAGCAGTATCTCCCAGGCTTCCATGTTGTGCTGACGTAGAGGTACCTTGCTGAGGTCGATGCGCATACCGCAGCCGCCCTTCTCGCTCATCTCGGAGGTGGAGCAGATGATGCCCGCCGCGCCCATGTCCTGCATACCGACTAGGGCACCGGTTTTGATGCATTCGAGGCTGGCCTCCATGGTAATCTTCTCCTGGAACGGGTCGCCCACCTGGATGGAGGGTATATCATCGGCGGAGTCCTCGGTGATGTTGGCCGAGGCGAAAGTGGCGCCGTGAATGCCATCTTTGCCCGTGGCCGAGCCCACGATGTACACGGGGTTGCCTGGGCCTTTGGCCACAGCCGACACCACGCCGTTCTTGTCCACCAGCCCCACCGACATGGCGTTCACCAACGGGTTCATGTGGTATGAGTCGTCGAACTGCACCTCGCCGCCGAGCACCGGTATGCCGAAGGCGTTGCCGTAGTTGCCTATGCCCTTCACCACGCCCTTTATGAGCCACTTGGTGCGCTCGGAGCGCAGATCGCCAAAGCGGAGCGAGTTGAGCTGCGCCACGGGCCTTGCGCCCATGGTGAATATGTCGCGGTTGATGCCGCCCACGCCGGTGGCCGCGCCCTGGTAGGGCTCCACGGCGCAGGGGTGATTGTGCGATTCCATCTTGAAGCAGCAGGCCATGCCATCGCCTATGTCCACCAAGCCCGCGTTCTCCTGCCCCGCCTCACATAGTATGGCTGAGCCCTTACGGGGCAATGTTTTCAAGTACTTGATGGAGTTCTTATATGAGGCGTGCTCCGACCACATCACCGAGTAGATGCTCAGCTCGGTGAAATTGGGCCTACGCCCCAAGTATTTCACTATTTGCTCAAACTCTTCGGGCAGGAGACCGAGCTCCTTCACCACCTCGGGGGTTATGGCTCTATTGGGCATAATCGCTTGTGCTATTGCAGTTTGACTAAATATTGCCGTATCAGCAATCCATCACAAAGGTAGCAACAATGCCGCATACCGCCAAACAGCGTAACGAAATATGAAAACAGCTGTTTTCAAAGCCATCGTTGGGGTTTGTTTCAACCTACAGCCTATATTTACGTTAAGCAAACCACATATCCACCTACATTTTGCTTCCGCACTGCCCGCGATTGGGCATATTAGCCCGAGCTACAAGGGATACATGCCAAAGTTCTAGGCTATCCCAACAGCTCCATCGCTTATTGTAACCTTTCGATGTGCCCTGTTACAGCTTGATGCTGGCGAGCAGATGCCTCTCCCGCTCAAGCTGCGCGAGCACGCTCTCGCGGCCTGTTCCACCTTTGGAAATGCGTTTGTTCACACAATTTTCGAGGGCGATTTCCGCATAGAGATCGGCCTCGAACAAGGGCGAGAACGAGCGGTAGTCCTCGAGCGGAAGGCTTTCGAGGTCGGTGCCCGAATCGATGCAGAAAGCCACGATTTGCCCCGTAATCTTATAGGCATTTCGGAACGGCATCCCTTTCTTCGTGAGGTAGTCGGCAAGGTCGGTGGCATTGATGAAGCCCTCCCTGGCCGCCGTGAGCATTTTCCCTTTCCGGACTGTCATCGTTTCAACCATAGGCGCGAACACGCGCAGGCTCGTCTTCAGCGTGTCGATGCTGTCGAAAATGCCTTCCTTGTCTTCCTGCATATCCTTGTTGTAGGCCAGCGGAAGCCCTTTCAGCGTGGTGAGAAGCGCCATCAGGTGGCCATAGACGCGCCCCGTCTTGCCACGGATGAGCTCGGCCATATCGGCGTTCTTTTTCTGAGGCATAATCGACGAGCCCGTTGTGAACGAATCGCTGAGTTCCACGAAGCCAAATTCCCAACTCGACCACAGAATCAGCTCCTCGCAGAAGCGCGAGAGGTGCATCATCGTGATGGCAAACGCCCCCATCAGCTCGAGGCAGAAATCGCGGTCGGAAACGCCATCGATGCTGTTCTGGCAGGGCTCGCGGAAGCCCAGTTCGCGGGCCTCGAAGTCGCGGTCGGTGGGATAGGTGGTGCCGGCGAGGGCGCACGACCCGATCGGGCTGACGTTCATACGGCGCACGGCATCGGAAATGCGGTCGGCATCGCGCATCAACATCGCGCAGTAGGCCAGCAGGTGCTGGGCCAGCGAGATGGGCTGAGCCCGTTGCAGGTGGGTATAGCCCGGCATGATCGTATCGACATGCTGCTCGGCCACGCCCACGAACGCGGCTACGGTTTCCTTCAGCAGCTGCATGATTTCCGTGCACTCATCGCGCAGGTATAGCCGCAGGTCGAGGGCCACTTGGTCGTTGCGACTGCGGGCCGTGTGGAGCTTCTTTCCGACATCGCCGATGCGCCGCGTCAGCTCGCCTTCCACAAACATATGGATGTCTTCGCACTTGGGGTCGATTTCGAGTTTTCCACACTCGATTTCTTCCAAAATATCACCCAGCGAAGCTACGATTTTCTCACATTCCTCACGTGAGATAATCTCCTGTCGTGCAAGCATTTGTGCATGAACTATCGACCCCGCAATGTCCTGCCGCCACATCCGCCGGTCGAAGCCAATCGAGGCGTTGAACGCATCGGCCACTTCGTTGAGCGGCTGCTTGAAACGGCCTGTCCACAGCTTTTCCATAACTTAACTCCTGAACTCCTGAAACTCCTCAAATCCCGTTCCTCTGCTTCATCTTGGCATAGACCGCCGTGCTGAGGCTGTAAAGGTTGATAAATCCGTCGGCATCTTTCTGGTCGAAAACCTCGTCGGCCTCGAAGGTGGCCACTTCCTCGTCGTAGAGCGAATAGGGTGAGCACACGCCGGCAGGGAAGATGTTGCCTTTGTAGAGCCTGATCCTGACGTCGCCCGTCACGGTTTCCTGTGTCTTGTCGATGAAGGCTTGCAGCGACTCACGCAGCGGTGTCCACCAGTAGCCGTCGTAGAGAATTTCAGCAAATTTCACGGCCACGAGCTCCTTGTAGTGCATCGTGGCGCGGTCGAGCGTGATGGTCTCGAGCACCTGATGCGCCTTGTAGAGGATGGCGGCACCCGGATTTTCGTAGAGTCCGCGGCTCTTCATGCCCACGAGGCGGTTCTCCACCAGGTCGTCGAGGCCGATGCCGTTGGCACCGCCCAGTTCGTTGAGGCGTTTCAGCAGCGGCTTGGCACTCATTTTCTCGCCGTCGATGGCCGTGGCCACACCTTTCTCGAAGTGGATGGTCAGGTAGGTCGGTTCGTCGGGCGCGTTCCACGGAGCCACGCACATCTCCAGAAAGCCTTCCTTGTCGTATTGCGGCTCGTTCATCGGGTCTTCAAGGTCGAGCCCCTCGTGGCTCAGATGCCAGATATTCTTGTCTTTCGAATAATTGGTTTCGCGGCTGATTTTCAGCGGCACGTTGTGCGCCTCGGCATAGTCGATTTCCTCATCGCGGCTCTTGATATTCCACTCGCGCCACGGCGCAATCACGCGCATATCGGGCGCGAATGCCTTGATGGCCATCTCGAAGCGCACTTGGTCGTTGCCCTTGCCCGTGCAGCCGTGGCAGATGGCGTCGGCGTTCTCCTTACGGGCGATTTCCACCAGTCGTCGGGCGATGATGGGTCGGGCGATGGCCGTACCGAGCAGGTACTCGCCCTCGTACTTCGCACCGGCCTTCACGGCCTCGAATCCCACCTCTGTCAGGAATTCCTCCGTCAGGTCTTCCACATACAGCCTCGAGGCGCCCGTCTTCAGGGCTTTCGCCTCGAGTCCTTCGAGCTCGCTGCCCTGCCCCACGTCGCCCGAGACAGCAATCACTTCGCAGTCGTTGTAGTTCTCCTTGAGCCAGGGGATGATGATCGACGTATCCAAGCCTCCACTGTAGGCCAAAACCACTTTCTTGATGTTTGCTTTCTCCATGTTCTTCTTGCTTTCTCTAAAAAATAAACAATCTTTTTACGAAATCTCGTTCCATTTCCCTTATCAGGTGTGCAAAAATACATTTTTTTTCTTATTTTCACAAGAAAAATGAAAAAAAAGTTAGAAAAATACAGAACTTTGCATTCATCCGTGCCACAGGTGCCGTTGATGAGGACAGTCTTTACATATTGCAAAAGTATATTTTTTCGGCGAAAAATCGTGTTTTTTTCGTAAAAATGCGTATTTTTGCAAAAAAATAATGACAATATCGACACAGATTTGAAAAGATTATCGACATTTTTTTATGAAGAGACTACTGCCTTTTATTGTGGTGGCCGCGATTGTGTTCACGCTTGCGGCGTGTGGCGGCCATAAGGCTCGCTACACGATCGGCGTGTCGCAATGCAGCAGCGACATCTGGCGCAACAAGCTCATCAACGAGCTGGAAACGGCCAACTACAGTCGCGACGACGAGGTGGCGCTGCGCATCGTGTCGGCCAACGACGACGACCAGCGGCAAATCGCCCAGATCGACAGCCTCATCGCTGTGGGGGTGGATTTGCTCATCGTGTCGCCGAATCAGGTTTCCACGATTTCGCCGGCCATCGACCGTGCCTATCAGAAGGGCATCAAGGTGATTCTCTTCGACCGCAAGACCGACAGCCCGAACTACACGGCCTTTATGGGTGCCGACAACTACGCCGTGGGTCGTGCGATGGGCGAATACATCGCCGACAGGCTC
>JAFTDN010000025.1 GCA_017454165.1 Bacteroidales bacterium | reverse complement strand
TAACATAAGTTATCGCACCTGTACTGGTATCTATAGAACCCGTAAGTAAATATACCTGTGTTGGATTTTTGTCAACATTATTTGCACCATTTACAAAGCCACCAATTGAATCTAAGGACAAGTATGCTTTAACTTCACTACTTTCTTTAGGTTTTATTGCAGAGGTCAAATAAACAAATTCTATTTTTTTGATTGGGTGAGTTGGTTTTGCCCATTCGCTTGCAGTTAGTGCACCGTCAATATTGTAAACTTTTTTGATGTCAATAATCTGTATTTCACCGTCAACTTCATCAATACAATCGTAATAAAATACATTTTTATTAAATGTTTCACCATTTTTCCACAAAGAAAATGATATTCCCCAACTTTCTTTTACATTTGAAAAATGATTTGCGCTAAATTGACATGCTCTTAAAAATTCAAATTCACTAAGAAATCGTTTTCTGAATGCTGTCCAAGCAGTACCAGTTAAAAATAAAGTTGGAGAATATAATCCGATATAACAATTAGATAATTTATATGTTTTTTTTAGTGTCATAATACGATATAAAAATTGTGCATACAAATTACGACTTCCATTTGCCATCCCATCAACAACCATTTCTTTATTTATCGCAGTGTCAGCACATCCCTTTTTTGCTTTTTTTCCATTTCCACTTACTGCTTGAGCATAGGGCGGATTCAAAAAGAATACAATCGGCTTGTCTTGCTGCAACGCTTCGAGTAAGCCCTGCGGGAGTTTTGACGGCATTGGCACCAGGTCGGAGGATGGCATCGGAATGTAGTCGTTCAGAAAATCGAACTGAAACTTGGTGGCCTCGGGGTTGTAGTCGGCCCCTATGTTCAGCTCGCTCTGGAACAGGGTGGAGCAGTAGAGCTCGGCAAAGCGGTAGTCGCGGGTGAGGTTGCCCGTGCCCCAGCAGTTGTCCCACACCACGCAGGTGTCGCGCCAATCGTCGCCAATCACCTCGTCAAGCATCCTATGGGCGTAGTCCACAAAAAGCGTCGGTGTCCAGTATTCGCCATTCCTGCGCCGCTGCACATCCTCGATAAGCCTATCGGCAATGCCCTTCAGGCGCATGGTTTCCTGTGGCGTGTATTCGCGGTCGAAATGGCCAAAAAACGACTTGAACTTCCCTCCATCCATTTTGGCATGTTTCTCTTTATACACAAGCGTGTTGGGATCGTAGGGGTGTTGGTAGTAGTTCTTCTCGTCGCTGATGATGCCCAAGAATATCTCCACCAAATCGTGTGCGCTCAGCTTCGACATATCTTTCAGCACATTGCTGCAGAAATAGTCAAAAATCTTGGATAGGTTGTGCTCCGTGATGTGCACATAGCGCTGAACGTTGTTGGCCTGGTCGTTGATTTTGTCGGCCACAGCCTTGAAGCTGAAATCGCCGTTGACATCGAAAACGAAAGGATTTATGGCTTTGTCGTTCGATATTTTTTGCACCAAATCTGGGTTGGCCTCAGCCGCCTTTGAGGGGGCAATGCTCCAGTCCACATCCTCGTCGAGGTATTTTTGCAGCGCGTTGGTGTGCATCACAAAGCACTCGTCCAAGTCGCCCACCAGACATACGTTGGGCAGAATAGCACCATGCTCTTCAAACTTTTTAAGATAGAAAAGCACCTGTGCCAACACTTTAGCTCGCGAAACTTGGTTGCCGAGCTTTTCGTTGTACTTGTACTCAATGATGAGCCTCAGCGTTTTTCCGCCCTCGGTTTTGCAGTCGATAAAGCCGTCGCACTGGAATGGGTTTTCTATTTTAGCGTTGAAATAGTGGCCAATGCCCTCGTTGTAAACGTCTTCAACCTGCCGCTCGTTGGCGGCATCCTTAATTTTGTCCCAGAACTTGCTCTTGCCCATAGCTATCTGACATTTAATGGGTTAGCTGCAAGCCTAAAGCTGTTGTTATTGCTCATATTGGGCCATTGGGCCAACGGGCTGGCTATGCGCCCCTGCGCCATCGCACTACTGGACTGTAGGCTGCCGACTACGGCAAAAGTGCCGTTGCTTTTGGGTGTGTACATGGGCAATGGTTGTTAGGCGCGTTTGCCAATGCCTAAAAACCATTGTCGGCTCCACCAAGCACCCAATAAAAAAGAAAACGTGGACAAATCCTCATCCACATTCCGGGTGCCTGGCAGAACCCTCAAACTCAGATAAGGAATGCCCACGCCATAGGCGCGAGCATCCACTGCTATCTTCTGAGTTTGATTTCCTTTGCTGCCAGGCTTTGGAATGTTTTCAGAATAGCGGCAAACGCTGCTGGTTAATATGTGGTTGGTTTAAACTATCTGAGTGTCAACAAGTTTGATTCAACAATATACCTTCCCACTAAGCGGGGTATAGTTACAAAGATACGAAAAAAATTGAAGCGCAGGCGATGTGGGAGGGATATTTTGCAGCGCCGCACCAGGAGGGCGGGCTACTCGAAGGGCAGCAGGACGGGCTCCGACATGTAGAACCTGTCGAACCCCTGCGCGGACTCAGTGCTGAGGTAGCGGCCCAGATGCTGAGGTACGCCATCGGGCACATGGGGGTAATAGGCCAAGCGTAGCATCAATGTGGGGAACACCGTGCTCTCGTTGCGCACACGCAGCCCCAAGCCCACAGCGCTGTACAGAGCACCAGGAGGCTTCACCTCGCCAAACCCCACCAGGCCCACGTCGTAAAATCCAAAATAGGCCAGCCTAAAGCCATAGAACTTGAAAGGGCTGTAGGCCATCAGCTCCAGATTGGCGTACAGCCGCCTATCGCCCACCAGCTGGTGGTGGGTGAGGCCGCGCAGCCCCCGTCCGTTGCCCAACATGATATACTCGCGCTCCCCCACAAGCCGCCTGATGCCCTGGGTGTAGCTTAGGCTCACGAACTGGCGCAGCTCGTGGCGGGCAGCAGAGAGCAGCGGCGAGATGTAGCGCCCCGTCAGGTTAAACGAGGCCTGCTCCAGCTGGTTGCGAGCGGTGATGTACCCGCCCACCCGCGCCGAGCCGTACAGGTAGCCCACCCGCATGTAGCTCGCTCCGGCCAGCTCACCGTTCACCAGGTAGCGGCGGCGGTACTTATCCTCCTCGAACCCCGTAGCCAGCTGTAGGCGGAAGCCCGAGGGCACGTCCTCAGTGGCCCCGAATTGGTGTATGAGGTTGGTCTGATGTAGGTTCTGATGCGTGATGCCCAAGGCCGCTAGGTAATGGCGCACGCTGCTGAAGTGGGGGTTGAGCGCATCGGTGGCGGGCAGGCCCTGGCGATGCCTAATGTCGCGGAGCTTCACGGCCAGCGAGAGCATGTAGGGAGAGCGCAGGGCTCCGCCCGATGAGAGCCTGAAGGCGTAGGCCAACCAGCAGTCGTGCAGGCGGTAGGCCGTGCGGACGGTGGTGTCGAGTATGAACACGCCGTAGTCCTCCTCGGTGTCCATGAACGTGTAGCCGCCAGCCAGCTGCCGCTGCGAGGCAAAAAACGGGCGCAGCATACCGAAGTAGCTGGTGCGGTAGCCCACCCCCCGCCGATGGTAGGCCCTAGCATCGATGAACGACCCGCCGATGTTGCTCATAGCCATCTCCAGCTTGTAGCCGTAGGGTTCGGGCTGGCTGGCGCGATGGTAGAGGTCGGCCATCAGGCGCAGGCCCACGCCGCCCAGGTTGGTCTCGCTCAGGCCCACCTGCCAGCGCTCCATGTCATCGAACCGCACATCGGCCCCCAGGGTGAATCGGTCCTTGCAGATTACCACCACGCGCACCATGTTCGACAGCTCTATGGGCACCACCACAATACGCACGTCCTCTATGTAGGACAGGCTGCGCAGCTGCACCTCTGTCTCCACCATGGCGATGGGGTTGAGCGGTTGGCCCACGCCAAATAGCACGTTGTGGGCCAACACCATCTGCTGGGTGGTGGTGTGCAGGGCGTTGCCCAGCCGCTCCGACCAGCGCTCCGGCTCCACGTCATCGGCATCAGTCGATGGGCCAAATGCTTTCAGCCTGACGAATCGAATTTCAGCGATTTCGCGGTTGGCGTAGGGTTCGAAACGCTCGGTGGGGCGGTGGTGCTTCAGCACGCCGCCCTGGCTGTTGCTCTGGCGCACGAAGAGGCCGTATAGCTTGCGGTACGACAGCCACTGCCTGATACCACCGCTGGGAGCTTCGGCCATGGCCGTATCGGGGGGGGGCTGCCCGGTGGCCCTCTCGGGTGCTACCGCACAAACCAACAGCACCACCGCCAGCATGGCGATGGTGCGTTGGATGTTGTGGGCCAGAGGGGGGCCGCTAGTCCTTGGCGAACTTTTTGGCATTAATCTCCACCTCAAGGATAAAGAAGTAGTTCTCCTCATCGAGCGGTAGGAACTGGTAGTTGAGGGCCTCGCCCGTTTTGCGGGCGATGTCGATAAGGCCAAGGCCCGCCCCGCCTTTCGAGGAGATACTGCCCTCACGGATCTGCTTCTTGTACATGCTCTTGAGCTCTTCCTCCGAGGCGTTGTTCACCGTGATGAGGGCCTTCTCAAGGTTGTCCTTATGCTCGCGAGCCACCTTGTTGGAGGTAATCACGTAGTAGGTGTCGTTCTTGTGCCCAATGATGAACAGGCCGTTGCCGATGTTGCTACCTTTAAGCTCATCGGAGTGCTTGTTCATGTTCTGTAGGGTCTCCACCATCACGTGGTACACCTTGCGCTGCACCGAGCGCTCCTCGCTGTTCTTCTCCATGTCGGCCTCGGTCATGGAGGTGAACATCTTGGTGATGTCGTGGCTGAACTCACCGAAATATACCAACGAAAATCCGTTCTCGATCATCTCGTTGTAGATGTTCGAGATGGACTTGATAAAGTTGAAGGTCAGGTTCATACGTCTGTGTATGTGAGGGTTATGATGCTTAGCTTCTGCCCATTACAGGCCCAGCATGTCCCGGCCCTGCTTGTAGCGGAGGTCGCGGGGGATGTTGGCCTCGGCCACGCGTTGCAGATCGGCGCGTAGCTGCTCTCCTATTACGGCCTTCTCGTTGAATAGTTTCGACACGCCCTCGTAGTCGCCGTTGCCCTGGTAGGTGAGAATGTCGCGTGCCAGCTCGGCCATGGCGGTGGCCATCTTGTCGCGATCTACGCGGTAGGTGTTGGTCTCGGGGTTGCGCGAGAAAGCACCGCGCTCCCGCAAGTAGTTGAAGCACACCATGTTGGCCTTACCATGAGCCGAGGCCGTGCCAAAACGCACCGAGCGGAATATGCCCGCCACGAAGGTAACGTAGTTGTCCATCATGTCGGCCTTTTCAATCTCGCCCATCTTGGCCAGCTGCTGCACCATGAACAGGCCTAGGATGTCGGCCTTGCCCTCCTCGATGGCGTTGTAGCGGTCCTTGAGGGCGCTGCGCACGGTGCCCTCTCCGCTCACCAGATTCTTGATGCCCAGCCCGTGAGCCACCTCGTGGAACATCACGTTCTCAAAGAAGGCATCGAACTTGACATTGGCGCGCTGATCCTCATCGATCAGCAGGTCGGCGATGGGGAGCAGAATTTTGTCGAACTTATAGCGCATGGCGTTTTTGAGCTGTAGCTTGCGGCTGCCCTTTTCGAGGTGCACACGGGGGTCGTTGGGTAGGTTGATGGCGATGGTCTTGCTGCCGGCATTGCAGTCGCCACCGTAGAACACCACGTCGTACACGCCCAGGTCGGAGTCCATGCCGGGGGTTTCGCTCTTGTAGGCCGGCTCCACCGGGAGCGACTTCTGGAGCTCGGGGAGCAGGGCCGAGAAGCGGGCGATCTTGGCGGTCCAGTCGAGGTCTTTAATCAGTATGAAGGCCTCATGGGCGGCCTTGTAGCCGAACAGGGCGTCCTCGTAGTTCTCGGTGGGCCCCACCACGAAGTCAATCTTGTTGTCCTTCATGCTCATCCATGCGATGTCGCTCTCGAAGTACTCATCGGTGAGCAGGGCCTGGGCGCGGCTCTCGAGGTAGGCCTTCAGGCCCGGCTCATCGGCCAGCTGAGCGGCCTGGGCGATGAGCTCGGCAGCGCGGTCTATCTGGGGCTTGTAGGCTTGGTGGTAGGGTATCGACTGCAGCTGCCCGTTGGCATCGCGGCGGATGATGGTGTAGAGGCTGGTCTTGTCGGGGGCCTCGAATGCCTCGAACTCGTCCTGGGTCATGTCGGTGGGGTAGAACTGCGCTCCGAGGGGCTTTTTGCCCACGCCATCGACGAATGGCTCGTTGCCGTTGAGGCGCTCCCAGGGGCCGTAGTTTATGCGGATGAACTCGCGTGTGGCCTCATCGGCGGCAGAGCTCAGGGCCTGCTCCTTGTCGCCGTAGGCCTGTGTCCAGAATATGTCGTCCATGATCTGCGCCGCCTCGAACAGGAGGCCGAGCATCTGCTTGTCGTTGTCGGCGAGGTGGCCTATGTCGGCCTTGAGCTCCACCAACGCAAATTCATCAACTTTTTGCTGCATGGTCGATTGGCTGTTGTTGTTGGGCTTGGGGCCGCAGGCCGTCAGGGCGATGGCCAGGGCTGCGCAGTAGATAGTGGTCTGTCTCATATCTGTAAACGATTTGGTTAGTGTGCGTTATCCGTTTAGCTTGTCCACGCTGCGGTCGGCGCGGGCCTGCGCCTCGAGCACATCGTCGGAGTTGAACTTGAATCCCAGACGCTTGCCGGTCTGCATACGCGAGGTCTCTATCTTGGAGTTCATCTGCATCACGGAGGCAATCTTCACCACATCGTAGGGGGGCACCAGCAGGTCGAACTCGATGGCGTAGCCGATGGCGGTCTGCACCACCTGCTTGACGGCCTCGGGCGATATGACGGCAGAGCCGAAGTTGTTGTAGAGGAATCCCATCTGGCGCTTGCCCTCCACGAAGTAGTGCATGTCGCGGTTGATGAATATGCGCCCGATGAGGTAGCCCAGGTCGTCCATGCGGTTGTACTTGAACGAGTCGGACAGGAAGTTGTAGATGTTGATGATACCGCAGTAGGAGTTGTCGCGGTCCTCGCGCACGTAGCTGAGCTTCCAGATGTTGTGGTCGCGGTCGAACTCGAACACGTTGGTGTGCATGCTGAAGATGAGCAGGTCGCCGGCCACGCGTATCTCGGCCTCGTGGCGGCCCCGGTCGTTGTACTCCATCAGCACACGGCTGTCAACGCCCTTGAGGGCCTGGGCGCAGTCGTCCTCCATGTTGCTCAGGATGTCCTTTATCATGTTGAACACCTCGAGGGTGTTGTCGTAGATCTGCTGCTTGAGCACCGATTTTTGGCTCAGCAGGTCGAATATCTGCTGCTGCTTAGAGCTTTGCGTGGGTTGTTCCTCCATACCTTAGGCGAATAGATTTTGGTCGGCTCAAAGTTAATGGCTAAAACCGAAACCGCAAAATTTTTGCCCCATCTTTTGTATACCTCCTCTTCCCATGGCCACATGTCCCCCAAAAATGCTGGCCCGCACAAAATCCATATCTCTATATATCAACAAATTAATGTTGGTATGTGATTTTTTTTTGCGTCTTCCTGCAATTTTAACACTATGCTGCTTGCTCAGTCCACATTAAATGCCTACCTTTGTTGCACAAACCCCATGTAGCACAAAACATACATGTATGAAAATCAACGAATTAAACTCAGAGGACAAGCTAAACGCCACCACGCTCGATGAGATCAAGGGCAATGGCAGCGGTCTCCCTGGCGGCTGCTGCATGGTGAATTTCTCCACCAACAGTTCATCGGGTTCGCCGAGCACCCCCACCGACAGCACCAGCGTGGCCCCAGCGGGCGGCACTTCACAGAGCGATGGCTGCTTCATGAACTTTGGCCCCAACAGCCGCTTCACGCGCCGCTGGCGGCGGCGCGGCGCGAAGAAAAGAGGCACAGCCACATAGTATAACAATTAATCAACCATTTACACGTCAGACAGATGAAAGTTTACACCTTATATATAGAACAGCCTCCTATGGGGGTGGCCATTCTAAAAACGCTCCCAGAACTGGGGAAGAACAACTTTGACAGGCTCCCCCTTGGTGGCGCAAAGCAATAACCAACCGCTACCAAAGGGGACAATAGAGTGGATGTCGCGTTCGATTCCACCGAACTTGCAGATACCACACTGCTTTTCATAAAGCCTATTCACAGCCAATCTAGTATCATCAATCAACTCAATCACACCAAAAGCCACTTCCCATGACCGTAGAGAACAATAAATTCAAAGTCCTAAATGAGGAGGACACATTCAACGAGGTTTCGCTAGATGACATCAAAGCAGGAGGAAACGAAGGTAAAGGATGGTGCTGCTTCTTCAACTTCGCCTGCAACGATAAGAATAAGGAGAAACCCCAAGAGAGCGTTTCTGCTAAGTAGCACACAGGCGAAAGGCTTCCATAGTTGTTTATGTAGAACTCAGGGGCTAGCTCCATAAGCCAAAGCTTCCCGCCCCTGAGTTCTTTTTTTCATCTGCCCATGAAAATACAGCTCTCACCTTATGTGCACCTATTCCAACGCGATGTGCGGTGCTATCTGTACAACGCAGCGAACAACTTCTTCTGCGAGATTGACACCGACACGTATGCCCACCTGAAGGATAACGACCTACGCGCCTTGGATCGCAATGACGTAGCATTCCTGAAGCAAAAGGGTGTCCTGCTCAGCCCCGAGGCCGCCGCAAACATACTGCTCGACCAAAAGCTTAAATACCAAGTGCATAGCTATCAGCAAGATGTGCTGGGCTTAGTGCTGGTGCCCACCACGGGCTGCAACTTTGCCTGCCCCTACTGCTTCGAGGAGCGCAAGCCCAACGTGAGCATGAGCGACCGCGTGGCGCGGCAGCTCATAGGGTTCATCAAGGGGCACCCCAACGCTAAGAGCATCAACCTGACGTGGTATGGCGGCGAGCCGCTGCTGGCCTTCGGGCGCATACAGCAGCTGCTGGAGGCGTTCAAAACCGAGCTGAGCATCCCCATTGCCAAGCATCACATGGTAACCAACGGCTACCTGCTCACCCCCGAAGTGGCCGATTTTATGGGCAAGCACGGATTAAAATCGGTGCAGATAACACTCGATGGCACAGAGGAGCAGCACAACCGCACCCGCTGCCTGAAAGGAAATAGTGCAGGGACGTTTGAGCATATTTTGAGCAACATAGATGTGCTACTAAAACATCAGCCACAAATAAAAGTGAGCATACGGGTGAACGTGAATAAGTCCAATGCAGACGATTTTTTCCCGCTCTACTCCATGTTGTCCAAGCGCTGGAGCGATAAAAGCATATACATCTATCCTGGTTTTATAAGAGAGGACACCCCCGATGGGAAAAACCTTTGCAGCCGTTGCATCACGGTGGACGATGGCCCTGAATTTTTTTCTATGCTCCGCAATCGGGGTGCTAACCTGAACCATCGAACCAAGCTTGTGGACAAGGGGTGTATGGCCAATCAAATAAACTCCTACATTGTTGGGCCTAAAGGAGAAATTTATAAATGCTGGAACGATGTGAGCAACCCCAAGCGAATTGTGGGCTATATACACCGTAAACAATTGAGCAATAGCAATTTGCTATATAAATATATGACAGAAACCTCGCCTTTCGACGACCCTACATGCCGACAATGCGGCGTGATGCCCCTGTGCAGCGGCGGTTGCGCCTGGTATAGGATGCGAAATAGATTCGAAAATGGCCGGTTTAATGTATGCTCAATATACAAAAACAAGCAGTTTTTGGAGGATGCCCTGCTCTATAACATGGCGAATCGTTCAAAAAAACATACAATGCCTTTAATTGATGTATAGATGAAAAAAAGTCCTCACTATAATAACAAAACAAGGCATTTTTGTTTTTTTTTTTTCTTAACTCACACAAATTTTTTTTGACTCGGCTGTTACTTTTCGATAGTTCAGCCGTCATACACCAACACAAAACACGTAAACACAAACAGAAATGAGAAATACAATTTTTAGCTTTTTGCTGATTTTCATTGGCCTGTCGTCGGTTCGGGCGCAGAGCATCACCGGCAAGGTAATCGACCAACAGGGCAACGCCATGGAGTTCGCCAACGTGGTGCTGCTCAGCAAGGCCGACAGCACAGCCCTGGCGGGCACAATCACCGATTCCACAGGCGCATTCAGCCTGCAAAGCAGCGCCGCAATGGCCAACACATGCCTGCGCCTCAGCTTCGTGGGCTACAAGCCGCAAACCCTCTGCGAGGTGCAGCCCGACATGGGCAGCATCACGCTGGAGAGCGCAAGCCAAAACATCGACGAGGTGC
>JAFTDN010000001.1 GCA_017454165.1 Bacteroidales bacterium | reverse complement strand
ATGCCGATGGCCCAGAAGAACGACAGGCGCGGCGCAAAGGCATCAATGTCGATACCCGCCTTAACACCAGTACGCAAGTACTCCAAACCATCGGCCAGGGTGTAGGCCAGCTCGATGTCGGCGGTGGCGCCGGCCTCCTGCATGTGGTACCCCGATATGGATATGCTGTTGAACTTGGGCATGTTGCGCGAGGTGTACTCGAAGATGTCGGCGATGATCTTCATCGAGAACTCGGGCGGATAGATGTAGGTGTTACGCACCATGAACTCCTTCAGGATGTCGTTCTGGATGGTTCCGCTGAGCTGGTCGAGCGTTGCGCCCTGCTCCAGGGCGGCCACAATGTAGAACGAGAGCACGGGCAGCACCGCCCCGTTCATGGTCATGGACACCGACATCTTGTCGAGCGGTATGCCATCGAACAGGATCTTCATGTCCTCCACCGAGTCGATGGCCACACCAGCCTTGCCTACATCGCCCACCACGCGGGGATGGTCGGAGTCGTAACCACGGTGCGTGGCCAGGTCGAAGGCCACCGAGAGGCCCTTCTGGCCCGAGGCCAGGTTGCGGCGGTAGAAGGCGTTCGACTCCTCGGCGGTCGAGAAGCCCGCGTACTGGCGTATGGTCCACGGCTTCATCACATACATGGTGCTGTACGGGCCACGCAGGAACGGCGGTACGCCAGCGGCGTAGTCCAGATGCTCCATCTGCTCTAGGTCGGCAGCGGTGTAGGCTGGCTTTACGGGGATGCGTTCGGGGGTGAGCCAGTTGGGCTCTGGCGCGGGTGTTGATGCGGCGTTGTCTAACTCATCAACCTTTATCTGCTTGTAGTTGGGTTTCATGTTAGCGCCTTATTTTAGTATGTTGAGCTGCTTTTGGTAGTATTCCAGCGTTTCGAGCACGTTGCTCTTCACGTGGATGAATTGTTTTATGCCCTGGGCCTCAAGGTCGGGGCGGCATGCGGGGTCGCCGGCCACCACGAATATGGCCCTGTCGCCTAGCTGCTGGGCCGCCTCTGGGGCGAGCGTTGCGTACTCATCATCGGAGCTGCAAATCACCACCACGTCGGCATTTTGGGCTGCGGCGGCCTTCAGCCCCTCTTCGATGGTCTTAAAGCCGATGTTGTCCATGACCTCAAAACCTGCGATGGCGAAAAAGTTGCAGGCGAACTGCGCCCTTGCGCGGCGCATGGCCAGATTGCCCAGCGTGAGCATGAAAACCTTGGGGCGCTTGCCGCTGGTGTCAGTGCGGTAGCGCAGCGCCTCTAGGGCCTGGCTCCCCCGATAGGGTACGAGCGGCATGGCTATGCCATCGGCAGGTTGTTGCTGTGCTTTGCGGGTGACCACCTCGGCGGCTATCACCTTGGGGTCGGCCACCTCGTTGAAGTTGGGGAACTGGTTGGTGCCCAATATGGTTTCGCGGCGCTGCGCAAAGTTCTGGTCGCGCTTGTTGGCCACGGCCATAATCTGCTCCTGCACCTTGCCATCGCAGAATGCGGCCTTGTAGCCGCCCAGATCCTCGGTATCAAGGAATAGCTTCCAGGCCGTTTGGGCTATGCTGTGGGTGAGCGTCTCCACGTAGTAGCTGCCAGCGGCGGGGTCGGCAATCTTGTCGAGGTACGACTCCTCTTTGAGCAGCAGCTGCTGGTTGCGCGCTATGCGCTCCGAGAACGGCGTGGCCGGCTGGTAGGGGGTGTCGAACGGTAGTATGTTGAGCGAATCGACACCGGCTATCACCGCCGACATGGCCTCGGTGGTCGAACGGAGTAGATTCACGTAGGCATCGTAAACGGTCTGATTCCAGCGGCTGGTCTCGGCGTGGATGTACATCTTGGCCGACTCGCGGCTGGCGGGTTTGTGGGCATCCACCATCTTGGCCCATAGCAGGCGGGAGGCGCGGAACTTGGCCAGCTCCATGAAGAAGTTGGCGCTTATGGCCATGTTGAACCTAGTGCGATGTGCCAGCTCATCGATGCTCAGCCCCCTGTCGGTGAGCGCGGCGAGGTAGTCTGCAGCCTGCGACAGGGCGTAGCCCAGCTCCTGCGATACCGATGCCCCGCAGCTGTTGAGCTCTACGCTGTTGATGGCCAGCACGTGGAAGTTGGGGTAGCTCCTAACGGCCTCGATGGCATCCACCACGGTATCGAGGCTGGCCTCGCGGGGGCTGTCGAATTTGCCCCTTAGGGTTAGGTTCGACAGCGGGCTGTAGTCGATGCTCAGGCGCACCTGCTGCGGGTCGAACGCTTTTAGGTGCGCCAGCAGGGCGGGCAGGGCGCGTAGGGTGGAGCTGCCCCCGGTGAGGTTCAGCTCTATGACGTTCAGGTCGATGCCACGCAGCAGGCTGGTGAACAGCTCTTGGGTGGGATTGCAGCACGAGCACAGGTGGAAGCCGAGCGAATCGACGCCCCGGTTTAGCACATCGAGGGCACGGCGGTTGATTTCGGTGATGTTGTCGGCGGTTACCCTAAAATCTTGGCGCACAAACCAGGGATTCCCCTCTGGGTGGTTGCCCCTGATGTAGGGGTATTGCCCTGGTTGGGCGTTGGCTGTGGGAATCTGAGCCAGATCTGAGCGGCGGTAGTAGGGCTGTATGTTTATGCCATCTACCGTCTTGGTTACCAGCTTTTTGGCGTAGTCGGCTCCCTTTAAGTCGACGTTTATTGCCGCCTCCCACTGCTCGGTCGAAACCGGCGGAAATTCGGCAAAAAGCCGTTCGTTGCTCTCTGTTGCCATAGCGAATTGGTTGGATTTGCCTGCAAAATTACGAAAACATATTATCACATCGCATGGCCGTGCCGATTTATTGTGCGCCCAGCCGTGCGGAGGTAATGAAAAAGGGGACGCTATGCGTTTCCCCTTTTTAGATGCAAGTGCATGGTTATTAGTTATTTGCGATGTGCATTGGGCCTAAATGAGCGAGTTGCGCACCTTATCTATGCCCTCCGATATTTTCGTGAACTGCTCTTCGCTCAGCGTGGAGCCCTCCACTCCCTTGTACAGCTCGTGGAGCGGGGCCAGCTGCTCTGTCAGCGCGGCTATATCGGCATTGTCCTTGTTCTTGTCGAGCAGCTGCATCAGGGTGCCCAGCGAGGCCTTCTGTCCAGCCATAATCGACATAAAGTCGGCGTTGTTTTGGCTCGACATGGCGATTTCCGAGGTGATATACAGGCCCTCCACCCAGCTGCCCACCAGCACCATGAGCGACAGGTTGTCGCGGCCATCGCTGGTCAGGTTCTTGTAGGTCTCGTAGTACGAGTTGGTGATGATGTTGATCAGCGAGTCCTTGTTGTCGATGTTCTTCTCCACGTTCTGGGCCAGCTCGCGGTTGAAGCCTATGTTGATGTTCAAGTCCTCTATCAGCTTCTTCGATGCGTTCAGGTAGTTCATCGTCTCCTGCGTCATCTGGTACACGGTGGCGTAGGCCAAATCGGCCCCGTAGATGCCCAGGTTGGTGGCCTTCTGCCGCTCCGTGAGGTACTGGCTGAGCCGCTCGGGCTCATTGCAGATGGCGATGATGTAGCCCGCCCCCGCCTTGTTGATGAGCTGCAGAATCTCGAACGAGGTGGGGATGGGGTAGTTGGTGATGCTCTCGAAGGTCTCCTCTTTCGAGATGCTCATGGTCTCGGCCACCTTGGCCTTTTTGGCCTTGCAGCCCCCTAGCATCAGCATGGCCAGCATGGCGAAGCTGATGCTTTTCAACAATCTGATTGCCATAGTCTTATGTCCTGTTTCGTTTGTGAGGTTAGTTACGAAAAACTGGCCGTAAAGGTACGAAAACTTTCCATGCGCGAAAATGTTTTGCGCCGTTTCCCCGTAAAATTGTTACCTTTGTTCCCGTATATTCTAATCCCGAAATACTGTATTGATGGCTGATATAGAAAGGCTTGAGAGCATTGCCGCTCAGGTGCGGCGCGATGTGCTACGGATGGTGAACCGGGCTGCCAGCGGCCACCCAGGCGGTGCGCTGGGCTGCGCCGACTTTTTCACCGCGCTCTACTTCGATGTTATGCGCCACAACCCGCAGCGCTTCTCCATCGACGGGCAGGGCGAGGACCTATTCTTCCTCTCCAGCGGGCACCTATCGGCGGTGTGGTACAGTGTGCTAGCCCGCTGCGGCTACTTCGACACCGCAGAGCTGGCCACGTTCCGCGCTATGGGTACCCGCCTGCAGGGCCATCCCACCCCAGCAGAGGGGCTGCCGGGCATCCGCATCGCCTCGGGCTCGCTGGGGCAGGGGCTCTCGGTGGCCTGCGGCGCGGCCATGGCCAAGCGCCTCAACGGTGATGCCGCCCTGGTGTTTTCGCTTCACGGCGATGGCGAGCTACAGGAGGGGCAGATATGGGAGGCCGCCATGTTCGCCGCCGCCAAGGGCGTCGACAACATCGTGGCCACTGTCGATTACAACGGCAAGCAGATCGACGGCCCCGTGGGCGATGTGCTGTCGCTGGGCGACCTGCGGGCCAAATGGGAGGCCTTCGGGTGGCTTGTGCTCGAGGCCAACGGCAACCGCATGGCCGAGCTGGTGCAGGTTCTGCACGATGCTCGTGGGCACGTTGGCCACGGAAAGCCCGTGGTGCTGCTCATGCGCACCGAGATGGGGCAGGGAGTCGATTTCATGATGGGCACCCACAAGTGGCACGGCAAGGCCCCTAGCGATGAGGAGTTGGAGCGGGCCCTAGCGCAGATTCCCGTTACGCTGGGCGATTATTAATCGGCGCTCACTGCGATGGCGTAAGTTCCATCCTACATACAATCGTTTTGGGTGTGGGGGGCGTGCGCTTGACGATGTCGTGCTGTTGCTGCGCATTCGGCCCCCCCCAACCCGCCACCTCCGCCTTGCAACCGCTGCGGGCAGAGCCCACAAACGGGCGATGCGCCAGCGGCATTGCTATTGGTGCAGGCGTTAGGAGGGTTGTTTGGTTTTACCCTATACACCGGAGAGGGTAAATTCTACCCACAGCGCCGGCCATGGGGGGAAGCTTGGGGCTTTATGTGTGCTGAGCTATGCTGCATGGGTAGCATTTTGGGGCAAAGCTAGGAGTTTGTCGTAAGGTTGTGGCTTCGGGTTGCGTTTTTCCTCAAAAATCCCTACCTTTGCGTGGGTCTGCCGCCAGCTCCTCTATGAGGCCATGGTAGACGCAAACTACTGAAAATATGCAGAATATAGCACTCATAGCGCACGATGCCAAGAAGCCCGAGCTGGCCCAATTCCTCCACGAGCACGAGGACTGGCTGCCCGGGGTGAACCTGCTGGCCACTGGCAGAACCGCAGAATACATCGAGAGCCAGGGCATCAAGTGCAAGCACCTACATCAGGGCCGTTCGGGCGGCTACGTGGAAATTACGGGCATGATCGAGCGGGGCGAGGTCGACATCGTCATCTTCCTGCGCGACCACAAGGTGGTGCAACCCCATCACGAGGACATCCGCCGCCTGCTCGAAAACTGCAACGTGCACAACATACCGCTGGCCACCAATCAGGCCAGCGCCGAGCTGCTCATACTCGGCCTCATCCATAAGGAGGCCCGCGAACGGCAGAAACGACTGCTGTAACCACAACATACACAATAACACCGACTTCTACCAATGGAGTACAGATCAACAGGCAACAAGGACACCCGCTCGGGATTCGGCGCGGGGCTGCTCGAGCTGGGACGCACCAACCCCAACGTGGTGGCCCTATGCGCCGACCTCATTGGCTCGCTCAAGATGGATGACTTCGTGCGCGAATTCCCCGACCGATTCGTTCAGGCGGGCATAGCCGAGGCCAACATGGTGGGCCTTGCCGCTGGCCTCACCATCGGCGGCAAGATACCCTTCGCCGGGACGTTCGCCGCATTCGCCACGGGGCGGGTCTACGACCAAATACGCCAAAGCGTGGCCTACTCCAACAAGAACGTCAAAATATGCGCCTCGCATGCGGGTATCACCCTCGGTGAGGACGGCGCAACCCACCAAATTATGGAGGATCTCGGGCTGATGAAGATGCTCCCCAACATGGTCGTCATCAACCCCTGCGACTACAACCAGACCCGCGCCGCCACCCTGGCCATCGCCCAGCACGTGGGGCCCGTCTACCTCCGCTTCGGTCGGCCCGCCGTGCCCAATTTCACCCCAGCCGACCAGCAGTTCCAGATAGGCCAGGCCATCACCATGCGGAGCGGGGCCGATGTATCGATATTCGCCACTGGCCACCTGGTGTGGAAGGCCCTGCAGGCCGCCGATGCGCTCGCCCAGCAGGGTATCGATGCCGAGGTCATCAACATCCACACCATAAAGCCGCTCGACAGCGATGCCGTGCTGCAATCGGTGGCCAAAACGCGATGCGCCGTGTCGGCTGAGGAGCACATGCGCCATGGAGGTCTGGGCGACAGCATCGCCCAGCTGCTCGCCCTGAACGCCCCAGCGCCATTGGAGTACGTGGCCGTGGATGACCGCTTCGGCGAGAGCGGCAAGCCCGATGAGCTGATGGCCCACTTCGGGCTCGACACGCCCGACATCGTGGAGGCCGCCCGTAGGGCCATCGCCCGTAAATAGCAACGCACGGTCGCGCCATATGGACGATCTCTCGGACAGCGCCCTGCTCAAGGCCTTCCGCGAACCCGCCACGCGGAATTGGGCCTTTGGGCAGATTTTGCGGAAGTATCAGGAGCGCATCTACTGGCACATCCGCAAGATAGTGGTGGCCCATGCCGACGCCGATGACGCCATCCAAAACACATTCATGAGTGTGTGGCTCGGCCTCGATGCGTTTCGCGAGGGCTCGTCGCTCTACACCTGGATCTACCGCATAGCCACCAACGAGGCCTTGGCTCTGCTGCGCCGCAGGTCCAAGCAGCGCTACGAGGTGCCGCTTGATACCCCCGACCTGCACCTGCTCCACCAGCTCGCCGCTGACCCCCACATCGATGGCACTGAGGCCCAGCTCAAGCTGCAGCGCGTCATCATGTGCCTGCCCGAGAAGCAGCGGCTGGTGTTCAACATGCGCTACTTCGATGAGCTGAAGTACGAGGATATCTCCGAGATTCTGGGCACCTCGGTGGGGGCCCTGAAAGCATCGTACCACCACGCGGTGAAAAAAATCGAACAGCTCATGGCCCAGGATTAAACCTTAGCCCCCACCGCGCATCTATACCCAAACAGACCACGAGCGATGTCAGAACCCGCCGATGATATAGCCCCCAACTTCGACCGCCAGCTGCCCTTCAGGGTGCCCGAGGGGTACTTCGTACACCTTGCGCAGCGCATAGAGGGGCAATGCGTTGCACCGCAGGGCCAAACGCAGCGCACCCCCCTCAGCGCCATGCTCCGAGCGCAGTTGGCTCTGGTGGCTGGCTTCGCCGCGTTGGCCCTGCTGGCCTCCATGGCCTACTTCTACCTACAGCTCCCTGCATCCCCACCCATCGAGGCCCCGCTGGAGGTGATCAGCCGCACCATCGACTACGGTCAGCAGGAGGCCATGGAGCAGCGGCGGATCCGCCAGCGCCAGCTCGACAGCCTCAACGACTTCACCCGCGGCAAGTACATGCGCTATGCCCGCAACCGCAGCTATTCCTCCATATCGGAGGAGAAGTGGGATGGGCAGCCCGTTCCGCCCCTCGACCGTTAGAGCCCACAAAAATGCTCCTGCGGGGAGGTTTTGTAGCGGATAAATGCTAACTTTGCATAAACCCAACAGCCCCCTCAGCGCATGATTCCTTCTGTAGAACACCTCCTGCTTGGCATATCGGGGCTGTTCTTCCTCAGCATACTGGCCGGCAAGGCGGGATCGCGTTTCGGTGTGCCCGCCCTGCTCTTGTTCTTGCTCGTGGGTATGCTCTGCGGTACCGATGGGCTCGGCATCCCATTCGACAACGCCAAGGCCGCCCACGCCGTGGGTACCATCGCCCTGTGCATCATCCTATTCTCGGGCGGGATGGACACCAAGCTCACCAGCATACGGCCCGTGATGCGCCAGGGCATTAGCTTGGCCACATTGGGCGTGCTGCTCACCGCCGCCATCACTGGCATGGCCGTGTGGTGGGTGCTGGGGCTCACCATGCCTACCGCCCAGGTGGGGCTGCTGACCTCGCTGCTGCTGGCCTCTGTGATGTCTTCGACCGACTCGGCCTCCGTGTTCTCCATCCTCCGCTCCAAGGGGCTGCATCTCAAGAACAACCTCACCCCCATGCTCGAGCTCGAGAGCGGCTCCAACGACCCCATGGCCTACATCCTCACCACCACCGTCATCGGGCTCATCAATGTGGGCGGAGCTCCCAGCTACGCCGTCATCGCCGTGAGCTTCGTGCTGCAGCTGGCCTTGGGTATGGGCGTGGGCTTTGTGCTGGGCAAGCTGGCCGTGGAGGCCATCAACCGCATCCGTATCGATAACCATTCGCTCTACGCCATATTGGTGTTCTCGTTCTGCCTGTTCATCTTTTCGCTTACCTACTTCCTCAAGGGCAACGGCTACTTGGCCGTTTACGTGGGCGGGTTGGTGATTGGCAACTCCCGCTTTGTGCACAAGCGCTCGGTGCTTAATTTTTTCGATGGTATTGCTTGGATGAGCCAGCTCATCATGTTCCTGATGTTGGGCCTGCTGGTGGTGCCCCACGAGCTGCTGGGGGTGGCTCTGCCCAGCCTGATCATTAGCCTGTTGATGATTTTCGTAGCCCGCCCGGTGAGCGTCTTCTTGAGCTTGCTGCCATTCCGCGCCATGCCCCGCACCGACAAGCTCTTCGTGTCGTGGGTGGGCTTGCGCGGCGCGGTGCCCATCATCTTCGCCATCATGGCGCTGGCCGAGAATGTGCCCCACGCCCGCCTGATTTTCAACATCGTGTTCTTCTGCACCCTAATCTCGCTGGTGGTGCAGGGCACCACGCTTCCCAAGGTGGCCGTGTGGCTCGGGCTATCGGCCAAGCCGAAGATGCTGCGCCGTCCTAAGAGCTTCGACGTGGAGTTCTCCGATGATGTGAAGTCGATTACCACTGAGATCAACATCAAGCCCGAGGTGCTTGAGCACGGGCATAGGCTCATGGATATGCCCCTGCCCGACAAAACCTTGGTGGTGCTCGTGCGCAGGGGCGACAAGTTCTTCGTGCCCACTGGCAAGACGGAGCTACAGGTGAACGACAAGCTGTTGGTAATCACCGATGACATGGAGGCCATGGCGCAGACTTTTAAGAACATGAACATTGGCGATGAGGAACAGGGGCAGGGTAATAGCTTCCAGCTACCATTTTGGCAGCGGCGAAAAGCACAATCGCTGCAACGTGTTGGTTATAAGAGAAATATGACAAAGAGAAAAGGGGAAGAGGGGCAGGGTAATATTGACCAAATATAAATTACAAAGATTTTCGATAAAACATGATGCCATATCGGGCCAATGCTATAATTTTGCTGGTGGATTGGGGTGTGCCCCGGTTCAAAAGATGTATAACCACAAATACTTACACCAATGGCTTACAAAATTTCTGACGAGTGCGTTGCCTGCGGCACCTGCATCAGCGAGTGCCCTGTTGAGGCAATCTCCGAGGGCGACATCTACAAGATTGACCCCGACAAGTGCGTGGATTGTGGCACCTGTGCTGATGCCTGCCCCACGGGCGCCATCAAGCAGTAGGCATCTGCATCAGCTAAAAGAAAAATCGGCCCATGGGAAAACCATTGGCCGATTTTTTCTTTTGCCCGCAGCGGGGGCTATTTTGCCCTGAAATGCAGCTGTATGGGCACCCCTTTGAAGTTGAACGCTTCGCGTAGGCGGTTCTCCAAGTAGCGCTTGTAGGGGTCGCGGATGTATTGCGGCAGGTTGCAAAAGAATGCAAACTGGGGCGTTTCGGTGGGCAGTTGGGTTAGATATTTTATTTTGATGAACTTGCCCTTGTAGGCGGGAGGTTGATGCTCCTCTACGGCCTGCTGTAGGAACTCGTTGAGGCGTGCCGTGGGGATGCGTTGCTTGCGGTTGTGCCACACCTGCATGGCCTCGTCCAGCACCTTGTGTATGCGCTGCTTGGTGAGCGCCGAGGCGAACACCACCGGCACATCGCTGAAGGGGGCTATGCGCTCCTGAATGGCCTCGGCGTAGCGCTTGGTGCTGTGCGTATCCTTATCCACCAGGTCCCATTTGTTCACCACGATGACCACGCCCTTGCGGTTGCGCACGGCTAGGTGGAATATGTTGAGATCCTGATTCTCCATGCCCAGCGTGGCGTCGAGCAGTTGTACACACACATCAGCGCTCTCGATGGCCCTTATGGAGCGCATCACGGAGTAGAACTCTAGATCCTCGTTCACGCGGTTTTTGCGGCGTAGGCCGGCGGTGTCCACCATCGTGAAGCGGTGCCCGTACTTGTTGTAGTCGGTGTCTATGGCATCGCGGGTGGTGCCGGCTATGGGCGTTACGATATTGCGATCCTCGCCTACGAGCACGTTGATTAGCGAGGACTTGCCCACGTTGGGCCGCCCTATCACGGCGATGCGCGGTGGGCGGTCAGGCTCCTCTTCCACGGGTAGGGCTGGGGGCTGGGGGCCCAGCAGCTCCACTGCGGCGTCGAGCAGGTCGCCCGTGCCCGAGCCCGTCATGGCCGAAACGCAGTAAAGCTCGCCCAGCCCGAATCTATAGAAATCATTGGCCTCTAGGTACATCTGTGGGTTCTCCACCTTGTTCACCACGAGCAGCACGTGCTTTTTGGCGCGGCGCAGCAGGTGGGCCAGCTCCTGGTCCATGTCGGTGATGCCCACCTGCGCATCCACCACGAAGAAGATGACATCGGCCTCATCGATGGCTAGGGCCACCTGCTTGCGGATTTCGCCCTCGAATATGTCATCGGAGTTGAGCACGTAGCCGCCGGTGTCAATCACCGAGAGCTCCACCCCGTTCCAGTCCGACTTGCCGTATATGCGGTCGCGGGTTACGCCCGCCACCTCATCCACAATGGCATGGCGGCTTCCCACAAGGCGGTTGAACAGGGTTGATTTGCCCACGTTGGGGCGTCCTACTATTGCTATTAAGTTTCCCATTTTTAGCGTGTTGCGTGGTTATTTCTGCTGCTCCGATTTGCCCGATGGGTAGCCGTAGCGGCGCAGCTTGCTGTCATCGTTGCGCCAGTTGGAGTCCACCTTCACGTGCAGCTCTAGGTAAACCTTTTTCTGAAGGAATTGCTCCAGCTCGAGCCGCGCCCCGGTGCCCACCCTTTTGAGCTTTTGGCCCCGGTGCCCGATTACGATGGAGCGCTGCGATTCGCGGTCAACGTAGATGATGGCCCTGATACGGTCGATGTTGGGCTGCTCCCTGTACTCTTCCACCGCCACCTCCACGGAGTAGGGCACCTCCTTGCTGTAGGTGGTCAGGATTTGTTCGCGTATGACCTCCGAGGCGATGAACCGCATGGAGCGGTCGGTGAGCTCGTCCTTGCCGAAGTAGGGCGGCGAGGGGGGGAGAAGCTCCTTCACGGCCTCGGTCAGGGTGCTGGTGTTGAAGCCATGCAGGGCCGATACGGGGAGTATGCGGGCCTGTGGGAGGGCCCCGGCCCAGCGCTGCATCAGGGCCTGTACGTGCTCCTGTGTACTTAGGTCTATCTTGTTTATTACCAGTATGATGGGTACGTTTAAGCTCTGCAGCTTGGCCAGCAGCTCGGGGTGTTTGCAGGCGGGTTCCACCGTGTCGGTGATGTATAGAATGATGTCGGCATCATCGAGCGCGCTGTCTACGAAGCGCATCATGGCCGATTGCAGCCGATAGGCGGGCTTGAGCACGCCGGGCGTGTCGGAGTACACTATTTGGTAGTCATCGCCGTTCACTATGCCCATGATGCGGTGGCGCGTGGTTTGGGCCTTGTGGCTGATGATGGATAGGCGCTCGCCCACGAGCGAGTTCATCAGGGTGGACTTGCCCACATTGGGGCTGCCTATGATGTTCACGAATCCCGATTTATGCATGGGGCAAAGGTACTAATTTTTGGGGCTGGGGCATCGCTAAAAAAGACCGCCTCATGGGCGAGGCGGCCTTTTCTTTGCGATGCGGGTGGGGCTAGAAGCGCCCCATCTTCAGCATGTTGATTTCCTTGGGCTCCAAGAAGCGCCACGTGCCCCGGGGCAGGTTCTTCTTGGTGAGGCCCGCGAAGTAAACGCGGTCGAGCTTGTCCACCCGGTAGTTCAGGCTCTCGAACAGACGGCGCACCACCCGGTTCTGCCCCGAATGGAGCTCGATGCCGATCTCGGTGCCATCGCTGTTCACGGTGTAGTCCACGGCATCCACGGCGATACGCTCGCCATCGAGCTCGATGCCGTTGAAGATTTTCTCCAAATCGGCCTCGCTCACCTTGCGGTCGAGCGTGACTTGGTATATCTTGCGTTTGCGCGAGCTGGGGTGGGTGAGCTTCTTGGTGAGGTCGCCGTCGTTGGTGAATAGCAGCACACCAGTGCTGTTGCGGTCGAGCCTTCCCACGGGGTATATGCGCTCGGGGCAGGCTCCTTCGAGCAGCTCCATCACGGTGTGCGTGGCGTGTGGGTCGTCCACAGTGGTAACGTAGTCCTTGGGCTTGTTCATCAGGATGTACACGCGCCGCTCGGCCTCCAGCTTTTTGCCCCTGAAGCATATCTCATCGGTGGGCTGCACCTTGGCGCCCAGTGTGCTCACCACCTTGCCGTTCACGGTGATTTGGCCGTTTTGAATGTGTTCGTCGGCCTCACGGCGGCTGCATAGACCCGAGTTGGCTACGTATTTGTTGAGGCGGATGAGCCCCTTGGCGGCATCGGTCTCGTTGATGGTGTTCTGGGGGGGGAGCTGCGGCCCATCGGTGAGGTGGGCTAGGTCGTCGGTAAAATTGAAGACCTTTTTTCGTGAACGTGGGGGCTGGTTGTGCTGGTTGCGATCGGGATGGTTGCCACGTTGCTCATAGCCGTGGCTACCGAAGCTGCCGCGTCTGCGGAAGCTGTCGTCGTGGCGGTTGAACCCGCGCTGGCGGTCATCGCGTTGGGCAAATCGGGGGCGGAATCCCTCGCGGTCATCGCGTTGGCGGCTGAACGGGCGGTCGTCAAATGGCCGATCTTCGCGCCTGCGGAAGCCGTCGTCGCGGCGGTCGAACCCACGCTGGCGGTCATCGCGCTGGGCGAATCGGGGGCGGAATCCCTCGCGGTCATCGCGTTGGCGGCTGAACGGGCGGTCGTCAAATGGCCGATCTTCGCGTCTGCGGAAGCCGTCGTCGCGGCGGTCGAATCCGCGCTGGCGGTCATCGCGCTGGTCGAATCGGGGGCGGAATCCCTCGCGGTCATCGCGTTGGCGGCTGAACGGGCGGTCGTCAAATGGCCGAGCTTCGCGCCTGCGGAAATCGTCATCGCGGCGGTCGGAGTCGCGTTGGCGGCCATCGCGCTGTTCGTTGTTTCCTTGGTTTTTGCTGGCGTATGGCATCTCGCTCCACGAGTAGCCATCGTGCTTTGGAGCTTCGGTCTGGGTCTCCTCGTGTTGTGGCTCTGCGGCCTCGGGGCGGTGGTATGTTCTGGGTTTGTAGCTCCGCGTGTCGTTGTCGGAGTGCCGCAGGGGGCGGTCGTGGCGGTGCTCTGTTGCACGGCTTTCGGGGTATTCCCGTTGCTCGTTGATGTTCTCGGATGTGCTGTCCGATTCTGCTGGCTCGTTCCGTTTGGCGAGCGTTCTGGGCCTATAGACTCTAGTGCTGGATCCATCGGCTTGGGGGTTAGTCCGCATCCCGCGTTTAACCTCCTCGTTGTCGTCTCTTTTCATTGTTTATGTGCTAGTTGGCCAAACGCTTTTGGCCAAAAATTGAACTACAAAGGTAGTAATTATTATTCCAATAATGCGGTGATGCTGGCCGATTTATTATGGATTTATTGTGTATTTGATTGGTAATCATGAATTTGTGTGTTGTTTTTTTTTCCTTCGACCACCACTACGATTTCTCCCTTCGCGCCGTGTTGTTCCACGTGGTCGATTACCTGCTGGAGTGTCCCCCTGATGGTTTGCTCGTGCAGCTTCGATATTTCGCGCGACACGCTCACCCTGCGTTCGGGGCCCATGGCTGCGGCCAGTTGTTGTAGCAGCTTCAGCAGGCGGAATGGCGATTCGTAGAATACCATCGTGCGCTCCTCATCGCGCAGGGCCTCTATGCGTTTGGTGCGGCCCTTTTTTTGTGGCAGAAAGCCCTCGAATGTGAACCTGTCGCAGGGGAGGCCGCTGTTCACCAGGGCTGGCACAAAGGCGGTGGGGCCGGGCAGGCATTCTACCTCGATGCCGTGCTCCACGCAGGTGCGCACGAGCAGGAAACCTGGGTCGGAGATGCCTGGAGTGCCAGCATCGGAGATGAGGGCCACCGTTTGCCCTGCGGCTATTTGCTGGGCGACCTGTTGGGCGGTTTGGTGCTCGTTGAACTTATGGTGCGAGCGCATGGGAGTGCTGATGTTCAGGTGCTTTAGCAGTACGCTGCTGGTGCGGGTGTCCTCGGCGAGTATGAGCGAGGCCGTGCGTAGCACCTCCACTGCGCGGGCTGTGATGTCGCCCAGATTGCCCACGGGGGTTGGTACGATGTATAGTTTCAACGTCGGCGTGTTTATTTGCGGCCTTTGCCCTGCGTTTTGCTTTTGGAGGTTCCGAGCTTGTTTTTCTCAGCATCGGGCTTGTCCTTGGGGGCTTCAGCTTTGCTCTGCTCACCATCGGACTTGGCTTTCTCTGCCTCAGTTTTAGCTTTTTCGGCCTCCTGTTGCTGGCGGATGGCCTCGGCTAGCTCCTTCTCGGCCTCGCGTAGCGCATCGTCCACCTCTTTTTTCATGGTTTTGGCGCGCTTTAGGTTTTCCTCGCCCCGCGCTGTCATCTTTTGCCCGTTCTCGTGTTGCTTCAGCGCGTTTTTGTAGCGGGTGTCCCAGGCTTTTATGTCGGTTTTGAATTTGGCCTCTGCGGCTTTAATCTCGTTGCGGGTGTTGTTGAAGCTCTCCTTGTCCTTGGCCTTTTGCAGGGCGCGTTCGAGGGGCTTAATCTCGTTGAAATGGTCGCGTTCGATAATCTTGCGCTCCTTCTCAATCTCTTTCACCTCGAATGTTACGCTGTCCTGAAGCGCTCGGCCCGCCGCTATCAGGCTGTCAGCCGAGCGTACCCGGGCCTCGGCGTTCGCCATGCGGGCCTGTATGCCCACGATTTTCTCTCGCAGGCGGGTTACCTTGGGGCTATCGCTGCTGCTGGGCTCCTGGGCCGCGAGCTTGGTGCAGGCCCCCGCTATGATTGAGGCTATCGCTATCGCTTGTGCTAATTTATTCATGATGAGCTTGTTGTTTGTTTTGTGGCTGCTGCGGTTGGCAAAAAAACATGCACTCCCTAGAATGGATTACGCCAAGGCTGCATTTGCTGTTCCAAAAATGATGCCATAATTTTGCACAGGCAGGGTGGGCATGGCGTTCTGCGCATATTTTACTACTTTTACGGTCGATAATATTTCTGACGATGATTAAGGTAGAGGGTGTGGAGAAGAGCTTTGGCGCGGTGAGGGTGCTCAGGGGCATCGATGTGGAGCTGCCCGAGCGGAAGGTCGTGGCCATTGTGGGGCCCAGCGGGGCGGGGAAAACTACGCTGTTGCAGATTATGGGCACGCTGAGCGCTGCCGATAGGGGTAGGGTGATTATTAACGGGCACGATGTGTCGGTTCTCAATCAGCAGCAGCTAGCCCGCTTTCGCAACCAGCACATAGGTTTCGTGTTCCAGTCGCACCACCTGCTGCCCGAATTCTCGGCCATCGAGAACGTGGCCATGCCCGCGCTCATTGGCGGGCAGAGCATGGGGCAGGCCGCAGCGAGGGCCAAGGAGCTGCTGGCCGCCCTGGGGCTATCGCACCGTGAGCAGCATAGGCCCGCCGAGCTATCGGGCGGCGAGCAGCAGCGCGTGGCCGTGGCGCGGGCGCTGATGAACGGTCCCCACGTGGTGTTCGCCGATGAGCCCTCGGGCAACCTCGACTCGCGTAACAAGGCCGAGCTGCATAGGCTGTTCTTCGACCTGCGCGACCGACTGGGCCAGACATTCGTGGTGGTTACCCACGACATGGAGCTGGCGCAGATGGCCGACATCAAGATCACGATTGCCGATGGGCGCATTGTGTAGCCCCGATGCCGAGGAGCTACGCCAGCTCCTCGATGAGGCATACCGCCGCTACGCCCACCGCCTATTCGTGGAGAGCGACCCCGTGCAGGTTCCGCACCGTTTCTGCCACGCGCACGACATCGAAATATCGGCCCTGCTGGTGGCCACGCTGGCTTGGGGCAACCGACGCTCTATCTTGGCCAGCATGGAGCGCCTGCTCGGTCTCATGGACGATAGCCCCTATGAGTTCGTGATGGGCTTCGGCCCCGCCGAGGAGCGGCGGCTGGAGCATTTTGTGCACCGCACCTTCAACGCCGTTGATGCTGTGGCCTTTATGCGCTCGCTGCGTGATATGTATATGAATTATAATGGCTTACGTGGTGTTTTTGTGGATGGGTATCGCCGCTCCGGCGATGTGGTGGGTGCGCTGCGGCGCTTCAGGGAGGTGTTCTGCGCCGGGCATTTCCCCCAGCGTAGCGGCAAGCATGTGGCCAACGTGGGGGCGGGGGCGGCGGCCAAGCGGCTGAACATGTTTCTGCGTTGGATGGTACGCCCCGACCGTGAGGGCATCGATTTCGGGCTTTGGCCCGAGATACCCACCAGCGCGCTGCTCATCCCGCTCGATGTGCACACATCGCGGGTGGCCCGCAGCTTGGGGCTGTTGGTGCGCCGCCAGAACGATCTGCGGGCGGTGCTCGAGCTCACTGCCGCGCTCCGCCGACTCGATTCCATGGACCCCGTGCGCTACGATTTTGCGCTGTTTGGGATGGGGGTTCACGGTGCGCTTTGAGCGCGTTCGAGCAGGGCTAGGCACTCCACATGGTGCGTTTGCGGGAAGAAGTCGAACGGCACCAGCCTGCGCACGGCGTAGCCGTGTGCGCTGAGCTGCGCTAGATTTTTGGAGAGCGTGCCAGGGCTGCACGATAGGTAGGCCATGCGTTTGGGCCTACGGTGTTGGCATATCCACTCCAGCACCTCGGGTTCTAGCCCTGTGCGGGGGGGGTTCACGTATAGGCTCAGCTCGCGCTGCTGTAGCAGCTGTTCTTCGGCCCAAGCGTTGAGCTGCGGTACGCGTTGGCGGCAGGCGCCGCGTAGGATGGTGGCCTGGGGCACGTTGATGCGGGCGCACTCCACGGCCTCTCCGGCCACTTCAACGCCCAGCACGGCGGCCCCACGCGCCAGCCAGCGGGTTATGGAGTTGCCCGTGCCGCAGTATAGGTCGGCTACTGCGCTGCGAGGGTGGGGGGCAAGGAAGCCCTCGGCCTCATCGAGCGACTGGTTGTAGAGCTCGGCGATTAGCTGTTGAAAGGCCGCAGGGCCGTAGAGCAGCCCGTTGCAGTCGCGTGAGCGCGGTGTGCCCCATAGCAGGTGCCATCCATGCTTCTGGAATAGCCGCCGCCCTGCCGATGGGTTGAGGTGTGCCCAGAGCCCTTCAAATCCGAGCGTTTGCAGCCTGATGGTCAGCGGGGTGTAGTCCCATTGCGAAGGGAGGCTTTGGGCTTTTATGATTATAACCACCTGTGCACCAGATATTACCACGTAGGCCATTGTTGGCGGTGGGATTGAGGGCATCGCCTCGGCCACGGCGGCCAGCGCGGCGTTCACCTCTGGGGCGTGGGCGGGGCAGCGGGGGATGGGCACGAGGGTGTCGCAGTTCCACATGCCCATGAGCCAGCCCGCTGGGGTGGCCATGGCGCTGAGCGTGGTGCGTGTGCGGTAGCCCCATCGGCGGCTGGGGGGGGCGGAGCGCACATCTTCGAGCGCATCGGTCCATGGCGATAGGCATCGGCGCAGAAAGCCCTGCTTTTGCTCGAGGCTTGCGGCTTGGCCGAGCAGCCGATGGGCGCATCCTCGGCAAAGCGGCTCGCAGCCGCGGGGTAGTGGTGGGAGGCTATCCATGCTACGCTGGGAGGCGGGGCTTGATGCCCATCACAAGGATGTCATCGGTTTGGGTGCGGTCGAGCTGCCACTCCTCTAGTGCGCTCTCTATGGCGTGCTGCTGATCCCTGAAGGGCATCTGTTTTATGCGGTTCAGCAGGGCACGGAATGCGGGATGCCCGTATTTTCTATTCTTCTTGCCGCCAAACTGGTCGGGGAAACCATCGGTGGAGAGGTATATGGTATCCGTGGGCTGGAGTTTTAGGCTGAAGTCGGAGAAAGGCTCCATGTGCTCGGAATGGCATATCGACATGTGGTCTGATTTGATTTCGTAGAGGCCCGCCGAGCAGCGGCGGATGCGCTCCGAGGGCTCTAGGGGGTGGTTGGTGGCGATGTACATGGGGATGTTGGCCCCGGAGTAGTAGAGCATCTGCTCTTCGGGGCGGTACACGCACATGGCCAGGTCCATGCCATCGGTGTTGTCGATGTCGCGGTCGTGCTGCCTAAGGGTGTAAATGATGTTGTCGCGCAGGGTGTTGAGCGCATCGGCGGGCGTGTCGCAGATGTTGCGGGCCACAATCTCGATGATCAGCGATATGCCCAGCATGCTCATGACTGCGCCAGGCACCCCATGGCCCGTGCTGTCGCCCACTACGAACACCACATGGTGGTTGTTGGTGAGGCCGGCCCAGTAGAAATCTCCGCCCACCTGCTCCTTGGGTCTATAGAACACGAAGTGCTCTCTGAATAGGTTCTCTAGGTGTTTGGTTTGGGGGAGCACGGCCTGCTGTATCTTTTGGGCGTAGGCGATGCTGTCGCCCAAGTCCGATAGCATGTTCAGGATTTTGTCGCGCTGATGCATCACCAGCTCCTTTTGCTCCCTCAGCTCGTTGGCTTGGACGATAAGGTCGAGCTTCTGTGTTTCGAAGCTGTCGATACGGGCCTGTAGGGCCTGCAGCTTGCTGTGCTGGCGGTTGGCCCTTGCCGTTGCGATGATGGAGAAGGTTGCGGCCATGGCCACTGCTGATAGCCATAAGATTAGGGGGCGATGGGGCCTGGTTGGCTCCATGAGTTGCTGAGGCTGGAGATGCCCGTGCTGCTCCATGTGCTGGGCGTAGATGCGGTTGGCCATGCGGCTGATGCTGTCCCGCTGGGAGGTGAGAGCTAGGTGCACCTCTAGGGCCTTGCGGTGGTCGTTGCGGGCGAAGTACAGCTCGTAACGGGCCCGCAGCATCTGCTCCTCAAGATTTGGATGGGGCATCTTGATAGTTTTTGCCATGCGCTCGGCCTCATCGAGCAGCCGCTCAGCCTCTGGGAATTGCCGCTGCTGGGAGAGACCCACGGCCTGTAGCGTCAGAGCATGGGCGATGCCCTCCTCGTTCCCGATGCGTTCGAATATGCGGAGCCCGATGTCTAGGTAGGTGGCTGCGGTGTCGTGCAGGGCCTTTAGGTTCAGCACCTCGCCCAACAGCAGGGCTGTGTGTCCTTGCAGGTCGAGCATATTGTGTGCGGTGGCCAGGCGGTGTGCGTGGCGGGCATAGCGCAGGGCGCTGTCTAAGCTGTTCGCGCTTAGGTATACATTACCTATGTTCATCATCAGCAGCGCGATGTTGGTGCTGTGGTGCGACTGCTGTTTGAGCGTCAGGGCCTTTTGGAGGTGCTCAATGGCATGGGGATGGTCGTTGAGCATGAATAGGATGCGGGCTATGCTGTTGTGCTGGTTCAGCATGCCCTCAATGTGGGAGAGCTCGGAGTATAGGCCCAGCGCTTTGTAGTGTTGCTCCATGGCACCCAGCAGGTCGTTCTGCTGGGCCAGCAGGAAGCCGAGGCTATTCATCGAGTTGGCCTGCTCGGCCCTGTTGCCGCTGGCCCTGTGCAGCGCGATGGCGCGGGTGAGGTAGGGGAGGGCACGCTCGGCGTTGCCCATGCGGATGTAATCCTGCCCAAGCCCGTGGTAGGGGCGGGCCAGCAGCAGGGTGTCGTGCGCTCCGCCCAGCACAAGGTCTATGGCCTTGTAGTTGTAGAGCAACGCGCTGTCCACGGCATCGGAGCTCAGGAGGATGTCGGCCAGCAGGCATAGGCTCTGCACTAGGCCGCCTATTGGGCGTGGAGGCTGTTCGAATAGGACCAGCGAGCGGTGGGCGTGGGGCAGGGCCGAGTCGAGCCGCTCCTGCTCCATGAACGCCGTGCCAATGTGTAGCTCGGCCCAGGCCATGCCCTCGATGTAGTTTGCGGCCTGCGCTTGGTGCAGGATGGCCCGCGCCTGTTGCACCGTGCTGTCGAATGGCTGGGTGAGCCGCATCTGCTGCATGCTGGTTAACTGCCTGTTTATTTTGTCGGTATCGTGCCGTGCGCCGTGCGCTGCGTGTGGGAGCAGCACGGCTAAGAACAGCACCGTGCTGACCAGCAGCCATTTGCAGTCCCTATTGGGGATGGTGGCCATGTGCATTGTGGTGATGTACAGATGTTTAGTTAATAATTTGCTTTTTACGTTTATTGTATGAATACGTTACGCCCTGCGATGCGATGGGGCCCTGCTTCGAATAGCGCGCCTATGGCGCGTTGGGCCTGGGCATCGAGGTCAATGGAGTGTTGGTTTACGTACAGCGCGATGTGCTGCCGCTGCACCTCGGGTGCCATCTCCTGGGCGTGCTGCGCCACGAAGCTGGCGGATCTATCGGGATGGGCCATGGCCAGCTCCACGCTGTCCCGCATGGCACGGTTGAGCTCGCGCTTTATGCTAGGGGGGAGCGAGCGGCGCACGGCGATGCCGCCGAGCGGTACGGGCAGGCCGTGCTGCTGCTCCCACCACTGGCCCAGGTCGAGTACCCGGTGCAGCCCCCGGGCGGCGTAGGTGAACCGCGACTCGTGGATGATGACTCCCGCATCGACCTCGCCGCTGAGCACGGCCCCCTCTATGTGCGAGAAAAGCATGTGCTGCTTGTGCATCGCGCTGGGGAATGCGCAGCTGAAGAGCAGGTGGGCCGTGGTGTGTGGTCCTGGCAGGGCCACGCGGCATGGGGCTATTTTGTCGGGGGGCACGGCCCGTCTGGCCACCAGCAGCGGCCCCACCCCGAACCCCAATGCGCTGCCCGCCGTGAGCAGCTCGTAGCGCTCGGCCAGCTCGGGGTACACCCCAAAGCTGATTTTGCTCACATCGGGTTCGCCGATGAGCGCCGATGCGTTCAGCTCTTCGATGTCGGCCAGCCGCGTGGCGAACTCCAGCCCCTGCACATCCACTAGGCGGTGTATCAGGGCGTGGAACATGAAGGTGTCGTTGGGGCAGGGCGATATGTGCAGCTTCAGCTTCATGGGCGTGGGGGGAGCTGGGTGAGTAGGTGTAGGGTTGCACGGTGCAGGTTGGCCAGCGCTGTAGCGGTGTTCCATGTGTTGGGGTTGCGTGGCTCCACCCGGTTCGATATGGCCCTTATGCACAGCAGTTCAACGTTTAGCCGCTGGCACACTAGGGCTACCGCTGCGCCCTCCATGGTCTCAATGTCGGGGTGCCAGCGCGCTATGTTCGAGCGTATTAGCTCGGCGGAACCGCTGATCGTGCTTACGGTGATGGCCCGCACGGCGGGCAGATGCGGGCATGGCGGGCCGTTCAGCTCCATGGGGGCGGGGGCGAATGCCCTCAACCCGCTTTGATGCAGCGGCACGAACGTGCCGTTGTCATCGATGCCGTAGTCGGCCAGCACCTCGTGGGCCACGCGTACCACATCGCCTATCACCAGCTGCGGGCTGTAGGCCCCAGCCAGGCCCACGTTTAGCACTAGGTCGTAGGCCGGTGCGAGCGGGGCCAAACGCAGCGCGGTGTACGCTACGCCTACACCCGTGGACACGGCGTACAGCTGATGCTCGGTGGGGTTGTTGCTAATTGGCTGGACATCAGCGTATGTATCATCGGCGCAGTGCCATCCGTGCAGCTCGTGCGGGGTGGCAGCGCATAGCAATATCTTCAACGTTTCGTGCGTTATGTGGTCTAGCTCACTCCAAGTTTTCGTATCTTTGTTTGGCCATAGGCCGGCGCTGCAAATATCCACAAAAAAAACATCATTGCCAATGCCCACAGCCTACATCACCCGCCGAGAGCGCTTTAGCGCTGCGCATCGTCTGTTCAACCCCGAGCTCAGCGATGAGCAGAATAGGGCCATCTACGGCGAATGCTCCAACGATAATTGGCACGGGCACAACTTCGAGCTGCTGGTAACGGTGCGGGGGCCAGTGAACCCACAAATCGGATACGTGGTCAACCTAAAGGTCATCAGCCAGATAATTAGGGAGCGGGTCATATCGAAGCTCGACCACCGCAACATCAACCTCGACGTGGATTTCATGCGTGGTCAGATACCCTCCACCGAGAACCTAGCCGTGGCCATCTGGGCGCAGCTCGATGCGCCCATGCGCGACATCGGCGTGGAGCTCCACTGCGTGAGAGTGCAGGAGACCGAGAATAACTACGTGGAATATTTTGGGGATTGATAAAGATTATATATTGTTGAAAATAAAGTGTTTATGGCCATATTGGAATTGAGCCAGCAGAGCCGTTCTTACCGCCGCTTCCATCAGGAGCGGCCCGTGGAGCGTGAGCTGCTCGAGCAGCTGGTGGGCCTGGTGCCCCACTGTCCATCGGCCCGCAACATGCAGCCGCTCAAGTTCGTGCTATCGCATACGGTCAACCGCAATGCGCTTATATTCCCCACCTTGGTCTGGGCGGGCTACCTGCGCGCATGGCCTGGCCCCGCCGAGGGCGAGCGCCCATCGGCCTATATCGTGATGCTCGAGGATCTACAGCTCTCGCGTTCATCAGAGGTGGATCAGGGCATTGCCGCGCAGACCATCATGCTGGGGGCTGCCGAGCGTGGGCTGGGCGGATGCATGGTGGCCGCTTTCAAACGCGAGCATCTGGTGCAGGTCTTGCAGCTCCCATCGCACCTGCGACCCGTGTTGGTGCTGGCCCTGGGCTACCCCAGTGAGCAGGTGCGCATTGTGCCCATGCCCGCCGATGGCTGCGTGGAGTACTATCGCGATGAGCACGGGGTGCACTACGTGCCCAAGCGTTCGCTCGCCGAGCTGCTCGTCGATTGACCAATGGGCCGATAGTTTTTCTAAATTTGTGCGCCAATAACACCAGCAATCCCGATGAACAACCCCTTGCACATCGCAATCATGGCCGGCGGCAACTCGTCGGAGTCCGAAATATCGCTCAGGGGCGCGGCCCAGATGGCTCAGTGGCTCGCCCCCGACCGATTTGTTCCCCACACCGTGCTGGTGCGCGGTACGCAGTGGGTGCTCAAGCACCCCCAGCACGGCGACATCGCCGTGAGCCGCGATGATTTTTCCGTCCATCTTCCCGACGGCCAGCATCTGCGCTTCGACTGCGCTCTGGTGATGATTCACGGTACGCCTGGCGAGAACGGCCTGCTGCAGGGGTACCTAGAGATGATGGGCATTCCGCATACCACCTGCAGCACCATGAGCGCCGCCATCACGTTCAATAAGTATGTATGCAAGGAGCTGGTACGCCCAACGGGCGTGGGGCTTGCGCGGGGCTTGCTGATTAAGCGCGGGCAGCCATTCAATGCGCAGCGCATAGTGGAGGAGCTGGGGCTACCGCTATTCGTGAAGCCCAATGCCAGCGGCAGCAGCTATGGCGTGTCGAAGGTGAAGACCGTGGCCGACCTGCCCGCCGCCGTGGAGGCCGCATTGGCAGAGGGCAGCGAGGTGCTGGTGGAGGAGTTCATCGGCGGGCGCGAGTTTTCTTGCGGCGTTTTCAAGCCTGCCGGTGAGCTAGAGGTGCTCATGCCCGTTACGGAAATCATCTCGCACACAGAGTTCTTCGACTACAACGCCAAGTACAACCACCAGTCCAACGAGGTTACCCCCGCCCAGATCTCCGCAAAGCTGGCCGGCACCATGCAGCAGCTGGCCTCGCGCATCTACGACCGCCTGCAGTGCAGCGGCATTGTGCGGGTCGATTATATCGTAACCCCAGAGGGACAGCCCTATTTCCTAGAGATTAACACCGTGCCGGGCATGAGCGCCGAGAGCATCATACCGCAGCAGGTGCGAGCCATGGGCAGCACCATGCGCGATGTGCTGAATATGGTCATCGCCGATGCCATGCAGCGGCACTCCTGCCGCTAGGGGAACTTGCGTCCAAAGGTGAAGTGTAACCCCAATGACACCGTGAAGCTATTGAGGCGGGGCATATCTGCGGGTGTGCTGCCTAGTTTGACGGCATGGGCAATCTGCACCTGCCCCTTTATGTCCTTGTAGCCCGCCCTGAAGGTCAGTGAGCGTTCGAGCATGAGGTGCGGGCTGCCGATGAGGTAGTTCACGGCATTGATTTCGCCCGGTATGCTCAGGTCGTGCTTCAGCCCGTAGTAGTTGGCGTAGCCCACCCGGGCTGCGTACACCAAATCGATGGGCGCGTAGGAGAAGCCCAGCGAGGGTTGTAAGAATATCTTGTTCATGCGTAGGCTCACCTGTTCCGCCCCGAGGTGGTGTTGCAGAAAGTTCATGTTATCGCCGATATACATGTCGAAGACCATGTACTTGGCGAATGGCAGGTAGAACCCCACGGCTATCTCGCCGTTGTGCGCGGTGGTGCCCTCCCAGTGGTACAGGTTGTAGCCGCCCATCAGCCCAAGATGTCTGATGGGGGAGTAGGCCGTGCTGATGTTGAACCCGTAGGTCTCGTGTTTTTGTGTCCCTGGGATGGGGATGGGCGCACCCGTCTCCCATTCGTAGTTATAGGCCGCGCTGACATCGATGGCCACCTCGTCTGAGCCGCGTAGCATGGGCACGTTGTGGGGTTGATACATGTAGTAGTTCTGCGGCGAATAGGCGCAGCCCGAAAATGCTAGTGCGGTGGCTAAACTTATGATGATGATGTGTAGTTGTTTCATAGTCAGATATTTTTGTGGTGTCAATATCGAATCTTTGTGCCATGCCTGTGCGCTGTCAGCTAATCGAACTTGCGTCCGAAGTTGTAGGTGATGCCTATGTAATGGCGATGTGAGAGCTCGCTGTGGCCGTGGAGTATGAGGTCGGTGTTGTTCAGCTGCCAGACATACGCGAGCTGGTATTGCAGCTTGAGCCACTTCCACCCCGTGCGGATGGTCAGCGCGGGCTCAAGCAGCAGGAATGTGCGGTTGCGCAGGTACTCCACGTTGGCGTAATCCTGCATGGCCCATGATGAGCCGCTGGCGGTGTTCACCTGGTTGTCGATGCCGAAGTAGTTGATGTTGCTCAGCCGGGTGGATATGGCCACATCGAGCAGCGGGATGGACAGCCCTATGTTGGGCTGCACAAAAAATTTGGCCGACTTGGCATCGGCATGCCCTATATCGGCGAACTTATGGTGCTGTGAGCTTATGCCAGTGCCGCCGTACACCTCGGCTATGAATAGCCCGTTGAGCGGGCGGTAGTAGCCCACGGCGGCTTCGCCGTAGTTTATGCCATCGTAGTCGAAATCATCGGCATCGCTCCCCTTGCGGTAGAACGATAGGCCAGCGGTCACGGCTAGGTTGTTGGTGATGGCGTAGGCTCCCTGCATGGCGGTGTTGGATCCGCTGCTGTTGTAGGCGAGGTGGTGCTGGGCTGTTTTTCCGCTTGCTTGGTATTCTTTGCTCTGCGTGGTGGCTGTGAACTCATCGCTGTGCGACACGGACACCTGAAATTCTCCCTGTTGGGTGAATAGCGTAACGGGCTGCGAGTAGGGGGCGTAGAAGTTGCGGGTGCATCCGCCCGTTAGGGCCGCTACGAGCGCGATGGGGATTAAGTGTGCTGTTTTCATGGCTGTGCGTGGTTTTGGGGTATGCTGGGCGAGGTGCAAAAAATGTACCAAGGTCAATCGTCGAGGGGCGGTGGGGCGTAGCGGACGTAGGTGCGCCATTTGGCGATGGCCCCGGCTATGTCGGGGGGCAGGGCGGTCTCGAAGTGCATGGGCTGCCCCGTGCGGGGGTGCGTGAAGCCGAGCGTTTGGGCGTGCAGGGCCTGCCGGGGGCACACGGCGAAGCAGTTGTCGATGAACTGCCTGAACTTGGTAGTGGGGTTGCCCTTCACTATGCGGTTGCCGCCGTACACCTCATCGTTGAATAGCGGGTGGCGGATGTGCTCAAAGTGGACTCTGATTTGGTGTGTGCGTCCGGTCTCGAGCTGGCACTCCACTAGGGTTACAAGGCCGAAGCGTTCCGTTACGCGCCAGTGGGTGATGGCGTGCTTACCCTGTTCGGGCGGGCAGACGCGCCTGCGGGTGCGGTCGTTGGGGCAGCGGTCGATGTTGCCTGTGATGGTGCCCTCTTCACCCTCCATGTCGCCCCAGGCCAGCGCCGCGTAGCGGCGCGAGGTGGTGCGATCGAAGAACTGCTTGGCCAGCGCGTTGGTGGCCTGCTCGTGCTTGCCCACCACGAGCAGGCCCGAGGTGTTCTTGTCTATCCTGTGCACGAGGCCGGGGCGCGTCTGCCCCGAGCAGAATAGCGGCAGGTGGCGCAGGTGGTGCATCAGGGCGTTCACCAGCGTGCCGGTGTAGTTGCCGTGGGCGGGGTGCACTACCATGCCGGCGGCCTTGTTCACCACTAGCAGGTCATCGTCTTCGTATGCGATGTCAATGGGGATGTCCTCTGGTCCCACCTCCAGCTCGTGGGGCGGGGTGGGGAGCATCACGGCAATAGTGTCGAGCGGCTTTATTTTGTACGATGCCCTTACGGGCTGCCCGTTCACCACTATGCAGCCCGCCTCGGCGGCTGTTTGTATGCGGCTACGGCTGACCCCGCTGCCTATGCGGTCGGATAGGAACAGGTCTATCCGCATGGCGGTTTGCCCAGGATCCACCGTAAATCGGTGATGCTCAAATAGCTCCTGCTCATCGGGTTGTGGGGCTGTGTTGTCGCAGTCAGTCATCGGCTTATTATCAGCTTGCTTGTGGCCTGTTGTCCATCGGCGAACCGTGCGCGTAGTATGTATAGCCCTGGCTGTAGGTGCTCCACGCTGATTTGTTGCGCGTTGCGCAGGCTGAGTACCAATGCTCCAGTGGGGGAGTACAGCTCCAGCGTGGTGGGGAGGGATTGGCCCTCGGTGGCTATGTGCACTATTGTGCTGGCGGGGTTGGGGTGCAGCCGTAGCTGGTGCTGAGGTTTGGGCTGTGGCCGAGCTATGCCAGTGGGGGTGTGGGTGCTGCCCATGATGGGCCGTAGCATTAGCGTGCCGCTCCAACCCACTGGCTGCCAGCCGCTGCCCATGTTGTAGAGCAGCTTGTCGTTGTGCTGGGTGTTCAGATCTACGCCCACGTGCATAAAGCGGTCGTAAACCTGCTGCCAGCCCACGTAGAACGTGCTACCCTTGGCTATGAAGGTGGGGGGGATGCTGTACGACACAAATCGGTTCAGGCTATCGGCGTAGGTGGTTCTAACGCCCGTGCGCTGGGCTATTATGCGTCCTGGCTGGCCGTGGTCATCGTCCCACACGGTCAGGGTGAAGCTGGTGGCGTTGGCGTTGTTCGGGGTGCGGTTGAAGTACATCATCACGCCTTGCAGGGTGTCGGCTTTAAGGCAGCTGAAGCGCATGGCGGCCATGGCCCGGCTGGTGCCTATGCCCGACATGCCCCAGCCCGATTCGGCTGTGCCGTCATCGTAGGCGTAGTAGTTGTGCAGGCACAGGTCGGCGCGTAGGGTGTCGTTGTGGCGCAGGTGTGCGGTGCGGGGGTCGTTGTCGGTGCTGAGGTAGGCCACAAAGCGGAACTTGGCCGAATCGGCCCAGGCCGATGGGAAGTCATCGTTGTACTCGAAGTTGCGGGTGAAGGTGTCCACGGCCCATGGCTCGCTGTTCTCCGAGCCGCCCGAGAAGGACTGCACCGTGCTGGTATGCCCCGACAGGTCGATGATCTGGTAGTGCCGGGTGACATTCCACACGGAATCGCCTAGGTTGGCGTAGGTGGTGGTGAGCTGCATGGGGTGGGGGAATAGGATGCGCTTGGTTTCGGCGTTGACGTGCGACCAAGGCACGGCTGTGTATCCCAGCATGATCGGGGCTATGGGCTGGCAGAAGGCCACATCGTTCAGGGCGGTGTCGGCGGCGTGGCGGTGGGCATCGAGGTGTACTAGGTCGAGCATCCAGTGGTCGCAGTTGCCCTGCTGGCTGGGGGTTGACTGGTGCTTGTCGAGCGAGGCGTAGTTCATAAATCTGAACCTGAACGCTTTATGCATGAATATGGTGTCGGTGATGGGCAGCATCACGGTGTGGAAGCGGCTGCATAGCTTATTGGTGCTGTGGGTGTGGGTGCGCTGGTAGGTGCGCTGGGTGAGCGTTTGCGCTGCTACATCGGCCGATGCTGCCCACGCTCGGTGCCAGTATCCAGCGGAGTCGAGCAGCTCGAGCACCAGCGAGTCGCGCTCGCTGGGGGCGTAGCCCAGCCCTTGGGGCTGTATGCAGAACGAGAGGTAGAGGCTGTCGGCGGGGCGCAGGGCGAGGTTGATGGGCCGCGAGGTGAGGGTGTCGGCCAGCTGCGGCGTGGTGCGGAGCTGCGGGTACAGCGGGCCGCTGGCGGAGGCCGCATCGAACGTGGCGGTGCCTATGGTTTTGAGGTTCAGCGCGTAGCGCAGGTTGGTGAGCACGCCGCCACTAGGCTCCCATAGGGCGGGCGAGGGGTGGGGGCGCATCTGGGCGAAGTCATCGAAAAATGGGAGCCGCAGCGTATCGGTGCCGACCGTACGGGCGGTGGCTGCGGGGGCCAATAACCAAAGGGCTATCAGCAGGGCGTTTGTTATCAGGGCCTTTGGGGGCATGGCTGGGATGACGCGGCTAGTCTAGTATTTCATCTTCATCGATGTGGCCCGAGCTGGTGGTCTCGCCTCTGTAGATGTGGGCGCTGTCGTGCTGCGTGGAGCGTATGCGGCTTTGGTTCAGCGTGAGCCAGATGTTTACCTTTGTGCCGAAAGCGATGTCGTTGGGCTCCGAGTAGGCGGGGTATTGGTCGTACACCCTGGCCGATAACGAGTCCTTGTAGTCCTTTATTGTTTCATCGAACTGTATTTTGCCCACGTTTAGGGCCGCCTCGATGATGAGGTTGCGGGCATCGCCGAGCTTTAGCCCGATGAGCTGGGGCAGGTTGGTCTGTTCCCCGTACATGCCGCGGCCCAGCACTAGCGTTATCTTCGAGCCTTTGGGAATTTCTTGTCCAGCCTCAACATTGGCCCCATCGAGCTCCTGCCCGAGCACGTTGTAAACACCGAGGTCGGGCTTGAACCTGAGCGTACCCACCTCGAGCCCGTCCTGCTCCAGGATGGCCTTTGCCTGCCGCAGGGTGTAGCCCATCACGTTGGGCATGTGGATCATCATGGGGCTGCGGGCGTTGATTGCCAGGAACACGCGGCGGTTGTTCTTCACATGGGTGCCGGGCTCGGGGTTCTGCTCTATCACCACGCCGGGGGCGCGGTTCATGATGTACGATGAGTCGGTAATTTCGGCCCGCAGGTGGTGCTGGCTGGCGATGCCGGCCACCTCATCGGCCTGTAGCCCGCGCAGGTCGGGTACGGGGAACGAGCGGCCATGTTGCGTTTGGATGTGTAGGAATATGGCTGTGCCCAGCACCAAGCCCACTGCCACCGCTATGCCCGTGAGCAGGGTTTTTACGTAGGTGTTGAGCAGCATCTTGCGCAGCAGCGTCTTGAGTCTCTCCATGATTTGTGGTGTTGTTGGTCGATTGCCCTGTGGGCAAAGGTAGTAAATTGTTCGCTAACCACCGCATGCCCCCACCTTGGGCGGCGGGGGGTAGGTGTCGAAAGTGAGCCTCGACACTTCTTGATGCAGGATGCGGCTCACCTCGTTGTAGTAGCGGTGGTTGCGGAAGGCCTTCACCCACGTGATGCCGCTCAGAGGGGAGGCCACGAACACCTCCCGGGCATTCTGGATCGCCCCGATGCGGAGCCCCACTTGGTTGTCGACATCAAACCCCATGGCGGGGGCCACCCTGCACACCAAATCGCGCATGGGGTTGGGGCAGCAGCCCTCGCCCAGCGATGGGGTGTAGAGCTTGCTGCCCCGCACTATGAATATGCTGCCCATCGGCGTTTCGGCCACCCGCTGCTCGGTGTTCATTATGATGCAGGTGTCGGCATCTTGACGCTGGGCGTGCTGGCGGGCCAGCACTTCGAGCAGGCGGTGGCTGCCCCGTATGCGGGCCAGCATGTCGATGGGCTTGCAGGGGGCCTCCAGGATGTCCAGGCGCATCCCCTCGTCGAGGAATGGGAAGCGCTTGTAGCCCAGAGGGCGCGTCTGCACCACCATCTCGCCTGGCTGGTGGGCTGCTGCATTCCGGCTGACGGTGATGCGCACCTGGGCGCTGTCGAATATGCGGTTGCGATTGAGCAGGCGGGTGATGAGCTTCCCCACGTTCTCCTGGTCGAACAGCAGCAGCGGGGGCTCTATGCCCAGCACCTTGAGGCTCTCGTGCAGCAGCGCGAGGTGGGCGTCGAGGTGGCGGGCCTGGGTGCCGAAGGCGAGTATGTCCTCGTAGGTGCCATCGCCATGCGTGAACATGGCGTTGCTCGGCCTGATGGCGGGCCCATCGCCATCGATGAAGTCGCCCTGGGCATATATTAGGTTTCTGATGGACAACGGTCTAGTGTAGGATGTAGAAGAGCAGCTCGCGCAGCAGCTCGCCGTGGTCGGCGGTGCCGTTGTTGATGCCCTTCGAGCGCAGGTCATAGTCGCGTAGCAGGGTGAGCACGGCGGCAGCTTTTTGCAGGCTGTACCTCCGCGTGGCGGCGCGGTACTCGCGCACGAAGTATGGGTTTACACCTAGGGCCTGGGCCAGCTCCTGGTCGGGGGCTTGGGCCAGCAGGTGCGCTTTCATGATGCGGACGAAGTGCTGGTGCAGGGTGCTCATGGTGAGCACCAGCGGGTTGGTGTTGGGGGTATGGGCGAAATGGTTGGCAATCATGTTGCACTTCATCACGTTGCGCTCGCTTATGGCCTTGGTGAGCTCGAACCGGTTGAAGTCCTTGCTTATACCGATGTTGTCTTCCACCTGCTTGGGGCCTATGGCGGTGGTGCCCTGCGGCAGGGCTATTATGAGCTTGTCGAGCTCATGGGCTATCTTGTTCAGGTCGTTGCCCAGGTGCTCCACTAGCAGCTGGCCCGCCACGGGGTCTATTTTTACGCCCTTTGGCGCGAGGTAGTCCTGCACCCACGCTGGCACCTGATTGTCGTACAGCTTGTTGGAATCGAATTTGATGCCGCCCGCTTTCGCCACCGCCTTGGTCAGGGCGGCGAGCTTGGCCCCGCGCTCCCCCCCCCTGTCGGCTTTGGGCTTGTGGCAGATCGTCAGTATGGTGGAGGGCTGTGGCGATTGTAGGTATAGCGCTAGCTCGTGCAGGTTCTTGACGTTCTGCGCTTCCTTGATGATGATGACCAGGTGGTCGGCGTTGAGCGGGAAGCGCCGGGCATCGGTGATGATGTCGCGCACGTTCACCTCCTTGCCGTAGAGCACCGTCTGGTTGAACACCTTCTCATCATCGCGCAGCACGTGGTGCTCTATGTAGTCCGATATTTTGTCGATGTAGTAGGGTTCATCGCCAGTGAGGAAGTACACGGGCCTGTACTTCTTGCCCTGTAGCTCGCTCATGATCTCGGCGAACGAATTGCCGCTTTTGGAGGTGGCCATGGTGGTGTGCGTTACTCGAATTCGAAGCGTAGGTGCTTGATTGATTGGCTATTGTTGATGAGCAGCTGTAGAGACTCCATCCCAATGCGGATGTGCTGCTCTACGAACATGGAGCTCACGCGGCGGTCGCTGGCCGTGGTCTTGATGCCCTCCGAGATCATGGGCTGATCCGATACCAGCAGCAGCGCACCCGATGGAATTTCGTTGTAAAAGCCCACGGTGAATATGGTGGCCGTCTCCATGTCGATGGCCATGGCGCGTGTGCGCCGTAGGTAGCCCTTGAACTCCTCATCGTACTCCCACACGCGGCGGTTGGTGGAGAGCACGGTGCCCGTCCAGTAGTCCAGCTCGTGGTTGCGTATGGTCGATGATACCACGCGCTGCAGCGAGAATGCCGGCAGCGCGGGTACCTCGGGGGGCAGGTAGTCGTTCGACGTGCCCTCGTGCCTGATGGCCGCGATGGGTAGTATGAAATCGCCCACGTTGTTCTTACGCTTCAGCCCACCGCACTTGCCCAGGAATAGGGCGGCTTTGGGCTTTATGGCGCTCAGCAGATCCATGATGGTGGCCGCGTTGGGGCTACCCATCCCGAAGTCGATCATTGTGATGCCATGGGCCGTGGCGCACGGCATGTTGGCACTCGGCTCCCTGATGGGCACACCGTTGAGCTGGGCGAACAGCTCGAGGTAGCCCCTGAAGTTGGTCAGCAGGATGTGCGAGCCGAACTCGTTGAGCGATTGACCAGTGTAGCGGGTGAGCCAGTTCTCGCAGATTTCTTGTTTTGTGTTCATCATGCGGGCACGTTTTTTGGGGTCTGGGTGCTACAGGTGCTGTGGGGTAGCACCATTGCACCCAGCGCAAAGATACGAAAATAAACGCGGGCGAGCAAGCCCCACTATCGACCGTTGTGCCCATCGGGGTGTGGGCCATGCGCGGTCAGCTCGATGGCCGCCTTGCCCGTGATGTGCTCTATGCTGAGCTGCAGCACGGCCACGTGGGCCAGCCCCGTTCAATCTCGCGCTGTAGCCCCATCTCATTGCTGGGGTTGAACCGTTGCCCAAGCTCGCGTAGGGCCTGCAGGCGTTGCGCCGCATCCTCTACAATACCTATGCGTCCAAAGACGATCACGCTGCGGAAGTGGGTCGTGTACTCGGCGGGGTGCACCTCGTCCATGTCCACCACGCAGAATGAGCACAGCGGGCGCTGCGCTATGGCGTCCATCTTGTGCCCATGCAGGGCCGAGTGCATTATGATGCGCCCGGCGGTGTAGGCGTAGCTCATGGGCACGGCGTAGGGATAGCCCCCATCACCCAGCAGGGCGAGTACGCCCGATGTGCATCGTTTTAGCAGGCCGATGCAGTCGGCCAGGGCGAGCTGTTGCCGCTCGCGGCGCATGGGTCTGAAGTCCATCATGAAAGCGCTTTAAGACCCACGATTGATGCTATTAGCGTGAGTATGAAAAATATACGTAAGAATGAGGCGGGTTCGTGGAAGTATGCTATGCCCACCAACGCTGTGCCCACTGCGCCTATGCCCGTCCACACGGGGTAGGCCGTGCCCAGTGGGAGCGTCTGCGATGCTTTGGCCAGTAGGGCCATGCTCGCTATGGTGAAGGCCGCAAATCCACCCATCCAGCCCCACCAGGCCAGCCCGTCAGCCACCTTGGCGCGGCCCAGGCAAAAGGTGAAGCCCACCTCGCACAGCCCTGCTACAATTAAAATGAACCAGTTCATGTTACCATAGCCTACTATCTATTGAGGGCAGCGGCACTATCCGGCGTCTCCTCCTAAGGCAGGGGCAAAGGTACTGATTTTTGCTGAATTATGCCTACCTTTGCCCTGCGCAATGCCGCGCAGCCCAACCGAGCAAGCATGTCGTCGCCCACCAGCCTACGGCTCAACCTGCCCAGCTATGCCTACCGCCTGAGCACCGATGGGGAGAGCATCTTCGACCCTGTGCGGAGGCGCTACGTGGTGCTGACTCCCGAGGAGTGGGTGCGCCAGCACCTCGTGAACTTTTTGGTGCAGCATCGCGGGGTGCCCATGGGGCTGATGCGGGTGGAGGCCGCCCTGCGCCTGAACGGTATGCAGCAACGGGCCGATGCGGTGGTGTTCGACCGCCAGGGGCAGCCCCTGCTGGTGGCCGAGTGCAAGGCACCCTCTGTGCCTCTGTCCGATGAGGTGCTGCGGCAGGCCTGCCGATACAATGTCAGGCTTTGCGCGGGCTACATCCTCATCACCAATGGGCTGCACCATGTATGCTTGCGTATCGACCGTAGCACGGGCGCGGTCCGGCAGGTCGGCATTCCGCATTACGACGAGATGTAGTCGCGTCGTTCGCCGTTGGGGTGCGGGTTGATGCGCTGGAGCAGCAGCTCGCCGTCCCAGCCCGAGGAGGTGCGCAGCCACATCCTTTTCTCCCCCACCAGCTCGAAGCCATGGCCTAGGAATAGCTGCACGCAGCGTTCATTGCTGCTGGCTATGTTGCAGTAGAGCTGCCTTAGCCCTAGAAAGCCGAAGCAATAGTTCTGCAGTAGATCCAACGTGCTGGATGCTAATCCTTTGCCTCTGTGCTGGGGGGAGCCTATGAGCAGCCCCACCTCGGCGCGCTGGTGGAAGGGGTCGAAGTGGAATAGGTCGGCCACCCCCACGGTTTGTGGGGGATCGGCCTGGAGCTCTATCATCAGCCTCAGCTGCTTGGTTTGGTATATGTCGAGCGAGGCGTGCTTTATGTGGTTCTTCAGCGCAAGGCGCGATATGGGCCCACGTGTGCTGCTCACGCGCCATACATCGGGGTCGTTCTCCCAGGTGTAGAGCAGCTCTAGGTCATCGGGTTCAGGGGCGCGTAGGCGCACGTTGCTGTTCTCGAGCATGTGTTTGTGTGCTGTTTGTCAGCTATTTATGTTTCGTTTGGGCGTTTGCTTCCGCTTGCTCCGCACGAGGGCGAACGATAGCACTGCCATCGCTATGGCCGCTGCGCTCATACCTATCAGCATCGCCCTGCGCGATGATTGCGGTTGCTGCTGCTCGAATTTGGTGTATAGCTCGTGCTGCACCTCATCGGGGAGGCTGTTGTATAGGCTTATCCCCTGCTGCGCCATGAGCCTGATGAGCTCGGGCAGGATTTGGTAGTAGGAATCGGCTCGCTGCTGCTTCAGGATGTCGATTAAGCCTCTGAACGATGGCACCTTGACGTTGCTTTGGGATATTTGTTCCAGCGCTCCGCTCAGCTCATGGGAGGCTAGGTTGCTGATGTTGTTTAGGAAGAGGTCGTGGTTCGACAGGGCATGGTTTGCCGCTATGGTGCGTGTGCGCTGCACGGGCGATAGCTCCACGTTGTTGCTTAGGTAGTCCATGAACTGGGCCAATGTGCGGACCATGGCCTCCTGTTCGTCTATGCTCTTTACCGAGCGGGTGAGCTCGATGATTGGATCGTTGCTGCGCTGGCCGTTGAGCAGCAGGGCGTTTTTCAGCAATTTGGCCAGCAGCCCGTTGTCTTGGGGTTCGGCTACCAGCATCAGCAGCTCGATGAGGTCGGCATAGCCGTGCTCATCGGCGGGCGGCTCATTGGGGGGGAGGTTGCGTCCGAACGATTGGGGGCCACCGTGGGCGGTGCGCCCTCGGGCTAGGGCCAGCAGCGCGTGGCGGTGGCCCATGGTGCGGCTTGGCGATGGTGCTGGGGGGGCGGTGCGCGCTTTTGCGCTGGTGGTTTCGTGCGGCGCGTGCTTGGCTGGGTTGGGCTGGTGCTGTACGCTGTAAACGCGCCCCCTGTAGTGCAGCTGCGGTGGCATTTGTGGGTCGATGCTGAACGCCGATTTGATGGTGGAGGAATCCACCATGGCGATGCCCTTTTCGGGTTGGGGCTTTATGATTAGGTGCCCGTGCTGTTTTTGTGGGGCCTCCGATGGGGTGAGCATGCTGCGCTGTATCAGGGGTTGGAAAAGGCTTATCTCGTAGATGTCCTGCCCGCCGTAGCCCGTGCTGCCAAAACGCGCCTGCAAGCCCTGGGCCCCATCGCCCATTGGGGCGAAGAATACATCGTCATCGGGTGTGTTCACTGGGTAGCCTAGGTTTATGGGGGAGCTCCAGTTCGCGTAGCGCTGGTGCGTTAGGGCGAACACATCGTATCCGCCCATGCTGGAGTGCCCCTCCGAGCTGAAGAAGAGCAGGTTGCCGCTGGGCGTGAAAAATGGGGTGTTCTCGTTGTATGGGGTGTTCACCGTGGGGCCTAGATTTTTGGCGGGCCCCCATTCGCCTGTGGGTAGCATCGTGCTGATGTATAGGTCGAGGTCGCCCTGCCCTCCAGAGCGGTTGCTAGTAAATACGAGGTGTTTGCCATCGGGGCTTTCGCAGGCATGGCTTTCGTAGTACTGTGTGTTGATGTTTCGGTTGAGCCGTTTCATAGGGCTCCATTTGGTGCCGTTGTATCTGGATATGAATATGTTGCCATCGTGGTTGTCCTCCTTGAATAGGTAGAGCCTGCTGCCATCGAACGAGAGCGAGAGCGTGTGGCAGCTGCCATCGACCTCCAGGTCGATGGTGATGTTGGCCGGTGTGCCCCACGAGCCGTCGGCCTGTCGCCGGGCTATCATCACGGCGTTGTAGAACTGCCGCCGCGAGGTGTAGGCTAGCGTTTGCCCATCGCCCGACACGGCCGCCCCGAAGTTGTCGAAGCGGTCGTTGAACTGCCCGCCAATGTTTTGTACCATGAAATCCACCGGCGCGAGCTGTGCGTTTTTCGAGTTTTTTATTGCATTTATTTGATGCTCAAGATATTGCATGTTATAGCTCCCCTTGTTGTTCTTGGTGGTGTCGCTGAAGCGTTGGTAGGCGGCCAGCGCGGGCTGCAGCTGGTTGTTCACAAAGTAGGCGTTGCCCAGGTAGAATAGCGCATCGATGGGTGCGTTGGTTTCGGAGGTGCTGTTGGCCTTGTAGCTTCGGCTCATGCTGCGGGTGGCGGCCTCTAGATGTTTTATCGATAGATGTTTCTTGCCAGCTATGTGCAGGTAGCAGAAACCTATGCGGTAGTGCAGGTTGGCGTTGTTGGGCTGCGCCTGCAGGGCGCTTAGGTAGAGCGGCAGGGCCTCTTCGTAGTCCTCGAAGTAGAAAAACGAGTGCCCGTCCTTGATGGTGGCCTCCACCTCTTTGGCCGATGCCAAAGTTTGGGCCTGCGCCATGGGCATAGCATGGGCCAGCATGTATGCCATGAGCACATAGAGCATGTATGGTTTGGTATGCATGTTCTGGGGGCCAGAGGCCGCTGTACTTGTACTATAAAAATTGCTTGTTGGACTTGTACGTTTGCATCTGGGCTTATGTTGCGTAGATCTAAAAATAAAGAGGCCGACCTGGCATGGCCCATCGGATGTGGGTCGCCGGGCGCGGCCTCTATCTGCGCTGCCGAAGTGGTGTAGGGCCGCATGTGCGGCGACGCGAGTGGGTAGGTGAGCGCAAAAAATAGCAGGTGCCGATAGTAGGGATGGGGGCATCGTGCTATTCACCATAAATGGTGATTTTTATGGAGGCCGCGTCACCATTTCTGGGTATTGCATCGTGTTGCGGAATGCGCTACCTTTGCAATGCACATTTGCATAGCGTGATATGTGGGTTAATGCTATGATGTACAGGTGTTTATCCATATTGATTTTGCTCGGATTGGCGCTTCGCTCTGCGGGCTATGCAGATCCGCTCGCCGCCGTCACCCTCGATGAAACGGCGCAGGAGTACGCTATGCCTAGGCCGAAGCGCGGCCATATCGATGCGCCGGGCATCAAATGGAGCAAGGACAAGCCACAGCAGCATAGCGTTCACAGCGGGATAATGCCTGTGAGCGCTTGGGAGCAAGCGATACCTGCTCTCCGCACATCATGCGCCTTGGGCTGGCTCCCGTGCCCAACATGCATGGGGGATACCTATGCCACGCGGGGACCTCCCGCCGGGTGGACATCAGCAAACGCTCTCGCCGCGCATCACCCCATGGGATAGGCCGGTGCGGCGAGCTGCGCATGGGCCATGGCGCACGGGGTGCGCGTGGTAGAGGCCTGCCCATGGATAATGCCCATTGGGTGTGATAGTTTTATTAGTAATGAATTTATCATGAGAAAGATATGTATTTTTGCGCTCCTTGCCCTATCGGCAGCCCTGCTGTCCGCTTGCAAGGACGAGCCGCTGCCTGCTCTTGAGGAGCAGCAACAGCACGATGAGCAGTATATTAACGCTATGCGCCAGTCCAACGATATGCTGGAACTGGGCCAAGAGCTGCAGGATCCCTACCGCATCGACATCATGCGGCAGGCCTATGCCAACGTCACTGGCATCAAGTCTGCGCTGGAGCCCACTCACCGCTACCTGCGCTTCCTCCCCAAAGATGATGACGAATACTATCGGCTAAAAGCCGCCAATCTGGAGCTATTCGACTTCCCGCTGCACTACGAGATCGCTCAGCCGGGCACCTATTACCACGACCCTGAGCTACCCGCCGATGCCATCACCTGGCAGTACTGCGTGGTGCCCGTGGGGCGGGAGCTGCCCGAGGACATCGCGCACGAGCTGCTCTACGAGGTGTTCATCCCCACGGCCAGCGTCGATGGCAGCAAGTCGGGCTTGCTCGACGCCATCGAGGATGAAGCCATGCGCCTCACAGGGCACACAGAGTTGATACCCCCCGCCGATGGAGCTAAGGCTAAGCGGTGGAATCCCAGCGGCACCATCAAGGTGTGGGACGATGTGCGCCAGCAGCTGGAGCCACTGGCTGGGGCCCGGGTGCACGCCCGATGGCTCACCCACGTGGAGACCTGCCTTACCGATGCCAACGGGTACTTCCGTACAGCATCGTTCCGCTTCCAGGTGAACTACTCCATCAAGTGGGAGCGCGCCGACTTCGACATCCGCTCGGGCAACTGGGGGCAAGCTTGGTACAACGGCCCTAAGCAAAAAACCGTGTGGAACCTCGACATCACCAAGGGCGGCCTATCATGGGTGTACGCACAGGTGCTGCGCTGGGCGAACAAATATTGGTACGACAACACGCTTGGCATCAAAACCCCGCCCCAAAACACAACCTGGAAGCGAGCAGTGAAAATAGGCGTGATGGACAAGGATGGCAGGGCATTCTATAGTAGGACGAATAGATGGACCACGTTCCCTGAGATAAAGATTTATAGGTACGAAGAGGGCAAAGAGTGCCGAGCAGATAGGCTGCTGGAAATAGTCTGCCACGAGCTCGCTCACGCCTCGCACTGGGATATGGATAAAGAAATCTACAGAAAAGCTGATAGGATTGTGAAGGAGAGTTGGGCGGTTGGCGTAGGTTGCTTTTTCGCGGATGACGAATACCATAATCAAACAATAAGCAAATGGAATTATGGAGCCAATTTTACGTGGATAAAAAATGAAGGAGAGGGGCTATATACGCCTCTTGTTGTGGATTTGAGAGATGGTATAAACCAGTATGGAGCTGATCTTCCCATTGATAGAGTTTCTGGTTACTCCCTATACCAGATAGAGCAAGCGCTAAAAGGCTGTACCACATTGGCGCAATGGCGCGATAGGCTGAAATCGATGTATTCCAACCCCACATCGGTATATCTCGATGAACTATTCGATAACTACATAAACCTATAGTTTTTGCCATGAAACACTACATCATCATATTGATGCTGCCCGCGATGTTGCTCGCTGCCTGCACTGAAAAGCCAGAACCAATAAGAGAATATCTAATCTTTCTAAGTAATGCCACCGACAAGGATGTCCACGTTCAGTATTATGGGGGAGGGCTTGATGCTAAGGAGTTCGATGTGGCTGCTAACGATAGCGTGCTAATCGATAGGGGTAATGACGGATACCATGGTATGTTCCCTCCAGAAACAGCGTTTGACCATGATTCGTTTATCGTGTCGTTTAATGATAGGGCTATAGTTGTTTATGGTTTTTTGTTGTTTGAAAATATTGACAGTGCGCTGCGACCTATTATGAGAAGATATGAAGAATACTATAAAGTTCCATGCGATGATGCAATAAAAAATATTATCTCTTTTAAAATAGACGACTACCTATACCAAAACGGTAAAATTGTTGAATCATGTGTCAAATAAACATCTCCGCTATGAAACGTCTCTTCAACCTATTATTAGTTGTTGCCGCTATGGTGAGCACGTCATGCGGCACTAAGACCGACCAATGCACCGAACACCCATGGCAGCTGTCTGTGCGCAATGTTACTGCTATGGATGCTTTCCTGATTTTTTATGGCGACAGAGCGGGCGACTTAGATACGGTTAAGGCGAAAGCAGCCTCCACCACGCAATTCCTAAGCGGCAAAAGTTGCGGGTTATACGGCATCCCTATCGTGTACACGGGTGATATTGATTCCGCTGCCGTTGTTTTTGCCGATTGCAAAAGGGTGGCCTTTCGCTACAATAATATAGCATCTGCCGATAGCGCAGTGCAGGCACATTCCCCTTTGTCGCCTAGCAGCTACGTTCAGGAGGACATCGCGAGCGTCTATGTCATCGACAGCTTGCTGTACGGCCTTGCGCGATAGCGCGGGTGGGGCAAACACCGTAGCGGGCTGAACACAATTTGCGTTCAGCCCGCTTTTCTAATCGGCTATTCCTTCTTACGTAAGTAAATAGGCTATTTGCCCATCATCTGCTCAATGGCCTTGGCCAGGCGGCGTGCGCCCTCCTCGTTCTTCTCCTTCGACATGAACGAGAAGTTGAGCCGGAGCGTGTTTTTGCCGCCACCATCGCAGTAGAACACAGTGCCGGGCACAAAGGCCACGTTCTCCTTGATGGCCACCTCGAACAATGCCTGCGCGTCCATACCCTCGGGCAGGGTCATGAACAGGAAGAGGCCGCCCTCGGGTTCGGTCCACGTAACGCCCTTGGGCATATATTTGTGGAACGCAGCCACCATAGCGTCGCGCTTCTCCTTATACGACTGCTGTATTTTCTTCAGATTCTCGTCCAAGTAGCCGCGCTCGATGTACTTGTGGGTGATCATCTGCACGAACTGCGAGGTGCACAGGTCGGTGTTCTGCTTGGCTATCACCAGTTTGTCTATAACCGCCTCGTGGGCCACCACCCAGCCCAGGCGGAAGCCCGGCACGAACACTTTGCTCATGGTGCCCAGCAAGATGACATGGCCTGTGCCATCGAGCTCGAGCATGGTGCGCTGTGGCTCGCCGCTGAAGCGTACATCGCGGTAGGGGCTATCCTCCACTATCAGCACATCGAACTCGCGGGCGATGTCGATAATCTCGCGGCGACGGCTCTCGGGCATCGATATGCCGGCGGGGTTCTGAAAATCGGGGATTACATAGATAAACTTGGGCTTTTGGCCCTGCTGGCGCATCTCGGCCAGCTTGGCGCGGAGCAGGTCGGAGCGTATGCCGTGTTGATCCAGCTCGATGCCCACGGGCATTGCGCCGTAGGCCGCAAAGGCGGCTATGCCGCCCAGGTAGCTGGGCAAACCGCAAATCACCTTGTCGCCCGGATTGATGAAGATCTTGGGCAGCAGGTCGAGCGTCTGCTGCGAGGCGGTGGTGATTACCAGGTTGTCGAGCGTGAGTTTGAGCGCGCCCGACTGGTTGTAGCGGTCCACCAGCAACTGTCGCAGGGGCTTATAGCCCTCGGTTTCGCCATACTGTAGAGCAGCAGCGGCGTTGGTGTCGAGCACCTCGTTGGTGAGCTCACGCAGCTGCTCCACGGGGAAGCTCTCGGGCGAGGGCAGTCCGCCCGCAAACGAGATGAGCTCGGGGCGCTGGGTCATCTTGAGCAGCTCGCGAATTACGGAGCGCTTCATTCGGCCTGAGGAGGCCGATAGGATTTGGTCGAGATCGGAGATCATGTCGTTGTTATAGTTTTAGTGCATATTGCCGTTTTGGCTTACAATTTACAGCCCAACACGGCTGCAAAGTTACAAAATGGAATTCAAAATGCAATTTTTTGAGGGAGGACTTCTATATACTTGGTCTGCTGGTTTTCGGGTTGTCAGGATGCCGAAGTCCCGTTGGGGCAATCCTTTCAACCCGCTGCAAAGATATGCACTTGAGTTTTATGACAAGCCTTTTGT
>JAFTDN010000024.1 GCA_017454165.1 Bacteroidales bacterium | reverse complement strand
TACTCAACGAGATGAAGCTGCACGGCGAGAAAATCGCCATGCTCACCGCCTACGACTACTCCATGGCCCGCATCCTCGACTCGGCGGGGGTTGATGTGATATTGGTGGGCGACTCGGCCTCCAATGTCATGGCCGGGCACGCCTCCACGCTGCCCATCACGCTCGACCAGATGATCTACCACGCCAGCTCGGTGGTGCGCGGTGTGAGGCGCGCATTGGTGGTGGTCGATTTGCCCTTCGGCACCTACCAGGGCAACTCGAGGCTGGCGCTCGAATCGGCCATCCGCATCATGAAGGAGAGCGGCGCCGATGCCGTGAAGATGGAGGGCGGCGTGGAGATTATCGAATCGGTGAGCCGCATCCTGAGCGCGGGCATCCCCGTGATGGGGCATCTGGGCCTCACGCCCCAGTCGATACACAAGTTTGGCACCTATGTGGTGCGCGCCCAGGATCCCGATGAGGCAGAAAAGCTGCTGGTAGATGCCCACAAGCTCGAACAGGCGGGCTGCTTCGGCATTGTGCTCGAGAAGATACCCGCCCAGCTGGGCCAGCGCGTGGCCCAAGAGCTGCGCATCCCCGTGATAGGCATAGGCGCAGGTGGCGACGTGGATGGACAGGTGCTCGTAATTCACGACATGCTGGGCATCACGCAGGAGTTCTCGCCCCGATTCCTGCGCCGCTACCACAACCTGTACGCCGAGATTACCGGCGCGGTGAAGGGCTACATCGGCGATGTGAAGTCGCAAGACTTCCCCAACGAGCGCGAGCAGTACTGAGCCGTATGCAGGAGCGCATCATATACGAGGACAACCATTACATAGCCGTGAACAAGCGGTGCGGCGAGCCCGTGCAGCCCGACCCCAGCGGCGATACCGCGCTGGTGGACGCGCTCAAAGCCCACATAGCGCAGCGCGATGGCAAGCCAGGACGCGTGTTTTTGGAGGCCGCCCATCGAATCGACCGCCCGGTGAGCGGCGTGGTGCTGCTGTCCAAAACCAGCAAGGGGCTGGCCCGCATCAACGAGCTGTTTCGCCAAAACCAGATAGCCAAAACCTACTGGGCCGTAGTGCAGCAGGCTCCGCCCAAAGAGACCGACCTGCTGGAGCACCACCTGCGCCGCGACCCCAAGCGCAACCGCGCCGTAGCCCTACCAAAGCCCACCACCGACAGCAAGCTGGCGCAGCTACGCTACCGGCTGGTTGGAGCCACCCTCCGCTACTACCTACTTGAGGTAGAGCTAATTACAGGTCGTCATCACCAAATACGCTGCCAGCTGGCCCAAATCGGCTGCCACATCAAGGGCGACCTGAAGTACGGCGCGGCCCGATCCAACCCCGATGGCGGCATCAGCCTGCACTCTCGCTCGCTTCGCTTCGAGCACCCCGTGGCCCACGTGCCCGTGCGCATCGAGGCCCCCCCCCCTCCCAACGACCCGCTGTGGGCCGAGTTTATGAGCATTGCAGGATAGCGTCAAACGTGCATCAAACGTGCATAATTCGCAAAAAAAGGCTATCTTGCAACCTGTTCTTAGCCCATCGCCCCACACATGTACAAATTGAAATCCGCCCCCGTAGCCACTGCGCTCGTTTTACTGCTGATTAACAGCACATTATGGGCACAAAACACCACCCGCGAGCAATACATCGACACATATAAATCGCTGGCCATCAAAAAGATGGAACAGCATGGCATACCTGCCAGCATAACCCTAGCACAGGGCATACTCGAGAGCAACAGCGGCAACAGCACCCTGGCCCGCAAAGCCAACAACCACTTCGGCATCAAATGCCACAAAGACTGGAAGGGCGATACCTACCACCACAACGATGACCGCCCCAACGAATGCTTCCGCAAATACCGCAGCGCCGAGGGCTCATACGAAGACCACAGCCTATTCCTACGCGGCTACTCACGCTACGCATTCCTATTCGATCTCAAGCCCACCGACTACAAGGGCTGGGCCCGTGGCCTCAAAAAAGCTGGCTACGCCACCGCCCCCACCTACGCCGAGATGCTCATCAAAGTGATAGAGGAGAACAACCTACAGCGGTTCGACAACGGAGTAGAGGTCGAGGTAGCCTCGCCCACTCAGGGACGTGGACAGCAGTACGGCATCATCAACAAACAGGGCAAGGTGGAAAAACGCGATGGTGCACAGCTGGCAGCCGATGAGAGCAAGTACACCATCGACATGTACAACGTGCGCAAGGTGTACGTGCGCAACCGCATCAAGTATATAAAGGTGCGCCAGGGCGACACTTTCGAGAAGCTCACCCGCGAGCTCAACATGATGCCTTACCAGCTCTACAAGTACAACGAGTTGGGACGCAATACTCAGCTCAAGGAGGGACAGGAACTATACATACAGCCCAAGCGACGCAAAGCCGAAATCAACCACAAGGTGCACGTGGCCGAGGCTGGAGAAACGATGTACCAGATATCACAAAAGTACGGCATAAAGCTCAAATCGCTGTACCGCCTCAACGGACTGGCCCAGGGCAACGAACCCGAAGAGGGACAGCTCATATACCTACGCCGTAAAAGGTGATAAACAAGAACGTAGGCCGTAAAAAACCCAATGCCCACCCGCTGTGCCATTTCAAAAATTTTCTACCTTCGCTCAACATTCGCCCACCCCCCTATGATGCTCCGCCCGCGCCATATT
>JAFTDN010000023.1 GCA_017454165.1 Bacteroidales bacterium | reverse complement strand
ATGTTCAAGCACATCCAACTCACGCAGGACGATGATATGGAGACTTTCAAGAAATCGAAGAAGGGGTTGAAAGCCCGCTTGGTTGCTTTGAACGACTTGCTCAACCGCCGGCTGTTTGCAGCCACCGTTGGCACGGATGTCGATTACGAAGCTTGGCTTGCCTCGCACCAGCCTTTCCATTGGTTGGCCGAGTTCTACGAAATCATCAACGGCAACGGCGGCTTTGATGTAATTATTGGAAATCCTCCGTATGTGGAGTGTAGTAATGTTGATTACACAATTAGTTTTACAGAGTCATCATACTCTAATCTGTATGCGTATTGTTTAGAAAGATGTTCTCAATTTGAGAACAAACAATCGTTTTGTGGAATAATCGTTCCGATGAGTGTTACTTCTATTCGAGAGTATTCAACAATTCGTCATTGTTTAATGAATAACCATCATTGCTTATATTTCACAAACCATTCCATAAGACCGCAATCATTGTTTACAGGGGTTTCTCAAAGGGTGTCTATTGTTTTTATGAATAATTCTTCTACTGATGTAGATTTATATACGACAAACTATCTTCGAACAAAACATCAGCCAAATTTGTTTAAGACCCTGAAATATCAAAAGGCTGTTTTTGATAATGATAGAGGTGACATTATCCCAAAAATCGGAGATTCTATTTTTTCATCGATATTTTCAAAAATACAATCCAAGAAAAAGGATATTATGGTGCATTGTAGGACAAGTTCTTCTGAGCGTTTATACTTCAAAGATTATGGAGAGACGTATTGGGTTTTCCCTTTCAATTTTGACCCTTGTTTAACACCAGTAAAATCATATAAGACATTGTCTTTTGATAATAATATAGATGATATTTTTTCCGTGCTAAACTCATCAACATTTTACATTTTCCATACTGCGATTTCTGATTGTTGGCATTTGGGCACTTGGCATCTTTCAGAATTTCCTATTAGTATTGAAGATGTTCAGGTTCCAGCATCTGCAAAACTTGCTAATTCGATGAAGGATAATAGAATTATTCGATTTGACAAACGGGCAGGTGGTGATATTTATGAGTATAAAATATATAAATCCAAGCCCATCATCGACGAAATAGACAAGGTGTTGGCCAAGCACTACGGTTTCACGGAGGAGGAGTTGGACTTCATTATTAATTATGACATCAAGTATCGGATTGGGGCTGAGTTATCGTGGGAGGAATAGAAACATTAACTTTGCAAGAGAATTATGGCAGACGAAATATTGGACATTAAAAAGATTGGTCAAATCAGCGACAGGCTTTATCAAGGCGTTTCTGAAATTATTGACGATTCCATGCGCCAGGTGGCTGTTTACGTCAATGCCCAGTCGAGTATGACGTTCTGGAATGTAGGCACATACATTACCAACGATATGAATTACCAGACCTATTCGGCATACGGACAAAAAATTCTTGCGACACTGTCGCAAAGATTGATGGAACGCTACGGTAAAGGTTACACTTATTCAGCGCTGACAAGAATGATGAAGGTGGCTCGCATTTATAGCGACAAGGAAATGTTTGCGATGCTGTCGCAAACATTAAGTTGGAGTCATTTCCTTGAACTGGTCACCATAGAAGACCCGACAAAGAGGCTCTTTTATCAACAAATGGGAATGGCCGAGCACTGGAGCGTTAAGCAATTGCGGGCCAAACAGGACGAGATGGCATACGAGCGTTCGCTGATTGCCGTCAAGCCTGATGATGAAATAGTGCATACGCTTGAAAGAATCAACCCGCAACACATTGAATCCGAAGTGGTGCTTAAAAGTTCATACGTGCTTGATTTTCTTGGCTTAAGCGGATATTATACAGAAAACGAGTTGGAGAACGCCATTGCAGCGCAACTGGAGAATTTCATTTTGGAATTGGGACAAGGATTTGCTTTTTTGGAAAGGCAAAAACGCATAACAATTGATGGAACCGATTATTATCTTGACTTGCTTTTCTACCATAGGAAGTTGAAATGTTTGGTTGCAATAGACTTGAAGTTGGGTAAGTTCAAACCGCATTACAAAGGACAGATGGAGCTTTATCTGAAGTATTTGCAAAAATATGACATGCAGCCTGGCGAAAATCCTCCTATCGGTTTGTTGCTTTGCAGTGAGGGCAATACCGAGCATATAGAACTTTTGATGCTGGATGAAGAGCACATAAAGGTGGGGCAATATACCACATTCTTGCCCGACAAGCAGTGGTTTATTGATAAGTTGAACCGTTCAATACTAATCGCAAAAGAGCATGGGACGAGATAGACAAAGTATTAGCGAAGCACTATGGATTCACGGAGGAGGAGTTGGACTTCATCATCAATTACGACATCAAGTATCGGATGGGGGATGAACTTTCCGATTAAGCGAGAGCAGAGAAAGCTTGCTTTCTTTGCCGAGCGTGAGGAAAATCGGGCGAAGCCCAGTTGGGGGAGGAATAGAAATGAAAGCAATAATCTGAACGGACAAATGGTTATTATGGTATGAAACACGAGATTCAAATTGGCGAACCACAAGCAGAGGAAACCCTGTATGGGGATGTGTGTCAAATTATTGACGGCGCAAGAAACCGGATTGCCACCTACTTGAATACAGAAGTTTGCATGACAAACTGGTATGTAGGCAAACGTATCAAGGAGGATGTGCTATACAATCAACGCGCCCAATATGGGAAGCAAATCCTCATGAATCTTTCCGCTCGGCTGGCCGAGAAATACGGCAGCGGCTGGAGCCTATACAAGCCCCAACATTGTGTACGCGCTGCGTACACTTTTTCGGAGGAAGAGATTATGTACGCAACGCGTACACAATTGACATGGACACATCTGCGAACACTCATGAGCGTTAAAGACCCTCTTGAACGCCAATTCTATGCCCAAATGTGTGGCATCGAACATTGGGACACGCGGACATTGGACGAGAAGATAGACCAGCAGCTTTACCAGCGGACGGCCATTAGCCGTAAGCCCGAAGAGGTTGTTAGGCAGGAACTGGAAGAGGCTAGGGATGGAAACCAATTGCTGCCCGACATGGTGTTTCGAAGCAGTTATTTTCTTGATATGCTTGGTCTCCCCGATATTTTCACGGAGAAAGACCTTGAAGGTGCTATTATCACCCAAATAGAGGATTTCATAAGGGAACTAGGGTCAGACTTTACCTTTGTGGCCAGACAGAAGCGTATAACCGTGGATGCAACCGATTATTATCTTGACTTGTTGTTTTTCCACAGGGAATTGAGACGCTTGGTGGCCATAGATTTGAAATTGGGCAAGTTCAAACCCGAACATGAGGGGCAAATGCTCCTGTATCTTCGCTATTTGAATCAGAACGAAAGAAAAGGGTGGGAAGAATCGCCCATTGGCCTCATTCTATGTTCGGAAGGCAACACAGAACATATCGAGTATCTTATGTTGGATGATAACAGCCCAATCAAGGTCGCCCAATATTACACGCAATTACCCGACAAGAAAGTGCTGGCGCAGAAACTGAAGAAAGCCATCGCTGTGGCAAGCGAACACTACATTCGCAAACATTGACAGGGAGCTGGACTTCATCATCAATTACGACATCAAGTATCGGATGGGAGATGAATAAAAAAAGAAGATTCAGAAACTGTTGAGGGAATAATTTGGGGAATAAATGAGTGAATAAAACTATATGATCGAATTGAATTATCTCGGAAACAAAGATCTGCTTAAACTGCCCAAAACGGCATTTTTAGCCTCAAACACCATTTCTTCGGAAATCGTACTGCGTTGTTATGACTGGGCTACAGAAATGCGCCGTCAAAGTAGGTGCGTGGTGAGTGGATTCAGCTCCAAGCTGGAGAAAGATGTGCTGCATTTTCTGCTGAAAGGGGAGCAACCAATCATTATGGTGTTGGGAAGGCAGATGTATAAAGTTGTTCCTGCAGATTTGAAAGAGGCGTTGGAGCAAAACCGTTTGCTCATCATTTCCACTTCCAATGCGGCAAGGCAATCAAGGGCAACGGCATTGGCGCGGAACAAATATGTTTGCGAGATGGCGGAGCAAATTGTATTGGTTGGAGATGAACATAGTGAAAATCTTCGTTTGTTATCAATACAATTTGCTTACAAAATAGACTTATTAAGAAGTAACGTTAGCCTAACGTTATAGAAACAAGAAACTGCCTGTACGCTAATACTGTATAGCAGTGGCATTGCTGTAGCTGCGCCCGCTTTCCCGCATATGCGCAGATAGTGTGGCTATAATTTTGTTTAACTGATAAACTTTTTTTCGTTGTGTATCAATTGTTAGTTTCTCGATTTTTTTTGCATATTTTTTGGGCAATGCCCCAAAGTATGTGGGCTATCAGGCAAAGCCCCAAGCTTATGCCATGTTATTTTTGTTATCTTTGCCGCCCAATTGCATGGGCGTTGTTGCCCATAAAAAGGTGAACAAAAACAAACTATGAACATCAAACAGATGAACATCGCCGCGTGGCTTGGCTTGCTTATTGTAGGGGCATTTGGTGCGCTCGTTATGTATGGCATAGCGCAAGGGGTTTTTTATGTGGCAACAGATAGACTTCCTGTTGGCGTGGTTTGCGGTTTGGGCGTGCTGGCCGCTGTGGCCATGCTAGTTGCCTACGAGCTAACGTTCAGGATGTTTGGCGACCATGGTGCGCCCGATTTGCCTATGTCGCAGTTGCTGTCTTCCACGCTCAAGGGCTTTGGCATCTGTGCGGCATACTTCCTTGTGGTGGTGGCCGTTCTCTACGCTGTTGGGGCCTATCGGGTCAGCAGCTTTGGCGAATCGTTCATGCCCATGCTCCAAGCGCTGAGCTACTATCTGCTTGTGGCCGTGGGCGAGGAGATTGCCTTCCGGGGCTTTATGTTCCGTTGGATCGACAGCCGTTTTGGCTTTGTGGCGGCGTTGGTTGTGTCGTCGGTGCTCTTTGGGCTAATCCACGTTGGGCAGGGCGATTTGCTATCGTGTTTGGCCATAGCCGTTGAGGCTGGTTTGCTTCTGGGCGCGGCCTACCGATATGCGGGCAACCTGTGGCTGCCCATTGGCATGCATTGGGGTTGGAACTTCACTCAGGGCAGCATCTTTGGCTTTGGCGTTTCGGGCACCGATGGTGGCGTGTCGCTTATCAAGCCCACGCTCACCGGCCCGCAGTGGCTCACCGGCGGCGAGTTCGGTGCCGAGGCATCGGTGGTGGCCATTGTAGTTGGTCTGGGGCTGGGTTTGTGGTTCACCGTGCAGGCAGTCCGCCGCCAGCGTCAGCAACCCGCCCAAACGTCCGCAATTGAAACCGAGTAGCCCACATCATTGTTTAAACAACACGGCATAACAGATTGGTTTTTATCGTGTTATATTAATGTTTATCCATGCGTAATAGAGCCATCTAGTGCCTGACGCTTTCTCACAAGGTTTATAAGGCGTTCAGCCACCTCATCGGGTTTATCCACCAGAAGTTGGCCGTGGTTCATGCCCCGAAAAACCTCCACCCTTGTCTCTGGGTAGAGTTTCAGCAGGTGCTTCACTTGGGGTTTAGCCACAAAAGCCTCTTTGGTGCCATACCAAAAATGGATGTCGGGGCGGCCAGCAATGGCTTCCAGCCCGTGGGTGTATATGTCCTTATACCCATCGAGCACGGCACGGCTCTTGCCGTAGGGCCACACCTTCTTGCACTCATCGAGCAGCACGTCGAAATAGTGCGAGCGGAACGCTCTTTTCCAAAAGCCCGTCCAGTGGTAGCATGTCCACACGTTCGCGCACTGGAAGTAGCGCAGCGGCCCCACCAGCCATCGGGGCAGGGGCAGCAGCGGGGCGGCATCCAAAACAGCGTGGCCGATGTCGAGACCGCCATCCTCCAGCATCCGCGACAGTATTTTTCCGCCCATCGACAGCCCGTAAGCGCAGTCTAAATGCCCCCCCAGGTGCTGTTTAACATGGGTAATGGCCTGCGCCGCTTGGTCGGCCACGCTGGTGTATTCGGAGTGCCCGCCGAGCAAAAAGCCATCAACCTCAGCCGCCGCTATGTGGAATTGGCCCTGCAACCGCTCTATCAGCGGCAGGAATATCTCATACGAAACACCCAGCCCGGGCAGCAGCATCAGGCTGAACTTCGTTCTGTCGCCGTAGGTGTGGAACAGCATTACCGCTTCAGCCGTAGGCCATCCTTAAACGCCTCGCCCACGCGCTCCGACACGCGGTAGTAGCCATGCGTGTAGGGGTCGAAGGCAATGGCTTGCAGGGCTTCCACATCCACCTTGCCGTCTTTCATCTTGCTGGCCTCGACAGAGGTTTGCAGCACCTTACCGATGACACCTAGCCCCGTATCATCGCTTTGGTATTCAATGAACTCGCACTCCAGTGCCACGGGCAGTTCGTTGATGATAGGTGCGTCAACCAGCGTGGATTTGGCCGCAGTGAGGCCACTCTTGGCGAACTTGTCCTTCTCTACCCTACCCGACACTACGCCAAAATAGTCGGCCTCCACCACATGCGCTGCATCGGCAATGTGGACCACAAAGCCCTTGCGCCGCTTGATGTTCTCCACCGTCTGGTGGGTTTCGGTTAGGTTCAGCGCCACCCTATTGCGGTCGAGCATGGTGCCCCATGCGGCGTTCATCACATCGATGCTGCCATCGGCGTTGTACGTGGCAACTAGCAGCACCGGCATTGGGAAGATGCCCTCGGTTACCTCAAGTGTCTGTTTCATGTCCGTTATGTTTGTGTATGTTCTATGGGCCGCATCGCCCGTTGGCTATAAGCTCTTGATAGCTATTGCAAAAATATAACTTTTCGCCCAAAGTATCTATCATTACATGAGAAATTTACTACCTTTGCCTAAACCATAACCGTGAAACCTATGCTACCACGATCAGCCCTCCGGCAGAATGCCCGTAGCACCCTCAAGGGGAAATGGCTGCAACCCGTTTTGGCCACCTTGTCTTCGTCACCATCTTCGCTGGCTGGAAGCAATGCTGCTATAGCGGCCACCCCTTCCCCTCCATCGGGGTGGTGTTGCTGCTCCTCGGTATGCTTAATCTATCCTATGGCCTCGAGGTGGCCTTGCTCCGCTTTGGCCAAGGCCGCGAGAACACCGTCTCCGAGATGTTCAAAGCTGGCTTTGCCGAGAACTATGGCCGAGTGCTCGGCGTAACGCTGCTCACGATGTTGTTCGCCGTGCTATGGAGCCTGCTGCTGTTAATACCTGGCATTGTAAAGGGCTACTCCTACGCGCTCACCTTCTACATCGCCAACGACCATCCTGAGCTCAGCCCCAACGAGTGCATCAACCGCAGCATCGATATGATGCAAGGCCACAAGGTCGACCTGTTCCTGCTCCGCCTCAGCTTTATCGGCTGGATTTTCCTCGGTTTGCTATCCCTAGGCATCGGTTTGCTATGGGTGGCCCCTTGGATGAGAATGGCACAGGTGGGATTCTACCAACAGCTGAAAGCCGAATGGGAGGGCTCCTCCAGCCCCGCCTGCTAAAAGGCAGCCCACACGACCCTGCTACCCTGAGCCCGCTACATGCTGCGCCGCTTTTTGAACACGATGTTGTACATCGACCTGAACAGATAGCTGATGTCCGTGCGGAGTGGATGCTTGTCGTAGAGGTCGAAATAACGGCGCTCAGAGTCCATTATCTCTTCAATCGTGCGGGGATTGTCCACGTAGAACGGGGGCACCAACCCGGGCTTGTACCTGATGCGCCGAGCCTGCATCTCGGGGGTGTACAGCCCGAAGTACTGCTGGCTCAGGGGGCGCACGCCCACGAGCTTCAGCTCGCCCTTGAGCAGATTGATGAACATGGGCAGCTCATCAATCCATAGCTTGCGCATGATGCGCCCCAAGGTCGATACGCGGAAATCGTCCTTGAACTTGCCGCCATCCTGCAGGCCATGCTTCTGGCTGATGTACTCCTGTAGGTATTCGGAGTAGGGATGCATGGTGCGTATCTTATACACCTTGATGAGCCGCCCCCCCTTGCCAACCCTCACTAGTCTAATCAAAGGCCCATAGGTGGGGGCGGTGTCGAAGTATGGCTCGCGTTTTTTCTGCGCCACCACCACGGTCTTACCCTCTATTGGGGCCACGTGCAGCACGGCAAAACCGCAGGAATATAGCCGCCCAAGAAGTTCGGCCAAGCTTATGACCCGGTTTTTACCCTTTGTGATAGAGAAGAACAGCCCCCTGGTGATGTCAAGGATGGGCATGATGCGCTTAACTATAAACTCAACCGAGTACACAACGTAGTTGATACCCGGCGGATATTTATTGAACATCCTCACCTTGTGCTGCTCCTGCGTCTCGGCTTGGCACACGAAAATACCTCCCTCGGGGAGCTTCGAATTCACGGTCTCGAAGAACTTATTCACAAAGCGCACATCGTTCATCCTGGCCAAGTTCACCACGCACGAGTAAACATTGTTCGGCAGCTTGCTGATGTTGAACAGCTTCTCGGCATACATCACCGATGTTTTGGCCGAGTACAGGTTCACCTGTGCCTCTAGAAAGCTAAGCATGGCCGGGCTCGTCTCTTGCAGCACGGCCTCCTTTATGAACTGCTGTAGCAGCGGATCGACGGGGGGCTGATCCACATCCAGCTCCTGCCGAACAGACCTAGAGATGAGTATGTTGTCGGGCAGCACCTTGGCCCGCTTGAGCGAGGCCCAGAGGTTGTAGAGCACGAGGTCGAACAACGTAACGCCGCCTATGGTCGATAGCACCAGCAGGCGCGAGTAGTGCACATCACCCACTAGGTACATGCACATGGTGGCCAGAGCCAACGCCATCAGATGCGACCGTAGCACCCCGATGGTTATCCGCATTAATGAGTACGACTCGAAGAAATACTTCTTGCAGCGGTACGATGTGGCGGTAAGGATGGCAGCAAAGGCCACAAGGGCCACTCGGTAGTCATATAGGTACTCCACCATGCTGGTAGCCTTAAACAGCCTGCACGACACGCAGAACGACAGCAGCAGCAGCAGAATGTCGAGCAGCAGCAGAATGGAGATCCGTCTGAAAACCGTTTGTCGCATGGCATATTTCCCTATGGGCCTACATGCTTTACGCTGCTCGGGGCTAATGGTTTTCCAAAATGTGTGAAAAACAGCACCTAGGCCAACGGTTGCCGCTGGGGGGTACGGAGCAATACAAAATGCTGTAACTTTGCCGCCCTGCGGCAACGCACCGCTCGACGATACCTCAAAACACGCACGAATAATGGCTATCAGATTAGGCATCAACGGATTAGGTCGCATTGGCAAGCTGGTGCTGCGCTTGGCGCATGGGCACGATGACATCGAGGTAGTGCAGGTCAACGACATGATGGGCACCGAGCTTATGGCCCATTTAATCCGATACGACAGCCTCCACGGGACTTTCACCCACCACGTGGAGCACGATGCGCAGCACGTGTACATCGATGGGAGGGCCATCGTGGTTACACACGAGCCCGCGCCCGACCGCATCGCCGACCGCCGCACGGGCGGGGTCGATGTAGTGGTGGATGCCAGCGGTCGCTTTAAGACCGCCGCCCTGCTCGAGGGGCACCTGCGCAACGGCGCGCAGCACGTCATCCTCAGCTGCCCCCCCGACGACAGCTCCATAGAGCGCACCGTGGTGCTGGGCGTGAACGACCACCTGCTGCGGCCATCAGACCGCATTGTGTCCAATGCCTCGTGCACCACCAACTGCGCGGCCATCGTGCTCAAGGTGCTGCGCGATACGTTCGGCTTCGAGCGCGGATTCATGAACACCGTGCACCCCACCACCAACAACCAAAACCTGCAAGACGGTTACCACCCCGACCCCCGCCGCGCCCGCTGCGCCATCAATAACATCATCCCCACCACATCGAGCGCCATAAGCACCGTGGAACGCGTGATGCCAGAGCTGCGAGGGCGTTTCGATGGCTTCGCCACCCGCGTACCCGTGGCCGACTGCTCGTTTGTCGAGCTCACGGCCCTGCTCAAGCGCAGCACCACCGCCGATGAGGTGAACGAGACCTTCAGGCTACAGGCCAACGGCCCATTGGCCCCCTACCTCGAATACACCGCCGACCCGCTGGTGAGCAGCGACATCACCAACAACCCCCACTCGGCCATATTCGATGCGCTATCGACCAAGGTGCTGGGGGGCAACATGGTGCAGGTACTCGCCTGGTACGACAACGAGTACGGGTACGCCTCGCGCATTGTCGATTTGGTAAAGCGGATGGCCAGCCTATGATACATCTAACACTCACGTGATTTTAAGGGGTGAGCTCCACTCATCCTACGTACCTCCCACTACACCATGGAGAACGCTGGGTTGGCAACGCATTGCGATGTGGTGCCGACTACGGCATGTCCTACCCCAAACTCCTAAAAACCCACCTTTGGGGGATTGTGCAGTTTTATGGGTCGCCATACCTTTGTTATCGTACAACTGTACTAATTATAATCCAGCAACTTATTATGTATCAACACATTAACCCCCACATACGATGCAGGGCCAATAGCCTAATTCATAGGCTATTTCAATTTTTTTGGGGCACCCTGATAGCGGCCTCCATCTCATGGGCCGCACAGGCCCAAACACAAAAGCTGCCAGAGATTGGCGACATCCTGTGCACCGATGGTTCATTTGTGCCACCAGCTCAATGGGCTGACGCAACCAACAAAACCGCTCACGGCGTGGTGTTTTGGGTGAACCCAAGCATCCCAACCAAGGGGCTAGCCGTAGCCCTGAAAGACCTGGGTAACCTGCCATATAGCACCAAGGAGGAAGATGTGCCCAGCCTCCTTAACAAACAAACGCGAGAGGCCGCCTTGCACGACTTCGATGGCCGGGCCAACACCGCCATCCTAAGAGCCTTGCCCAAGGCCGACTACCCCGCTGCACACGCCATATCGGATGCCGAATGGGACAACGGCTGGTACCTCCCCGCTCTGGGAGAGCTCCGCCTGCTCTACGCCCACTACGCCATGGTGGAACCTGCCATCAAGGCCATAGCAGCAAGGAATAACGGATTATCAAGCACGATGAGAAATCGTGTTTATCGGAGCAGCACAGAGTATGACAAAGAGTATGCTTGGTTTGTCTACAGCCATGGAGCCTCAGCTTACGAGAGCAGCAAGCGTTTCGAATTTGGTGCCCGTGCGGTGCTCGCCTTCATGGCATCCACCCAAACGCAGCCCAAAAAGGCCTTGCATGTGGGCGACTCCATACATTTTGCCGATGGCGATGTGGGCGTGGTGTGCTTCACCTCGCATGGCGGCACACGGGGCTGGGCCATGGCTCTACGTGACCAGAACAATGGCACTCGCTATAGCTGGGCCTCTGCGTTCTTCGAAACGGCAACATCGAGCTTCAATGTGCCAGACTGCCAAGACCGATGGGAGGCCCACTTCCAGGGACTGCTCAATGTAATGGACGGCAGCTCTGCTTTCGCCACCCTGCAAGCCCTACCCAGTGCCGACTACCCCGCCGCCCACTCCATCAGCCCCGACTCGGCCAACCGCGGATGGTATCTGCCCTCCATCGGCCAGCTACAGCTTTTGTGGGGTCTGTACAGCTTTGTCGCCGAGAGCCTCGCCAAAATCGAAAACGCAGAACCTCTGGCCTGGTGCGACTACTGGAGCAGCATACCTGTAAAAGCCAATGAGGCCTGGAGCATATCAGAGTGGGGAGGGGTTTACCCCGAGAGCAAGCGCGATGAGAAGTACAAAATACGCGCAGTGCGTAATTTTGTACGCGTTGCCACCCAATACACCATCAGCACCACGGCCCTTCCCGCCGAGGGCGGCACGGTGGCCGGCGCGAGCACCCACAGCGCGGGCACCACCGCCACGCTCACGGCCACGCCCGCCGAGGGGTACCGCTTCGTGCGCTGGACGGTGGGCGGAGCCGAGGTTTCGACAAGCCCCACCTACTCGTTCATCGTCTCGGGCGATGCCGCCGTAGTGGCTGAATTTGAACTGCTTACCTACAAGCTCATCTACATCGCAGGAGCAAACGGCAGCATCACGGGCATCACCTCGCAGGTTGTGGCACACGGCCATAGCGGCACCGAGGTGGAGGCCCTGCCCGACGCGGGATACCGCTTCAAGCAGTGGAGCGATGGCCGCACTGACACCCCCCGCACCGACAACAACGTCGCCGCCAACATCATCGTTACAGCTGAATTTGAGCAGGATGCGCCATCCCAATACACCATCAGCACCACGGCCCATCCCGCCGAGGGCGGCACGGTGGCTGGCGCAGGAGCCCACAGCGCGGGCACCACCGCCACGCTCACGGCCACGCCCGCCGAGGGGTACCGCTTCGTGCACTGGGATTGCAATGGCATCGAGCTGAGCGCGGCCAACCCGCTCGACATCACCGTCACCGCCGACAGCTCGCTAGTGGCGGTGTTCGAAAGGGCCACCGGGCTGCGCAACGTCCAGCTCATGGCCCTCATGCTCCGCCCTAACCCCACCCTAGGCGAGCTGTGGCTAACGGTGCCTTCGACAGGCTCAGGCCCCGTCGAAGGCACCGCCGCCGCTGAGGTGCTGGTGTACAGCATCAACGGCCAGCTGGCGCTGCGCGTCCCCCACGCAGAGGGCTTCGGCAGGCTCAGCCTCCCTGCGGGTCACCTCCGCATTGACCTGAGCGGCCTGCCCACAGGCGTTTACGTGGTGCGCCTGGGCAACGCCGCCGCTAAGGTGGTGAGGCTGTAGCGCAAGGGCCGTACAACATCAACTCTAAATGGGGGCGGATTGCTCCGCCCCCATTTTTGTGATGCTGCGGGCGGTCTGATTTACCCGCCTGCGGCATTGCAAGGTGCAACGGTGTTGCGCCTATCCCTTCCTTTCCAGCTCGATGTTAAAATCAGGTGCCAGCTTCAGCACACAGCTCGCCGTGCTGCCATCTGGCAGTTCAAACCCCGATAGCTTGGCGGTTTTGCGGCGCAACACTAGCTGCTCCACATTGGCCGCCGACAGCTGCTTGCCGTACACCCTGAAAGGTATACGAAAGCTGCACCCCTGCTTGTATGCTGAACAACCCCATGCAGTTTTGCCACGTATTAGGTAGCCTTCGCTGCATTTCGGGCAGATCAGCTTTTTCTCCTCGGCAACCTCGGTTTTAAGGACGAAGCTAGATGCTAGCACCACAAACCCATCAACGGTTTGTCCATCGTGTTTCAGCCCCTTTATAAGGTTCGTTTTGCCGTTTTTAAGCAGCTGGCGTATATGATTATCCGACAGCCTTCTACCAGCAAATTGGAATGGGATGGTGGTGTGGCAGCCGTTTTTGTAATTTGCGCAGCCCCATGCAGTTTTGCCTTTTACGAATTGAGCCTGTCCGCAACGCGGGCATAGCAGCTGCGGAGCAGATGCTGACTTTGGTTGTTGTCTGTCTTTCCTCTGGGTTTTACCCATTGGGATGGGTTCTGGCTGTACGCTCTGCACTCGCTGGCCGCTGTTGTCCGAAAGCACAGCGGTTACCATATCGGACACCATCTGCTTCATCTCGGCCAAAAAGGTGTTCAGCTCATAGCTGCCCAGCTCTATTTGACGCAATTTTTTCTCCCATATCCCTGTGAGTTCCACAGATTTTAGCAGGTCGTTCTTAATTATGTTTATCAACTGGGTACCTGTGAGGGTAGGTATTAGATTTTTGCGCTCTTTGCGTATGTAGTTTCGGCTGAGCAGGGTCTCTATTATGGCGGCACGGGTAGAGGGTCTGCCGATGCCGTTGTCCTTCATCAGCTCGCGTATCTCATCATCGTCCACCTGCTTGCCCGCCGTTTCCATGGTGCGCAGCAGGGTGGCCTCAGTGTAGGGCTTCGGGGGCTGAGTGAGCTTCTCCTGCAGCTCAGGGGTGTGGGTGCCGCTCTCGCCCACAGCAAATCGCGGCATTATGGCATCCTCATCGGTCTGTAGCTTTTGCTGGGGGAATAGCACCCGCCAGGTCGGCTCCACTATCTGTTTGCCCGATGTTTTGAACGGAAGGCCCTCCACCTCCCCCTCCACGTTGGTGGTGAGTATCTTGCTGTCGGGATAGAAATTGGCTATAAATCGGCGGCACACTAGGTCGTACACATCGTATTCGGAGCCGTGCAATGCGCTGGGATTTATGCCAGTGGGTATTATAGCGTGATGGTCGGTTACTTTGCTGTTGTCGAACACCCGCTTCGACTTACGTATTTTATCTTTAAGTAATGGTTCAATAAACTGATTGTAATTTACTAATCCTTTGAGTATTGTATGTACTTTTTTGTATATATCATCGCTCAGGTAGGTGGTGTCGACGCGGGGGTAGGTGGTGAGCTTCTTCTCGTAGAGCGACTGTATGGTGCGCAGGGTTTGGTCGGCCGACATGCCGAACTTGCGGTTGCACTCTACCTGTAGCGATGTGAGGTCGAATAGACGTGGCGGTGCCTCGGTGCCATTCTTGGTGGTGAAGCTGCTTATGGAGAACGGCTTATCGGTTATCGTTTCGAGCATCTGCGCGGCTTCCTCCTTCGTGGCGAAGCGCCCCTTGGACGCGTTGAATACCACATCGCGGTAGCGGGTCTTCAGCTCCCAGAATGGCTCGGGCACGAAGCTGTCTATCTCGGCCTGCCGCGACACTATCAGCGCCAGCGTGGGCGTTTGCACCCTGCCTATCGAAAGCACCTGCTTGGGCTGGGCGTATCGCATGGTGTAGAGGCGCGTAGCGTTGATTCCCAGCAGCCAGTCGCCTATGGCCCGCGATACCCCAGCTTGGTAGAGACGCTCGTAGCGCTCGGCTGGATGCAGATTGCGAAAGCCCTCGGCTATGGCCTCATCGGTGAGCGAGCTGATCCACAGCCGTTTCACGGGGCACCGGCACTTGGCCTTGTGCAGCACCCAGCGCTGTATCAGCTCACCCTCCTGGCCGGCATCGCCGCAGTTCACCACCTCGGTGGCCGACTGCACCAGCCTTTCGATTACCCGGAATTGCCGCTCGTAGCCCTGCTGGGCTATCAGCTTCACGCCAAATCGCGATGGGATTATGGGCAGGTCGCCCAGGTGCCAGCGCTTCAGCCTAGGGCTGTAGTCATGGGGCTCCTTGAGTGTGCATAAATGGCCAAAAGTCCATGTAACCCCATAGCCATTGCCCTCGAAGTAGCCATCGTGTCGGGAGCGGGCCCCCACCACACGGGCTATCTCGGCGGCCACGCTGGGCTTCTCGGCAATGCACACAATCATGCTGCAAATATAGCGAAAAATGGGAGCCTCCTACTCTTCCTCATCGTCGTCCCAAACCACGCGGTAGCCCGTGTTCTGCGTGGGTTTCGGCGCGGCCTTGGCCGTATCGCGGGCTGGTGCTATGGTGTCGCGCTTGCGCCCGAATTCCTCCAGCACCACGTTGCGGAGCTGAGCGCGCTCCTTTTCCACCTCGGCGCGCAAATGCTGTTTCGCCCTAGCTCTATCTCGTTTGATTTGATAACCACTGCTATCTCCGCTGATTATCAAGTTGATATGTATGCCGTTATCGCTCTGCCGATCAAAGTCCGCTGCGCCGCTTTTATTCATGAATCGGTTGGCCAGCAGCTGGGCCAAATTGAGGCGCACGTGGTAGTCGAAGCTGCCCTGAAATGAGTGCGCGCCGTCTAGCGTGATGTTCAGCACGTTGGAGCTTATGCTCATCGAGGGGATCTGCACCCAGCCAGTGTCAATAACTATCGTATTATGCATCGTATTAAAGTCGATAGACTTAACAGCACTGAGGTTCAACCATTTATCTAACTGTTTTATTTTGTCCATTCCGCTAAGTTTACCTTGGAGCAGCTCCACATCGGCGGCTAGGCGCAAGGAGTTGGGGTCGATACCTGGGGGCTCCTCGTGGCTGGCGAAATGTAGCCGCAGCCTGGCGTTGAGCCTGCCGCTGATGTTGCTGGAGGTAACTATCTGCTGATTAAAGTTTTGATTGTCGGCGAACAGCACCGCCACGTCCATCTGCTGAAGCCTACCATCGATGTTGAAGCGTCCGTTGTGCATGGCCACATCTCCGGCCAGCATGCCCGAGTACATCTCCCCCCTCAGCCTATCGGCGTAGAGGGTGTCGTGCCGTTCGTAGAGGCGGCCCGTTACATGCTTGATAGTTTTATTCATAAATAAAAGCGTATCTACATTATAATTAATAACATATTGCATATTATTTTTTTTGTCATCGCTGCGCTCTATGCGCTCAATCTCATCGAGTAGTCCGCCTAAATTGAGGGTGCGGCAGGCGATCGACGTCTCGATGCGGGAGACCTGCCCCGTGTTGATGATGCGTTGCGTGTTGTACATCAGGGCTGTGGCGGTTACGGGGCTACCCTGTAGCACCCCTTGGGCCTCCACCTGTATGTGGCGGCCCAGCGTGGCCGTGGCCCGCATGTGAGAGAGCGATGGAAGCAGCGGGTTCTTGGGGATGTCCACCTGTAGTTGGCCCCCGACCGCCCTCACCTCCAGCTGCGGGCAGTCGGGGGCGCTCAGGTCGAGCCGGGCCAGCGCTTTGGCATGGCCATGGGCGCTGAGCGCCCAGCCTGGCAGCTCCACCATGGGAATGCCCGGCGCGTTGAGCTCCATGTCGGCCAGCAACGCCATCCGCTTGAGCCCTTTCAGGCGCATACTGCCCTGGGCGCTGGCTCCGTCTAGACGCATCGCGATGCGCTCTATATGGCTGCTGTGCTGCTTAAAGTTATCCGACAGGGTGCTGTGCCCATCCAGCTCGTCTATGTGCAGCTTTTCATCGCCAACTTTCACCACTAGATTGCGGCTGCTGTGCCTCACGGACACCGGGCCGAACGTGCCGCTGTCGAATAGGTAGCTCAGCCGCCCATTGGCCCGACAGCTCCCCCCCTCAACTCCATTGATGCCCAGCATGTGGGCCAATCGTTTGGCTTTAAATGTGTTGGAGGCAAATTGTAGCATCAAACTTTGGTCGATGTAGCGCCCGCTGGTGCGTAACGCTATATGCCTGTGCGCAACGTTCAGCGCCCCGATATTCCACTGCCTACCATGTTTTGTAATGGCGGCCTCTATATTTAAAGGATTATCAGATATAGAGCATTGTGGAACAATTATTTGTGCTATTCCTTTTAAATGAAAATATACTGTTTCATTATCTAATTTTAAGTTTACATGTGTTTTATCTATAAGAACTTTATTGCTCAACCTATCGCTATTGTCGAAATGAGAAAGGAGCAGGCCGCTTATGGCGATGTGGTCGAACTGTATTTTGGTGCTGTCAGGCGTTCGGGGAGCCGTTCCCTGCCCCATGCCAAGCTGGCCGCTCAGCTGCCGCAAACGGGCGCTCTTTAACTTCACAAATCCACCATTCAGCTTGATTGCCTTTATTCTATAATCTCTATTTATCGTATTTATTAGATTAAATGCAACAGATAATTCATTTATACACAATAATGTATCAGTATCTGAATTTGGATACATTACAACAGCATTATTGAGCACCATGGAGGCCAATGGGAAGCTCTTGGCTAGGCTGAAATCGAACGATGTGTGCGAAAGCGGGATGGACACCTGCTCGCTGAGCGCGAGCAGCAACCGGTCAGCAATCTTCTGCCGCTGCATCACCACCAAGCCCATGAGCCCCACAAGGAGCATCAATATGCTTATTGTGGTGATTATGAATACTTTGATAAAATACCGAAAGGTGAACATGGGCTGATGCTATGGGCCTTTATTAGCGCAAAAGTAACGCTTTTTGTGCCATACTAGCACCCAAATATTAGGCCAAACTGTAACCTATAGGCCGCTTAAGTGGTTTAAACACATAATACTTGCGCCCAATTTTAAACCTAGCGCAAGTTCATTGTTTGCATAACTTAAACGAGTAATAGGCCATGAGAAAGATCTTGTTCGTATTAGCTCTGCTGTTCGGAACGGTTGGGGCTGCCCTGGGCCAAGCTGAGTACAGCCTGACTGTTAGCACAAATGATCCGAGCAAAGGGAATGCCACCAAAAGCCCTTCGAAAACCCAATACAGCGCAGGGGAGATGGTTACCATAACCGCCTCTCCCATTGGCGACAACGAATTCGTAGACTGGTGGGACAAAACAGCGAATGCCCAATTTTCAACCGACCCTATCTACACCTTCAACATTGACAAGGATTACGACCTAATGGCAAGGTTCAAAACCAAATCGGCCACCGAGCAGTTCTCCGTAACCTTGGCCCCCAGCTCCACCGAGGGCGGCACCATTACTGCCACCCCAAGTATTACCGGCACGGGAACCTTCGACAGGGGCACCAGCATAACCATTGAGGCCACAGCCAACACGGGGTGGGCTTTCAAGCATTGGGCCCCCATCGGCGCAACAGAAAACCCTTACACCTTCAGCCTTATTGAGAATGTGAGCTACACCGCTGTGTTCGTGCAGCAGCTCTCGCTCAGCCTGAGCGCCAGCCCCGCTGAGGGCGGCACCGTCAGCGGCGATGGAACCTACCTCGATGGCGACAACGTTACGGCCACGGCCACAGCCAACCCTAACTTCCGCTTCGTGCGATGGACCGAGAGTGGTAGCGGGGTTTCGAACGATGCTGCCTATAGCTTCACCCTTACCGCCAACCGTACCCTCGTGGCCGAGTTTGAGCCCATCGCCTCTTTCTCCGTAACCCTCTCCGCCGAACCCGCCGAGGGCGGCGCTGTGAGCGGCAACGGCACCTACACTGAAGGCACCAATGTGCTAATCTCCGCCACCCCAAATCCAAACTACAGCTTCGTGCACTGGGCAGATGCCGACAACGGCAACGCCGAGGTGAGCACCAGCCCGAGCTACACCATAGCCAGCATAGCCGCCAATGTCAACTACGTGGCCATATTTGAACCCACCACGCTACCCCAGCACACCATCAACCTGAGCACCGAGCCTACCGAGGGCGGCACAGTTACCGGATCGGGCATCTACACCGAGGGCACCACCGCCACCGCCGAGGCCAATCCCAACCCCGGCTACCTATTCGAGGGTTGGTTCGAAAGCGATGTGCTCCAGAGCACCGACATGGCCTACAGCTTCACCGTAACCGCCAGCCGTACTCTAGAGGCCCGATTCAAGCTGGCCCCCACCTATACCGTAACCCTCAGCGCCGACCCCGCAGCGGGAGGCGTGGTTACGGGCGATGGTTCCTACGCACAGAGCACCCCCGTTACCGTGGTGGCCACAGCCAACACGGGCTACCGCTTCGTCAGCTGGCTCGATGCCGACAACAGCCTCGCCACGGTGAGCACCGACAGAGAGTACACGTTCAACATAACGGACAATGTAAACTGGGTGGCCAAATTCGAGCTCATCCCTTCATACACAGTCACCGTGAGCGCCGATCCTGCAGCGGGAGGCGTGGTTACGGGAGGGGGCAACTACCTCGAAAACACCGAGGTCATCATCGAGGCCACCCCGCAACCCGGCTACACTTTCAAGGAGTGGTTGGTGAATGGGCTATCAGTCAGCACCGAGACCTCCTACAAGCTACCACCACTTGCCGATAACGTGGTGTGCGTGGCCATATTCGAGGCCCCGCGCTACGCCATCACCGTGCACGATGATGGAAACGGCACAGCATCGGGCTTCGACCCAGCCGACACCTACATAGCGGGCACCATCATAACGCTACAGGCCATGCCCAGCTCGGGCTTCCTCTTCAAATGCTGGAAAGATGCCAGCGGCAAAGTGCTCAGCACCGAGCCCACATTTAGGCTACGCCTAACCGAGAACACCGAGCTATGGCTGGAGTTTATCGATGCGAGCAGCGCCCCTGCGGGATCGGAGTTCAACCCAGTGAGCATCAGCTCGCTGGCCGAGCTCAAGGACTTCCGCAATGCGGTGAACGCCGGCTCGGGAACCTTCAAGGGCATCGACATGGCCAATGGTGCCGAAGGCAAATACTTCAGGCTCGATGCCGACATTGACCTATCGGCTGAACCCAACTGGGAGCCTATCGGCCACATCAGCTCTCCATTCAAAGGGGCGTTCAACGGTGGCCTCCACACCATAACGGACCTCAGCATCGATGACCCAAGCAGCGAAAACATGGGGCTATTCGGCTACGTGGTAAATGCTCGCGTGGAGAAGCTCACCATGGTGGGCACCAACATCAGCGCCCGTAGCAACGTGGGGGCCATCTGCGGCATGGCGCAGAACTCCATCATACACAGCTGTTCGAATGTGGGCAGCATACGGGCCAGCGAATTTGCAGCTGGCGGCATCTGCGGCTACGCCATGAATAGCACCGCTATTACCGCTTGCGCCAGCTCGGGCGTAGTGGTGGCAGATGGTTCGCAGGCAGGTGGCATCTGTGGCTATAGCGTGGTGAACTCCATCCTGAACAACTGCTTCAACGCCAGTTTGGTAAGGGCCAACGGCTCATATGCTGGCGGTATCTGCGGTTTTGTAGCCCTAGCTGGTGGTGTGGACTCGTGCCTGAACGTGGGTTCCGTGAGCAGCGAATGGTATAGCGGAGCCGTTGTGGGCCAGATGTACTCCTCCTCATCGGTTTACGCAGCACCCACCATCAGCATGTGCTACTATGACAGCCAGCTGAGCACCGTTCGGGGCCAAAACGATACCGATGCCGAAGGAATCGTAGGTCTACCCACGGCCAGCCTGCTAGGGCTCGATGCCCAGGTGATGCTCGACAAGCGCATCTGGCACACCGCTTCCGAACAGTACCCCATGCTCGAACTGATGGCGGTGGAGGACATGGAGCATATCGTGGCCGCAGCAACCCCCATCATGCTCAATCCGAACGAAACCGTAGCGCGGGTGTCGCAGGCCATCGATTTAACCCCAGGAGCTACATGGAGCAGCACTACGGCACTTGTCGACCTTGCCGTGGCAGGCAAGGCCACACCTCAAGCCTCAGGTGCCGACACGCTGGTGCTCAAACATGGCGGCCTGCCCGTGAGAATAGTCCCGCTGAGCATCGACAAAACCGACAAGGTATACATCACCGTACTAGTTGAGAACGGCTCGGTGGTCGGACTACAGAGCAGCTACAGCTTCGGGGAGACCGTGCGTTTATCGGCCATGCCCAACAAGGGCTATAGGGTGGAGGCATGGCTCGAAGGGGCCACCGAGGTATCCACCTCGAACATATACGAGTTCGTGGCCACCGTGAACCGCAGTCTGACCCTACGCTGCTCCACTGCTCCATGCATAGTTACCGTTGACGTGGATGGCATGGGCGACGTAACCGGAGGCAACTCCTACACCTATGGAGAGCTGGCAACACTGAACGCCACCCCCGCAGCCCACAACCTATTCCTAGGCTGGGAAATGGGGGGCCGTATGGTGTCGATAAACCCCACCTACCGTTTCACCGTAACGGGCGATGTCAGCGTAAAGGCCATATTCGTCCCGCAGACGTACTTCATCAGGGCCAACGTGTCCGACATAGCCCACGGGCGCACCTCGGGCACAGGCTCGTACAGCCACGGCCAAACAGTTACCCTCATAGCCACGCCCTACTTTGGCTACAGCTTCAGCAGCTGGGTGGTGAATGGCGTTGAGGTATCATCGTTGGCCTCCTATAGCTTTGAGGCCACAGAGCCGCTCACGGCGGTGGCGCATTTCACCCAAGCGCAGTACAACATAGTGGTGCTCAGCACCGATGGCGGGGCAAACATCAAAGACGGGCAGGTGAACGAGCAGCAACAGTTCCGCGAGCAGCATGGCCATGGCGAACAGCTCACCCTGCGGGCTCAGCCCAACACGGGCTACACCTTCGTTGCTTGGATTGAAGGGCGCGATACGGTGTCGCGCAGCGCCGAATATACCTTCCCTGTCCTCAAATCGCGCACCCTACGCGTATGCTTCCGCTGGGTGGGTACAGTGAGCGGCATCGAGAAGCAAGAGCTGCTTCAGCCTATAGCCCTCACGCTCTACCCCAACCCCACCACGGGCGATGTTTGGGTGGACACCCCATTCGGCACCTCGGCAAGCTCATCGCCCGTCGAGATGCAGGTGTACACAGCCAACGGACGGCTGGTGCTTCGCCAGTATACCACCATCGGCAGCCGAACCCGCATCGATCTGGGAGGCCTGCCATCGGGTGTTTACATAGTGCAGGCAGGCGGGGCCACCGCCAAGGTGGTGAAGCTGTAGAGATTGCGCGTTCATATGAATAACCAAGGAAAGAGGGGCGAATCTATCGCCCCTCTTTCCTTTATAGCGTTCCGTCTGCTCGTTCTACGCTGCTCCATCGCACAGAGAATCGGCAAACGATGGCATACACCTATCCTTAATCATAACGCTAGCCTGAACCCCACATCGTTGAACCGGTAGTTGGGCCTGTAGCTATCGCGCTCCGATACGCGGCAGCGCGTAGCCGCATTGTACCAACTGCCTCCGCGCAGCACCCGCTCGCTACCGCTCCTGGGGCCAGCAGGGTTGGTCTGCGCATCGGCGCTGTAGCGGGCATAATAGTCGGCGCACCACTCCCACACATTGCCGCACATATCGTACAGCCCGAGCTCATTGGACATCAGCTGGCCCACCAGCTGCAACCGCTTCTCGCTGTTAGCCTCAAACCAGGCCACATCGCGCAGGTTGCTGCTGCCCGGATGCACCATCCCCCGCGTTTGCGACGCTCCCCTGGCAGCATACTCCCACTCGGCCTCGGTGGGCAGGCGGAACCGCCTGCCAGTGAGCGCATTGAGCTTTGGCAGAAAATCGTTCACTATGTCGTTCCAGCTCACGCCCTCCACGGGCAGCCTGTCGCCCTTAACATGGCTGGGGTTGCTGCCCATCACGGCCTGCCATAGCTGTTGGGTTACCTCTGTTTGGCCTATCTTGTAGCTATCCAACCTCACTCTATGCACGGGAACCTCGTATTTGGTGGCCAATGGATCGTAGTTGGTGCCCAAGGGGCTATCGGCCTGGGCCCCCATGTCGAACTCCCCGCCATCTATGCTTACCATATTGATGCTGATGCCATTAACATCTATCACTTCAACAAATTCTACAACAATGGCACGATCGTGGGGAAGGTCGAGCCTGAGCTCGTGATTGGTCGATAGGGTGCGGCTCTGCTCGCTCCAGCGGTAGAATGCGTAGCCATCGTTGGCCTCCACCTCTAGCACTGCCGTGTTATCGTCGAATTGGCCCCGTATGCCGTGCACCTTACCGGCCTGTTCGGGGCGTATCGTAACGCTCACTGTGTGTAGGGGGCCATTGGTACGGCAGGCCGCCATGCTGAGGACGGCCCAGAGGGCTGCGGCCACCATAGGGATGGCTGGGGGCATAGTGATTTTATTTACAACGAACATGTCAATGTGTTTTAGCAATTTACATGCTATTATCTGAACTAACCGCACACATTTAAAGTAAAAACTTTATATGCAATAGGGCTTCAGAGCATTAGGTGCCCAAAGGTAGGCATATTTTGCGTAATTGCAAAAGCTGCAGCGAAGGGTAACGTTTTCGCATCGCCATCGTATAAACGAGACCTAAACACCAAAACATGGACACCAAAGTGATCATCGTCGATGACCACCCGCTATTCCGCATGGGGCTCAAGGCCATTCTTGGCGGCTCCCCATCGGTGAGCGTGGTGGGCGAGGCCGAAACGGGCAACGAGCTGTTCACCCTGCTCGGGTCGGTTATGCCCGACATCGTGCTGCTCGACATCGTGCTGCCCGACATCAGCGGGGTGGAGATCAGCCGCAGGCTGCGTGAGATGTACCCCGACCTGCGCATCCTGATCATGTCATCGGAGACCTCGCTGGGCACCATCGAGACGCTCGTGGAGCTCGGGATCAATGGCTTCATCGCCAAATCGGAACCTTCGGCCAGGCTCGAACAGGCCATAGAGGCCGTGATGTGCGGGCTGACCTACTTTGGGCAAGATGTGGCCAAGATTATACAAGGCGTGAGCATCGCCAACTCGCTCGACCCCAGTGGGCTGAGCGCTACCGAACAGGATGTGGTGGCCCTCTGCTCAAAGGGGCTCACAGCCAAGGAGATTGCCGCCAAGCTGGGCATCGGCCCCGAGATGGTGAACCGCTGCAAGGATGCCATATGCCAACGTTTGGGCATGAGCTCAAACCTCGACCTAATCCGCTTTGCCGTTAAAACCGGGCTCGTGGCCATATAACCCAGCTGCCCGGCTCCATAGGAGCGGCAATTTGTCCGCCCAGCGCTTGGATTTTCGGCCCTTTTGTGCTATTTTTGAGCAGGGGTATAACCTCAGTTGCACTTCGACATAAGCACAATCAACATCCTGATAAACAATAAAATATATCATGAACACAATGTTTAGTTGGGTGCTCATAGGATTCATTCTAGCTCGAGCAGAGCCCGCTCCCCCCTCCCCTCCGCAACCTCCGAAGCCCCAGGTGCTCAAAGAGCAATTCCTCAGCTTCCTCGGCCAACAGTACGGCATCCCTGCCATGGCCCATGCCGACACCACCGGCCAGGTGCGCATCCCGCAGGGGCTGTTCCTGCTCTCCGAGCGGCAATACGATGAATTTTGGCAGCGCACCCCGTTCGTTGAGCTCGACCTCGATGGTTCGGGGCGCAAGCATCGCCTGCAACCCCTTGTGGCCAAACAGCTCCAGCAGGCCATCGCCGACCTCAGGTCGGCGGGCATCCCCTTTAAAATCCGGGGCTCCGATGGTGTGTTCCGCTCCTACGCCGATGCCCGCAGCATCTGGCTCGCCCGCATGGAACGTGAGCTGACACACCACCGCGCCCAGCGGCCCCTGTCCGACACAGCCGCCCACCGCCTGCTCAATGCCATTGCCGATTGGGGCCACCGGGGCCAGTACATCGACCAGGCCGCCCTTATATTCTGGCAGGAGCGCAACTCCCCTAGTCCCATGATGTTTGGCAAGCTGCACAAAGGCCCGCTCTACGCCAGCTGCGCGGCCCCTGGCACCTCGCACCACACCCTAGGCATCGCCATCGACCTCGACATCGTCACCCTCAGGCATGCCAAGGCCCTTGACATCATGGCCAAGCACGGATTTTTCCGCTGCATAGTGAGCGATTTTGCCCACTTCGCATACCTAGGGCCTAGCTTTGGGCAGCCCGAAGTGCTAGCCCAGCACAACCTGAAATGGGTGCGCCATGCCGATGGCTCCGACTATCTGACGGTGAACGAAAACTAACGCCATATACGATTGTGTACTACCCAACTTATGCTACACCATTGATAGTACCTGCCCAATATGATATGTTTTAGCTATTACATAGCTAATATACATATCGTTATGTCTATTAAAGCTGCTTATAAAGCAATGTATCACATGCTAGTTTGTTATTAAACAGTATTATATATCATGATTCTGCTAACGACAATACTTCTTGCCTCCCTGCTGCTGTCGCTCAACGTGCTATTCCGCGCCAAGCTGCTGCACCGCACCTGGGGCACCCTCAATGGATACGCCGTTACCTGCATCCTGTCGCGCCTAAGCAATGTGTTCCTCGTGCAACGCGATGGGCTCACCGTGCTGGTAGACTCGGGCCTAGCGCAACGTAGGGCCAAGCTCGACAAGCGGCTGCGCCGCTACGGGGTGATGCGCATCGATTACCTGGTACTCACCCACTCCCACTTCGACCACGCGGGCAACGCCGCCCACATCCGCAGAGCCTATGGGGCACAGGTGGTAATCCACCGCGCCGAGGCCCAGATGCTGGCGCGGGGGCAGTCGGCCCCTTTCGTGGGAGCCAGCAAGCTGTGGCGGTGGCTCATGCGCTCGGCCTACGGCTTCAACCCAACCTTTGAGCCCTGCCCCCCCGACATCGTGGTGGACGACCGCCACCAGCTCGATGGGCCGGGCATAACCCTGATGCACACCCCTGGCCACACCTCCGGCTCCATATCGGCCATTGTGGATGGCCACGTGGCCCTAGTGGGCGATGTGCTGCTGGGCGTGTTCAGCTTCTCCATCAACAACCCCTTCGCCGAAAGCCCAGAGCTGATGCGAAGCTCGTGGCAAAAGCTGCTTAAAACGCACTGTCGGCTATTTTTACCTGGCCATGGCTCACTTAAAAGATTAGCCCACCTGCGCTGGGCACTACGGTGATGCGCCTTATTGCTGGGGTAAGAATATTTGCGTATCAATCCACTTGATTCTCATCTTAAACTCTTCTATCTCCATCGATGTTGCGTAGAGGATATTTTCGTCTACGAACCGTTGTGGGTTCAATAATTCTTTGCAACATTTGCCATAGGCAATCGGTAAGGTTGGTTGGGTATTCGCCGTTCATGCCTATACATCTGACAACCACAAAGATACGAAAAACACCAGAGTAGTATACTGATTTTCAATTATTTATGCGGGCTTTAAACAACCTCTACAAGCAATTAGCGCGGTTTGTTCCGAAAATAGCATCGACATAATACACTGGTGCTCAAATACAAACAAAAAAGTTATCCGAAAATTTGCACATGCGATTGGCATGCTCTATCTTTGTCGCGTTGAAGCTACTAATGATGCATCTTCGAAGAGCGGTCGTCAGTAGTAAAGGGAACTTCACATCGACACCACTAAATTAAAATAATGAATTTTTGGAAGTCACCATAAGTGTCACATTATAAGAACTTTGACAACTATATTCAGTACCACGTTGTTTGCGGTGTTTTGTTTGGGAAGCACTTCTCTCTCTGCACAGGTGTGGGACTATCCTGTAAAACCAGGTCAGAAAGAATGGGAAGAGTTTAGAACGCATAGAGAAATGGTGCGGGCATGTCAGATTCCGAATGAAGTGACAGAGAGCATTTGTACAGAGGATTTGCTTGGGTTATTGGATTATCCGCTGCAATTTGACTTTTATGCCTATAATACGGAGGCCGAAGGCCTACGCGCTGTCTTATCGCAGTTTAATGGGCTACAGGAGTTTATTAGTCGTTCCGATTGTTTTGAAGTATTGGTTAATAATTACAATGCTGAGTTACAGACGATAGCATTTAGAGGAGAAAGAAAAGATTTAGGTGAAAGAATTTTTAAAAACACACTTATAGAAGCTATTTTATTGAGAGTATTGGATGATGGAGGTGAAAAAAATTCTGTCGCAATGAAACCATTGCAACAAAAGATAATAGCTACTTCTACTGAAAAGTTGACAAACAAGGGCGTTTATAGTGAAATGTCGGTTGATGTTAGCACAAAGTTAATTAAGAAATTTATAGAGCATACGCAAGAGGCGTTACTACAAAACGAGCGTGTAGGCGTGGTTAGCTCGAAAGAACAGTATTCGATGGATGGTAAGTCTTTGTCAGAACTTGTAGAAATCTTAAAACATATTGAACTATGAGAGTATTTATAATTTCTTTATTTTGGGTTATATTTTGCTTTTCATCGTGTGGCAAAAAAAGCGAAGAAATCTGTGCAACATGTGTGTGCGGAATGGAAAATCATCCGAAGTGGTTAAAAGATGAAATAACAAGGATAGAGGGGTTGTCGAAAAATCATAGACCCATTATGATTAAAAAGTGTTCTGCATTTGGCGATGATATTGTGTTAGTAATTGATGAGGTAAACTCTTGTTGGAATGATGCGTTTATGTTCTTTGACTGCAGAGGAAAACGCTATGAATTTGGGACGGAAGATTATCAAAAATTTATGGATAATATTGACAAATTCATTTTTGTTTGGGGTAATTGATGTGTTTTGCGAAAAGAATACTTTATATTTTGGGGCTGTTTTTGGTGGCACCGAATTGGATTGTTGCCCAGCGGCCAGTTACCGTGCAAACTCCGCAAGGGAGCATAGTGGCAGACACCTATGTTATGCCAGAGAAGTTCAGTGCAGCGGATGTCGAATATATCAATAACAGGATGGAAATCGAGTATCCACGGGCTATTGTGTTGAGGCCAGCAACAACTACATATAATTGTCATGCATATGCATGGCATGTGATGTGAGTGAGGGCGGAAGTGCGGTGTGGATTGGTAGATATACCAATACAACTTCAATTTACTGGACTGATGGTAGTTATGTTGAGATTAGCAATCCGATAGAGGGAGCAAAGGTTTCGTATGCGAATGACAATCATTCTGCCGTTGTAACTGATGAGGTGAATGTTTTTATTTCAAAATGGGGGGCATGGCCATTGGTGAGACACGAAAATAACTATTGTCCATACGAAAGCTCGAGATTGCGCTATTTCGTAAAGTTTAAGCCCGTGCTAAACGGGCCCTTTCAAATCTGCGTTGCGACTGGCATGTTCACGCTCAGCAACCTACCCCCAGGTGCCACCGTACAGTGGGGCGAGGGCACACGATGGGATGCTCTGCAGCTATCGCATGGCCAAGGAACAGCGCAGGGCACCTACGGTGTCACGGGCAGCGGAAAGTTTACTGTTACACGGCCACGGTGAGCTACTTGGGCACAAGCACCACGCTCAGCAACACGGTGCAGGTGGGCACCCCCGCCCCCAGCATCTACGGGCCTTTCCAAAACGGACATGTGATGGCGGGCATCTGCGCCTGCCAGTCGGCCCACTACGAGGCCGCCACTGCGCCTGGTATCACCCGCTACCACTGGGAGTTGGTCGACGATTCGCCCTACATCACCCTGCTGGGGAAAAATAGCCGTAGCATGCCCTTCCAGATGGGCCCCGATGCACGCTACGCCCATATACGCTGCAAGCAGTACCAAGAGGGCTGTGGCTGGAGCGAGGAGGTGGAGCTGCCCATCTACTTCCACGACAACTGCTGCCGCCAATGGGGCATAGGCCCCAACCCCACACCTGGGCCGATAGAGCTGCGCCCGTATCAGGCCGATGGTGGAGAAGCCACGATAATGCGTACTGCCAAGCCTAACTCTGCAACGCTTCATATGGTGCAGGTGTTCTCCTCCGATGGTCGGCTGGAGCTAGAGCGGCGCTTTCCCGCAAGTACGCCCAATGCGCAGCTCGACCTATCGCCGCTGCGCCCTGGCACCTACCACCTGCTCATCAACGGCACGGAGCACCATGTTGTGGTGCGGGAGTAGCAATGGAGTATCCGCTTTAGTCCCATTTTACTGGCTAAATGCGATGAAAATGGAAATTAGTAGCGCATTTATATGCTCCATTATATGCTCCATTTTAACTAATCGATGGGGGAATTTAGTTGCTGGGCTTTGAATTACGCTGTAAATATTCAAAGCGATATTTTGAATTAATCTGCCTTTCCATATACGGCTTGCACTTCGACGCGCCGCAACCGCGTCCGTAGGCGAAACAAGGGGGCATGCCCCTTGTCAATACCAACAGCGCCGTAAGCCTACAACAGTATAGTGGACGCGATAAATCGCGTCCGTACAGCATAGAGAGAATGATTGTGTGCATCTATACAGCATCAACTTAAAGAAAATCTTCAGTAAACCAACACTTATACACTATTCCTCAACCATATATGACCCAGTGATTGAACCTTTGCAGGCAAGCATTTGCTTGGGCGTACCGCTGAAGATAACCCTGCCGCCCATGTTGCCGCCGCCTGGGCCCAGTTCGATGAGGTAGTCGCACGATTTTAGCATATCTAAGTTGTGCTCAATGAGGAAGATGCTATTGCCTGCTTCAACCATCGCTTCAAATAGATTGAGTATGCGGCGGATGTCGCTCGGGTGGAGGCCGTCAGAGGGTTCGTCCATGATGAAGATTTTGCCCGCATCGCGCAGGTACGAGGCCAGCTTGATGCGCTGCAGCTCGCCTCCCGAAAGGGTGGAGAGCGATTGGTTTAGATGCAAATAGCCCAAGCCCACCTTGCGCAGCGGCTCCAGCTTGTCGGCGATGGCCGTGCCGACAAACACCTCCGATGCCCTGTTGGCCGTCAGGTCCATAGCCTCGGCGATGTTTAGGCCGTGCGCCATGTGGGTTAGCACCTCGGGCGCGTAGCGTAGCCCACCGCAGGCCTCGCATGTGGTCTCGATGGTATCCATAAATGCCATGTCGATCACAATCACGCCCTTACCCTGACACACCGGGCAGCCGCCCTTGCCGTTGAACGAGAACAGGTCGGCCTTAACCTTGTTGACCTTGGCGAACAGCTTGCGGATGTCGTCGGCCACATCGAGGTAGGTGGCGGGCGTTGAGCGTAGGCTTATGCCTATGTTTTTTTGGCTGATGTGCACAATCTCGTCGGGCTTTGGGTAGGCCCTACGGAAGCATTCCATCAGCGAGCTTTTGCCCGAGCCGGCCACGCCCGCAATGCCGCACATCACGCCAAGCGGAAGGCTTATGTTTAAGTTTCTTATATTATGCAGTGTAGCATTGTTTAGTTGAAATGATGCTTTAACATCTCGCACCTGCTCCTTTATGCTGCATTTGGTGCTGAGCGATGCACCAGTAGGCGTTTGAGCATCGAGCAACTCGGCGTAGCTACCTTCGAACACCACCTCGCCGCCGTTCATGCCCGCGCCTGGTCCCATGTCGATGATGTGGTCGGCAATGCGTATCATCTCCTTGTGGTGCTCCACCAAAATCACGGTGTTGCCGTGGTTCTTGAGCTTCTGCACCGATTTCTGCATCAGTCGGATGTCGTGGTTGTGCAGGCCAACGCTGGGCTCATCGAGGATGTACATCACGTCCGAGAGCGGCGAGTTGATGTACTTGGCAATCTTGCAGCGCTGCGCCTCGCCGCCCGACAGCGTGCCGATGGCGCGGTCGAGCGTTAGGTAGCCCAGCCCAATCTCCTCCAGCGCGGTGAGGCGCTCGGTGGTGGCGCGGCGGATGTCATCGGCCAGTCGGTTGTCTATGCTTTGCATCCATTGGCGGCAATCGGCAATGCTCATGGCAGCTACCTCGGCTATGCTTACGCCATTGATTCGGCACGAGCGTATGCGCTCGTTGAGGCGTGTGCCGCCGCAGTCGGGGCAGGTGCCCATGGTGAGCATGGGGTTGAGCACGGCGGCATGGAGCAGCCCCTCCTCGGAGTTGATTATGCTTCGGTACATGCGCGGTATAAGTCCCTCGTATTTAGCACTTTTTGGCCAGTTGCTTGGAGGATTTTTTAGCTTTATTTGGGGCGAGTTCAAGAAGAGGTCCAGCTCCTCGGTCGTGTAGTCCTTAATCTTTTTGTTTAGGTCGAACAGACCGCTGTGAGCGTAGCGAATCCAGCGCCAGCCGCCCTTGCCGAAGGCGATGTAGTGGATGGTGTCCTCGTCGTTGAGCGACTTGTCGAAGTCTACCAGCTTGTGGATGTCGAGCTCGCGTATCTCGCCCAGCCCGGCACAGCGCGGGCAACTGCCCGAGGGGTGGTTGAACGAGAATGCATCCGAATAGCCCACAAACGGCTGCCCGATGCGCGAGAACAGCAGTCGCAGCAGGGCGTAGATGTCGGTGTATGTGCCCACAGTGGAGCGCGAGTTCGATGTGGGCTTGCGCTGCTCAATCACAATGGCGATGGGCAGATTGACGATTTCGCCCACGTGGGGGCGGCCATACTTGGGCAGGTATTGCTGCGTGAACGAGGGGAAGGTGTCGTTGAGCTCGCGCCGCGACTTGGCCGCGATGGTGTCCAACACCAGCGATGATTTTCCTGACCCCGAAACGCCCGTAACCACGGTAATCTGTCGCTTGGGGATGCGCACCGTAACGTGCTTCAGGTTGTTTTCGGTGGTGTCTTTGATGAGGATGAAATCGTGATATTGCATTTTGATAATCTATTAATACTTGATTTTGAAATAATTAAGGAAATCCTTAAAGTTATCTTGCGCTGTTAGACAGGTGTCACGCAGGTAGCCGTTTGTTTTGCCCCAGTTTTGGATGCCTCGGTAGTAGAATAGGCGCAAATCCTCGGTGATGATGAACGGCACGACACCCGTTTGCAGGCATTGCCAAAACATCAACAGCCTTCCGATACGTCCGTTGCCGTCCTGGAACGGGTGGATGCGCTCAAAGCGCACGTGGAAGTCGAGCAGGTCATCGAACGCAATCTGCCTTTTGGCATTGTAGTGCATTAGCAACAACTTCATCTGTCGGCGCACATCCTTGGGCTGGACGGTTTGCTCGTCGCCGATGGAATTGGGCAGCCGCTTGTAGTCGCCCACGGCGAACCATGGCTTTTGACTGTCGCTGGTGTTGGTCTTCAATATCTGATGCAACAGCTTGACATGCAACTCGGTAAGCTTTTCCGTGGCGTGGTCAATAACATAGTCGATGCAGCGGAAGTGATTTACCGTTTCCATGATGTCATCGATGCTGGTGTTTTCCGTGGTGATGCCCAGCGTGTTGGTCTCGAAGATGTAGCGCGTTTGCTCTTTGGTCAGGCGGCTGCCCTCAATATGATTGGAGCTGTAGGTCAGGTCGATTTGAATGCGGTGGTAGATGCCACCTTTCAGCCGTGCTTCCTTCTGTTCGAGCAGGGTAGCGAGCAGGGGCGATATTTTCCTTTTACGACGCTTGGGCGGAACGGCGTCGACGGGGATGTTCCAGGTCTTCCCCGTCAGAAATGCACCTGCTATCTTTCCCGTGGCACAATAGTTACGTGCTGTGCGCTCGCTAATGCCGTATTTTTCGGCAAACTGACTGGCTGAGATGTACTTCATCTATCGGCAAGATTTTGACCATTTTCATCCGCAAAGATAGCAATTTTTGCCGATAGCGGCAAGTTTTGCTTAGGTTGGCGAATTAGGCGGTATCTACAGAATCTCCCGCGCGATCCAAGCGCAGGCTTCCGCATCGGCCAGGGCGTGGTGGTGGTTGGCCAGATGGTAGCCGCAGGCCTCGGCCACGGTGTGCAGCTGATGGTTGGGCAGCTGGTAGTTGAAATGCTTTCGTGCAGCGCGGCAGGTGCAGAAGAACTCGTAGTCGGGGTAGTCCATTCCGTAGCAGCGCATTACGGCTTTCAGGCAGCCCTCGTCGAAGGGGCTGTTGTGGGCCACCAGCGGTAAACCCTCAATCAGCGGTTCAATCTGCCGCCAAACGTTGGGGAACAGCGGTGCGCCATCGGTGTCGGCACGTGTGAGGCCATGAACCTGTGTATTCCAATAGTTGTAGTAGTTGGGTTCGGGCTTGATGAGCGAGTAGAATGAATCGACAATCTCGTTGTTTTTCACAATCACCACGCCCATGCTGCACACGCTGGTGCGCTCGTTGTTGGCGGTCTCGAAGTCTATGGCGGCAAAGTTATCCATGGTTTTTTGTACGTAGTACACATCCATTCTGTTCTCTGATTCACTTCTTGCCGCTATCGAGCCTCCGCTGGCTGATTTTCTTGCTGTAAAATGGTATTGGCTTCATTCAACAGCTTCTGTACGTTGTTTTCTTCATTCTTTATCATATGGGTATCTCCAAAAATTCATTTAGAACCTTCCAAAAATTCACTTTTTCAAATCGATAACACCGGACTCTTTGCGCTATCGTTTTGTCGTGTTTCAATGAGATGGAGCGGAGGATGGCGGTGAGAGTGGTGGGCTGGCGATATAGGTAATGTAATAATTCACACAATATTGTGTAACAGTAGATTTAATAGTGTTATATATATTGTGTATTAAACTATTACTTCAACATGAAAACCACCCGCCGCACAAATGCCAGGTGCCGAGCAGCAGGGCAGCTTTTACGAATACGAAATCCCTCACCCTGCAATCGCCCTGTTCGGCATCGGCTCATCTAGCACTACGCGAAGGACAAAAAGGGCATATCACAAAGCGATGTTTTCAGTTTTAAGCAGAAAGTGCTACCTTTGGCCCCGTTGTGCGCCTTGCGCCACAATGCTGTCTATAAAAACTACTACACAATGGGTAAGTATAAGATTATCAACAACATCAGTGGCTGGGCCGTGTTCGTGGTGGCGGCCATCACCTACCTGCTCACCATTGAGCCCACGGCCAGCTTCTGGGACTGCGGCGAGTTCATAGCCACCGCGTTCAAGCTCGAGGTGGGGCACCCACCCGGTGCTCCGCTGTTCATGATCATATCGAGGGTATTCACCCTGTTGTCGTTTGGCGATGTTACAAAAGCCGCCATGATGGTGAACGTCATGTCGGCACTGGCCAGCGCGTTCACTATCCTGTTCCTGTTCTGGTCCATCACGCATCTGGCGCGAAAGCTGTTTCGCCAGCCAGCCAGCGAGCTCAGCCTTGGCCAAACGGTGGCCATCATGGCCAGTGGGGCTGTGGGGGCATTGGCCTACACGTTCTCCGACACGTTTTGGTTCTCGGCTGTCGAGGGCGAGGTGTACGCCCTGTCTTCGTTCTTCACGGCCATCGTGTTCTGGATGATTCTGAAATGGGAGGAGCAGGCCAACGAGCCCTACGCCAACCGATGGCTGGTGCTGATAGCCTACATGATGGGCCTTTCCATCGGTGTGCACCTGCTCAACCTGCTGGCAATACCGGCCATCGTGTTCGTGTACTACTTCAAGAAATACGAAACCACCCGCCGGGGCCTCATCGTGTCGTTCCTGCTGGCCTGCGTCATCATGCTGGTCATCCTCTACGTAATCATACCGGGCTCCTTCAAGCTGGGCTCCATGTTCGAGCTCATGTTCGTGAACGGATTTGGAATGCCCTACCACGTGGGCCTCATTTTCTACTCCGCGCTCATATTCGGCCTGCTGGGCTGGGGCATATGGACCTCGCACAGAAAGGGCAAAGCTCTGCTCAACACCGTGCTGCTATGCACCACGGTAATTGTGATTGGCTACTCATCGTTCGCCATGATCATCATTCGCTCCAACGCCAACACGCCCATCAACGAGAATGAGCCCAACAACGCCTTCGCGCTCGTGCACTACCTGAACCGCGAGCAGTACGGCGACAGGCCCCTATTCCGAGGGCAATACTACAACGCCCCGGCCATCGAGTCGAGCGAGAAGCAAACCTACGCCCAGCACGATGGCAGATACGTGGAGACCTACCTCAAGCACACGTATAAGTTCGACCCCCGTTTCGAGACCGTGTTCCCACGCATGTACCACGGCTACACCGATGACCACGTGGCCGAGTACAAAAAATGGGCCAACATCAAGGGCAAGCCCGTTACGGTGCGCAACCGCGAGGGCAACAATGAGGTACAGTACGTGCCCACGTTTGGCGAGAACCTGCGCTTCTTCTTCCGGTATCAGGTAGGATTCATGTACGTGCGCTACTTCATGTGGAACTTCGTGGGCCGGCAAGACGATGTGCAGAGCCATGGCGGCAACCTGCACGGCAACTGGGTTAGCGGCATAAAGCCCATTGACGCTCTGTTTCTGGGCAACCAGAGCCAGCTCACCGACGAGGCCAAACACCACCCCTCGCGCAACGTGTACTACTTTATGCCCCTGCTGCTCGGCCTGCTGGGCATATTCTTCCAGATAAAATCCAACGACTTGCGCAACTTCTGGGTGGTGCTAATGCTGTTCGTGCTCACGGGCGTGGCCATCGTGGTGTACCTCAACCAATACCCATTGCAACCCCGCGAGCGCGACTACGCCTACGCCGCCTCGTTCTACGCCTTTGCCATCTGGATTGGCCTCGGCGTACTGGCCCTAGCCAAGGCCGTCCGCCGCCTGCTCCCCGAGCTGCCGTCCGCCGCCATTGCCGCCGCACTGGGACTAGCGGTGCCCGTGCAGATGGCCGCCCAGAACTGGGACGACCATGACCGCTCGGGACGATATATCGCCCGCGACTTCGCCCGCAACTACCTCGAAACCTGCGCCCCAAATGCCATCCTGTTCACCAACGGCGACAACGACACCTTCCCCCTTTGGTACGCCCAAGAGGTGGAGGGCATACGCCCCGATGTGCTCATCATCAACCTGTCGCTGCTCAGCACCGATTGGTACTGCGACCAGATGAAGCGCCGCATCAACGATGCCCCCCCAGCACCCATCAGCATGGGCCACGATAAGTATGTGCAGGGCACCCGCGATGTAATCTACACCGTGGAAAAAATCAAGGAGCGCACCGACCTCAAGCAGGCCATGGGCTTTGTGGCCAGCGACAACCCCGCCACCCGCCTCTCGGCCCAGGGCGATAGGCGGCCCATCGACTTTCTGCCCGCCAAGCAGCTCTCGCTGCCCGTAGATCGGCAAAAGGTGCTCACCAACGGCACCGTCGCCCAAAAGGACTCTGCCCTCATTGTGCCGCAGCTCGAGTGGACCTTCAACAAGTCTTACTTCCAAAAGAACACCATGATGGTGCTCGAAATCCTCGCCAACAACAACTGGGAGAGACCCATCTACTTCGTTTCGCCCTACGGCGATGGCGATGTGGGCCTGAGCCACTACCTACAGCTCGAAGGCTTCGCCTACCGCTTGGTGCCCATCAGGCATCGGCCCGCCGACATCCTCGATATAGGCAGGATAAACACCGACATCCTCTACCACAACCTGATGGAAAAGTTCACCTGGGGACGCATGAACGAACCCGATGTGTTCATCGACTACAACGTGCAGCGCACCGCCATGGTGCTGCGCCTGCGCAACACATTCGTGAGGCTAGCCGAGAAGCTCCATCAGGAAGGGCAGACCGAAAAGGCCATAGCCGTTGTGGATCGCATAATGGAGCTGATGCCACACGAAAAGTTCCCCTACAACTTTCAGCACGACTACTTCATATCAGGTATCATAGAGTGCTACTACCAGCTGGGCGAAACCGAGAAAGCCTCGGCCCTGATGCAGCGCTACGCGGGCATCATGGAGCAGGATTTGCAGTACCTATTCAGCCTCGAACCTCGATTTGCCGCCGCGCTGGCCCAGGAGAAGCAGATAGGCATACAGATGCTGGGGCAGCTGCTGGCCATCGCCAACCACTACGCGCAAGCGGATCTCAGCGAATCGCTGGGCCAATCCTACAGCCGCTACGTGGATCTGTTCCAGCGCGGGCGTTAGCCAAGCCTAGTGCTTTTTCATTGTTAAGAGGGGCAAACGATTGGCATTTTGCCCCTCTTAATTTTTCCTTTCCACACATACGCCGTAGAGCTGCATTGGCTCCGCATCACTTAAACTCGAAGCCGAGCATCGATATGTCATCGAATATATCCTCGGGGTGATCGTCTACGCCCCGTTCTTTGGCAATCATGGCCAAGATGTTGGCGATGCTGCCCCCCGTGCTGATGCAACGTTCAACCAGATTGGTGTCGTAGAGCACGGCATTACCATCGGTGCGCTCCACCAGCCCATCGGTGTAGCACACCAGCTTGGCCCCCGACGGCACATGCAGCTGCCCCACGTTGATTACCGGAATCTCATCGAGCATCCCTATGCCCACGCTGCCACGTTGCAGGTGCTCTATCGCACCGTTATGGGGGGTATAGAGGATGGGCGAATTGTGGCCCGCATTCACGTACTCCATCACCCGATTGACGCAGCTGTAGCGGGCCACGAATAGGGTGATGAACTTTTCCCCCTTGGCGGCGGACATCATGCGTTCGTTGAGCTTCGCGATGAACTCGTTGAGCGCGATGTTGCGGTCGAAAAGGGCGCGCAGGGTGGCTTGGAAGTTCGACATCAGCAGGGCGGCCGATATGCCCTTACCCGATACGTCGGCGATGCAGAACCCGAATTCGCCCTCGCCGAGGGGTACCACGTCGTAGTAGTCGCCTCCCACCTCGAAGTGGGGGTTGTAGTACGAGGCCATGTCGATGCCCGGGTAGCGCGGCATGGTATCAGGCGATGGTATCAGCATGTTCTGCATACGCGACGCCAGCTCCATCTCCTTGCGCATGGCCTCCTGGTCGAGCATCTTACGGAACAGCCGCATGTTTTCCATGGCCACGAATATGATGATGGCCAGCGTTTGCACGAAGTTCAGGTGCCGGATGGTGGTGCTCACGCCCTTTTCGTACTCCTTGGTGTCGCCAATCAGCACATAGCCCACCACGCTGTTGTTCTGCTCTATGGGGATGAGCACATCCAAGTCGAGCAGCAGGGTGTTGTAGGTGGCGGCCACAAAGGTAATCTCCCCGTAGGGGAGCAGGTCGCGCTCCACATCGATTTGCTCCACCATGTCGGGGGCGCAATTGCTATTCAGCAGCAGCTCCCACGCCTCTCCCTCACGTTTGTAGAGCAGTATGCGGTCGATGCCCAGATCATCGTTCAGTATGCCCCTAAACCGCTCCACCAGGCCCTCGATGCGCAGGTCGCTGCTGATGGCCTGCGCCATGCCCAGCAGGGTGTTGAGCTTGTAGGTCGATAGCTTTAAGCGGTCGTTTGAGGCTGCTTCCGACATGGTCTTTGACGATGCATAACCTATTGTCATGTAGTATACTACACCACACACAGGTTATTTTAATCAACTCCAAAGGTACAAAAAAATTGGCGTTTCTCATCGATTACGCCGCAGGGTTGACCATGTTTTTGTCCGCATCGCGCTTTTGTGTATATTTGCCCGCATCAACCAGTACGGTAAGCATGGACGATTGGAAGGATAAGCTCCACCTTGTGTACACCACCCACCCCAGCGCTCACAGCGACACCCCATCGGAGCCCGAGTCATCAGAGCCGCCCTCAGCGCAGCGCCTAGTTGTGGGCATTGAGCGCAAGGGGCGCGGGGGCAAAACCGTTACTTGGGTGCGGGGTTTTAGGGGCCCAGGCATCGAGGTGCTGTGCAAGGTGCTAAAAACCCGATGCGGCGTGGGGGGAAGCGTCAAGGAAGGGGAAATACTTATTCAGGGCGACAAAAAGCAAGCCGTAGCCGAGCACCTGCGCCAGCTGGGCTACGGGGTTAAGGTCTCTGGCTAAGGCCGACATCGGCATGGCATACGGTGTTGGGGGTAGCCATACCTCCATTTGGGGAATTGATGTGCGTATGCTTTTTTTCTACCTTTGCCAACTATTGACCACATAGCTCATACGTACTGTATGCTAGCTATACTAACTAAAGTATTATATTATGATTCATAAACACATGAAAATAAAGCAAATATATTTATTTGTAACACTTATATTTGCATCGCTACCCACATGGGGGCAGTACTACACCACGGGCACCGATGCCGCCAGTACGCGTTGGTTGAGCTACCGAAGCGGGTCTATCAACTTGGTCTTCCCCGCCGAGGCCCTACCATTGGCCGCTCGCTACATGGCCGCCCTGCGTTCAGCCGACAGCCTCGCCGGAGCCGACTACGGCCTGCTCGGCAGCCGTATCGATGTGGTGCTGCACAATCGCAATGTGCTGTCCAACGGTTATGTAGCTTGGACTCCGCGCCGCATGGAGCTTGTAGCTCACCCATCGCCCTCCGCCCTTGACGCGCAGCCTTGGACTAACATGCTCACCCTGCACGAGATGCGCCACGTGAAGCAGATGTACGCGCTGAATACCGGCTTAGTGAGGGGGGCCTCGGTGCTGCTGGGCGAGCAGAGCGTGGGCATGGCCGCTGCCCTGTTGCCCTTATGGCTGCTCGAGGGCGATGCGGTGTTTGCCGAAACCAAGCAGTCTGCTTCGGGGCGGGGGCGGAGCGCAGCATTCTACCAGCACTACCGCGCCATGCTGCTATCGGGGCACAAGGGATACAGCTTCGACAAATGGCGCGATGGCTCATTCCGACATTACACGCCAAATTTCTATTCGCTAGGATATCAGCTTGTTGAATATATAGATTTAAAGCATGGTATTAAGTCGGTGAGCAACATCGCGAACTTTGTGGGGCGCCGCCCTTTCGCCGTGCCGCCCATTTATTGGGCCCTGCGCCGCGAGGTGGGAATGGGGCAGGCCAAGCTGTGCGAAACCATGTTCGCCCACGCCGACAGCGTGTGGCGAGCAGCTCAGCCCGTTGCGCCCACCCCCATAGAACAGCTCAGCCCAACGGCCCGGACCTACACCAGCTACATGCATCCCCACCTTCTCGCCGATGGGCGGCTGGTGGTGCTCAAAACTTCGCTCAAACGCACCCAAGCGTTCGTTGCACTCGACACCGCCACTGGGCGCGAGCGGGTGCTAGCCCGCCCGGGCAGCATGCTCGGCTTTCCCCACATCGATGACAGCCTGATTGTATGGGCCGAGTACCGCCCGCATCTGCGCTGGGAGCAGGTGAGCTATGGCCGCGTGGTGGTGTACAACCACCGCACGGGGAAGCGTTCCACGCTGCCCCACAGGGGGATGCTATCATCGCCCGTCTGCATGGCAGCTGGAGTGGTGGCCATCTGCTTCAACCCCGATGGTAGCATGGCGGCTGTTAGGCTAAATAGCAATGGCACAGCCGATACGCTATGTCTATTTGATGTCAATACGCAGCCCACAGAGCTGGCCTCCCATGGCGATAGCCTATACGCCCTTGCTACCACCCCATGGGGTAAGCAGCTCATGCGGGTGTGGCCTGGGCCGCAGCGGGTGCTAATGCCCCCCATCATGGCCGATATTTCGGCCATCAGCATGGCCGACTCGGGGGTGTTCTTCTCGGCCTCGCACAATTACGCTGAGCATGTTTTCTTCTATAATTTCAATAACAACACTACGTTTCGTGTAGTTAGTTCATCTTTTGGTTCAAAATACATGCATACCACCCCCACAGGGGGGATGGTGGTGTCCAACTACACCCCGATGGGCTACGCCATTGGCCATGCGCGATGCCTTTCGCACGAACCGTTCGAGCTGGCGCAGCTACGCTCTGGTGTGCGACATAGCCCGCAGCTGTTCCCCTCCGACAGCGTGGTCCCGCTCTCCGAGCCCTCCCGGTATCGCAAGCTGTCGCACCTGATCAACGTGCACAGCTGGGCCCCATTGTTCATAAAACCCACCGAGATGGTGCAGGGACAGATGGAGGGCATCGGCATTGGCCTTACGGCCATATCGCAGAACCTGCTTGGCAGCGCCGTGATGTCTGCGGGCTATGGATACACCCCGCAGAGCACCCATCACCACGTGTTTAATGCCACCGTGCAATACCAAGGCTGGTGGCCCGTGGTGGGTCTCAGCTTCGACCTTGAACCGCATAGCGCCAAGAGCTATAGCCGATTAGGCACACAGATTACGACAACGCAGCAGCGCGTTTTTGCGCTGAATATTCATCTCCCGTTGCGCATAAACATCGGTCAAACAAGTGTTTACATAAAGCCATATAGCAACTTGTCCTACAACAACGACCGTTTCTTCAGCTCACAGCTCGACATCTATCGCGCAGGGCATTTGATGCAGACTAATGGCTTGTATGTCAGTGCACTATCGGCTAAAGCCCACCGCGATTTGTATCCTCGTTGGGGCTGCACCTTTCAGGGGTTGCACAGCTACAGCCTTTCGCCTTGGGCCCGCATGGGTTCTCTTGCTGCAATTACCTCAATGCTGTACATGCCCGGTTTGCTGAGCAATCACTCCGCCCGTGTTGGGATGAGCTTTCAACAGCAGTGGCCCAACGGGTTCTACCTGAGCAGCAGGGTTGCGCTGCCCAGGGGCTATACCGAGCGTCTGTCGGAACGGTTTGTCGGTATTAACTTGAACTATGCCATGCCGTTGGTGTATCCCGATTTAAATCTAGGTCAGTTCATGTATATCAAACGACTATGGATAAACATGTTCTGTGACTATGCACACAATATGCGGCGGGCCGAGCAAACCGAACTGTACAGGGAGGAGATGCAATCGCTGGGGGCCGAGCTATCGGTCGATTTCCACCTGCTGCGCATACGGGTGCCTATGCGGCTCACCTTCACCGCTGCTTGGCCCGATGGTGGCAAGTTCTACTACAATTTTGGATTTACATACAGCTATGCGAGATAGCCGTTGCATAATGGAGCGATGATATGTACAGTCAAAAAAAGTATATCAGGGCGCAAATACGGGCGCAGCTCAAGATGCTGCCACCCGCCAAGGCCAAGTTGCAGTCCGACATGGTGTTCGCCACCATTGAGGGGATGACCGAATTTAAGCAGGCGCAGGTGGTGCTGGCTTTTTGGTCGCTGCCCGATGAGGTGTGCACACATGGCTTTGTGGCCCGTTGGGCCAGCGCCAAGCGGATGCTGCTACCCGTAATGGTAGGCGAAACCCTTGAGATACGACGATTTGATGGGGCTGCGGGTTTGCAAACCCGCAACGCCTTTGGCGTGGGCGAACCGCTCACGGGCGAGCTGGCCGACCCCTCTCAGGTCGATTTTGCCATCGTACCTGGCATGGCATTCGATGCGCAGGGCCACCGCCTGGGGCGAGGCAAGGGATATTACGATCGCCTGCTGCCCCAGCTACAGCATGCCCATGTAGTGGGCGTGGGATACAGCTTTCAGCTGCTTCCCAACGTACCAGTTGAACCCCACGATGTTCCTGTGAATCAGGTGGTGTGCGCGGTATAGTCTGCTATGACCTATACAGGGGGAGACATCGCATGTGCTGGGTGGGACCACCGCACTGCGTAGCAGTTCCAATATATCAAGCAGCTGAACCTTAACATGCCATGCCCATGCGAGGGGTTCACGTATTTCCCAAGAAAAGCTCGTCGCGCCCTCAATAGCGCATTCTTGAGAACGTGAGGTAAACAAACGGGGGAAGTGCAGGATGTGTGGTCTGCCTGTCGGCGCCATCCGCGCACCAGATCGTATGAGGAGCTTTGAGCCCCCTGGGCCTGCACCGCTCAGGTTGCTGACACCAAGACCACCGGCGCGGGGGCGCGGAATAGGCTGAGAACTAGGGCGCAACTCCCTTGTGATACAAATCAACGTGTGTGCCGTATTGAATTAAATACCTAATACATAATGATTTATCATTTATATTGGACAATAGCTTGTCATTTTAACTACAGCAAAAAATAGCCCCCACACACACAAGCATCGAACGGCACACATTCCCATGCATCAATGCCCCATGGCCCAACGGGAGGAGGCGGGGGTGTGTACTCAGCCAGTCGACCGCCAATGTCACAACGCCACACGATTAATCCATAGGGCATGGCGATATAGCGGGGCCATCATAAGGGGGATGTTCGATACGTAATAGCTATATAAATAATATATATACTTACGTATAATAGATATTCATACCATAACACATACACCATTTATATTATAAATTACTTATTATAAGTATTTTATGTGTTATTATCTTTATTAAAGTAGCTAAATACTATTTCGGCCCTCTTCCTGCCGATGATGGGCTCGAGCTCGGCCACCGATGCGGCCATGATGGCGTCAATGGACTTGAAGTGCGCAAAGAGCATCTCCACCGACTTTGGCCCCACACCATCGATAGTGTCGAATATAGATTGAACCTGCGCCTGGCTCCTGCGCTTGGTGTGGAGGCGCACGCCGAATCGGTGGGCCTCATCGCGGATGTGCTGTATGACCTTGAGTGATGTCGAGCGCTTGTCGAGGTAGAAAGGCACGGGGTCGTTGGCGAAAAACACCTCTTCGAGCCGCTTGGCCAAGCCGATGACGGTAACCTGGCCATCGAGCCCCAACTCGCGGATGCTTTCCATGGCGGCGGCAAGCTGCCCCTTACCCCCATCAATAACGATGAGCTGGGGAACGGGCTGCTGCTCGGCGATTAGCCTATGGTAGCGGCGGAACACGACCTCTCTCATGGAGGCAAAATCGTTGGGACCCTCCACGGTTTTGATCATAAAATGTCGGTAGTCGCGCTTCGAGGGCTTGGCGTTCTTGAACACCACGCACGAAGCCACGGGATTTGTTCCCTGTAGGTTAGAGTTATCAAAACACTCTATATGAACGGGTTGTACCGTCATATTCAAATCCTTCATCAGGGTGTTCAGGATTCGCTCCTGCCTTTCTTTCGGATTTTTAGCCTCCTCTTTTTTAATCATTTCGGAGTGGTAGGCGAAACAATTCCTCAAGCTCAGCTCCACCAGCTTTTTGCGGTCGCCCCTGATAGGAACAGAATAGCTCACACCATCGAGCTTAAAGCTTGGCATAACATTGAGCACCAGATCTTTAGAAGCTATACCTAGCCTATCGCGGATTTCGGAGATGGCCGAGGAGAAAATCTCATCGGTGGGTTCCCCTATCTGGGCGTTCACCCTCAGGGTGTAGCTCTGTATGATTGCCCCATTGAACACCTTGAGCATGTTCACCAGGGCGAGGTTCTCCCTTTGGAGAATGGAGTACACCTCCAGGTCCTTGATCTGCGGGTTGATGATGGTGGTCCTGCTCTGGAAAGAGTTCAGGATGTCGATCTTCTGCTTGATCAACTGCGCCCGCTCGAAATCGAGCTCTTTGGCAGCGGCATGCATTTGCTCCTGCAACCCCCTGATAACCTCCCTAATATCACCTTTCAGTATACTCTTAATTGCCTCAATATTATCTAAATAATCATCATGAGTTTGCATACCGATACATGGTGCTAGGCAGTTCCCGATTTGCGCCTCAAGGCAGGGCTTGTAGCTGCCCGCATCGATGGCGGACTGGTCGAGCGCGAGCGAGCAGGTTCTGATGGGGAACAGCTCCTTGAACAGCGCGAGCAGGGTATGCAGAAGCTTACCCGAGGTGTATGGGCCGAAGTACAGGCTACCATCGCGCACGTAGCGGCGGGTAGAGAAGAGCCTCGGGAAACGTTCGTTCTTGATACAGATCCACGGATAGGTTTTGTCGTCCTTCAGCAAGATGTTGTAGCGGGGCTGATACTGCTTAATAAGGTTGTTCTCGAGCAGCAGGGCATCGGATTCGGAGTTCACCACCACGTACTCGATGCGGGCGATCTTCCTCACCAGCACACGCAACTTGGCGTTGGCGGAGTCCACCTTGTTGAAGTATGATGCTACCCTCTTTTTTAAGCTCTTAGCCTTACCTATATAAAGCAGCTTACCATCGGCATCGTAGTATTGATACACCCCAGGCTGCTCTGGAAGATCGCGTATAATATCATGAATATCAGCATTGGGCATATACTTACCTAATTTAAATTATCAGCTAGTTAGATAAACATATCCGTGAAGCGGAAAGCCTCCCCGTCGAACAGGCCGCTAGGAGTGAGCTTGAGCTTTGGGATGACGGTCAGCGACATGAAGGCCATGGTCATGAACGGATGCCTGATGGTGCAGCCATTAGCCAGCACCTCGGCGTTGAGCTGAGAGTAGGCCCTGGCCATGTCGGCGACAGGGGTATCGGCCATCAGGCCGAACACTGGAAGGGGGATGCCCACGGCGCGCTGCGGAGAGGGGGCGAAAGAAAGCCCCCCGCCATGCTCGATGATGTAGGCCACGGCGCGGTTGATGGAGGCATCATCGGCCCCCACGGCCACGATATGGTGGCTGTCGTGGGCGATGCTGCTGGCGATGGCACCGCGATTCAGCCCCAGACCATGTATGAAGCCCACGCTGAGCCTGGGCGCGGAGTACCGGCTCAGCACTACCATCTTCAGCAGGTCGCTGGCAGGTTGAGGCTCCACGGGGAGTCCCGGGGTCACATCGAATACGAAGGGCTCGGTGATGAGCTGGTCGGGGATCACGCCGATGGCCCTACAGCGATTGGTTTGCGCCACAACGCTGAGGTCGAGAGTGGACGTACTTGTTGGGAAGACATAGGTTGGCGGTGTGGGCTGTACGCCAGTAGGGGATGGGAGCTTGAGGACATCGACACCATCGATAAATGTGGACAAAACATTGAAGCTGCGTAGATTATCGACAACGATGAAGTCGGCACTATCGCCTAGTTGCAACAGGCCTACGCTGAGGTCGTAGTGCCTCACGGGGTTTACGGCGGCGGCCCATAGCGCATCGTAGATGCTGTGGCCCAAGGCCAAGGCCCGTTGCAGCAGTCGGTTGATGTGCCCACGTTCGAGCTCATCGGGGTGGCAGTCGTCAGTGCAGAGCATCACCCGATCGGGGTTCGAAGCGATCAGCCCGTGCAACGCATCGAAGTTCTTGGCAGCACTTCCCTCACGTATCAAAATGTGCATACCGAGGTTCAATTTTTGCATGGCCTCGGGCATGGAGTAGCACTCGTGGTCGGTGGATATGCCAGCAGCGGCGTATGCCCTGAGATTTGGGCCCATCAGGCCTGGGGCATGACCATCGATTGGCTTGCCGTATCGGCGGGCGGCAGAGATAATTTGTTCCACCTGTGCATCCCCAGCTATCACCCCGGGAAAATTCATCATCTCGGCCAAGAAATGGATGTCGCTGCGGGCCATCAGCTGCTCGACCACCTGCGGGGAGAATGGCTGGAAGCACTCATCGAATGGCGATGCGGGTACGCATGAAGGGGTACCGAACACCAGCTTGATACATGCTGACCGGGCGCTGTCGAGCATGAATAGCACCCCAGGCACTCCAGCCACATTGGCCACCTCGTGGGGGTCGCACACGGCGGCCACGGTGCCATGGACGGCGGCGGCGCGGGCGAAGTGGACGGGTGTGAGCATCGAGCTCTCCACGTGCACATGCGCATCGACAAGCCCTGGCATGATGTACGGCCCATTCACAGCATCGTTGCGGGAAATGCTGGCGATGCGACCATCGGCGATATGCATGTCGGCCCCATAGGACTGACGTGCGATGGGGTCGATGATGACCCCTGATAGAGCAAAAGCGGGGTTGTTCATAACTTTATATTTTTAGAACTTGTTCCACGTGGAACATTTACCGTCCGAAATATACCAATAGGACATTAATATCGCTAGGCGATATGCCAGGGATTCGCTTTGCCTCGCCCACCGTGCGGGGTGCTATTTTGCCAAGCTTTTGCCGCGCCTCGGTGCTCAACGATTCTAGCTGGTCAAAGTGGAAGCCATGGGGAATGGGTACATGGTCGAGGAGGTTATATTTTTCGGCCATCATCCGTTCCTTGCCTATATATGCTTCATATTTCATACTCAGCTCCACAGACTGCATCACTATGCTGGGGGTGTAGAAGGTGCTGGTAGCAATGGGGGGCATGGTGCGGATGAGGGGCATGAGGTCACAGAGCGATATTTCTGGTCGCAGCAGTAGGTCGTGAAGGTTGCGACGCTGGGTAATTGGCGATGATCCGCGAGCATCCAGCACCGGGTTGGCCTCAGCGGGATTCACCGAGGTGCTCTTGATGATGCTAATGCATGAGTTCACCATTTGGTACTTCTGATGGGTGGCACCGAGCCGCTCGGTAGCAATAAGCCCCATAGCATGTCCGATGTCCGATAGCCGCTCATCTGCATTGTCCTGACGGATGATGGTGCGGTGCTCGGCTCGGCTGGTGAAAAGGCGGTAGGGCTCATCGACACCGCGTACCACCAAGTCGTCAATCAGCACACCGATATAGGCCTGATTGCGGGATAAGATCAGGGGGTCGGCCTGGTTTATGCTCTGGTGCGCGTTGATTCCAGCCAACAGGCCCTGCCCCGCTGCCTCCTCGTAGCCCGTGGTGCCATTAATCTGCCCAGCAAAGAATAGGTTAGCCACCAGCTTGGTCTCCAGCGTATGTTTGAGCTGCGTGGGGTCGAAATAGTCATACTCGATGGCGTAGCCGGGGCGAGTTATCACGGCATCCTCAAGGCCACGCACTCGATGCAGGGCATCGAGCTGAATCCCCAGCGGCAACGAGGAGCTGAATCCGTTCAGGTACATCTCGTGGGTCGAAACCCCTTCGGGCTCCAGGAAAAGCTGATGGGAATCCCTATCAGGGAAGGTGTCAATCTTGGTCTCTATGCTGGGGCAGTAGCGCGGCCCCACGGCCTTTATTCGGCCCGTGAACAGCGGGGACTGCGGGAAGCCCGAACGTAGCACATCGTGCACATCGGGGTTGGTGCGCAGGATGTAGCAGCTGCGCTGTGGGAGGGCGGATTGGACGCTCAGGTCGAAGGAGAATTTTCCATCGCCAGGCTCGGGTAGCTGGGCTGGTAGGGCGGTGAGGTCTACCGAGCGGGCATCGATGCGAACGGGGGTTCCCGTCTTCATGCGCCCGGAGCTGAAGCCTATAGAGCGGAGCTGGGCGGTGAGGCGATGGTCGGCATGCTCACCGATCCGCCCGCCGGGGTAGCTCACCGCGCCTATATGGATTAGGCCGTTAAGAAAGGTCCCCGCCGTGAGCACTACGGCCTTGGCCGCGAAGGCAAATCCATTCATGGTGCCCACTCCGCGCACGCTCATAGTGCGCTCATCGATATCGATGGAAGTAACCGTGTCCTGCAAGAGGTGCAGGTTGGGCAGCCGCTCGAGCATCTCACGCCATCGGAGCGAGAATTGCATCTTGTCGCATTGCGCCCTGGGGCTCCACATGGCTGGACCTTTTGAGCGATTGAGCATACGGAAATGTATGGTGGTGAGGTCGGCCACCACCCCCGAGAGGCCGCCGAGGGCATCGATTTCGCGCACCACCTGGCCCTTAGCTATGCCCCCGATGGCCGGGTTGCAGCTCATCTGGGCCATGCGGTTCAGGTCCATCGACACCAGCAACACGTTGGAGCCCATGCGGGCGGCGGCGGCGGCGGCCTCACAGCCAGCATGGCCCCCGCCCACCACCACTATGTCGAATAAAGCCTCCAAATATTGAAAATTAAACGCCCTCTGCTGAGTTCCATTCCTGGAAGATGGCCTTCAGGAGATTTAAGGCACCATCCTCCTGCGCTCTCATCTCAAGCATCTCATTATCAGATGAATCATTATATCCCATGAGATGGAGCACGCCGTGTATCATCACCCGGTGCAGCTCATCGGAAAAGGGGATGCCTAGCGCATCGGCGTTGGAGCGGACGGTGTCGATGGAGATGAGCAGGTCGCCATCGAGCTGGCCGTGCTGAGAGTAGTCGAAGGTGATGATGTCAGTGAAATAGTCGTGCTGCAGGTAGCGGCGGTTGGCCTCTATGATGTGCGCATCGGAGCAAAAGCCGTAGGCGATGGTGCCCACCCTGTATCCCTGGCGCTCCGCCACCATTTTAATCCAGCGTTTCAGGACGACCCTGCTGGTCGGGATGAAGCGCACATCGATTTTGCTGAAGCTGATGGGCATCTAAAGGAGGAATGACATGGAGACTTTCGTGCCCGTCTCGTTGAATTCCAGCGTATCGGCGTATTGGCGCATGATGAATACGCCTCTTCCCGATATTTTCTCGATGTTCTCCGGGGCCGTGGGATCTGGGATGGCGGCGGGGTTGAACCCGTTACCATCGTCCTCTACGGTGATGGTGAACAGGTTGTCCTTTACGCAAAAGCCGACTTTTACGTGCTTGTCGGGGGCGAAGTTGTTGCCATGCGATATGGCGTTATTCACCGCCTCTATGGTGGCTATAAGGATTTTTCCGTATAGATCTTGCGGTACGCCCACCTGCTCGGAGATTTCATCGACGATGCGTTCTACATTGCTGATGGTCTCCAAGTTGCTGGGCATTATGACGGTCTTTCTGAACACGGATCTGGCATGTTTATGTACTATACGTCCCTTTTACTCCGCCTCGGTGCGTTTTGTTACGTTTCACTTGAACTCATTGAGCCATTTGGCCGGATTCTCGGGGTTCCTCTCGTTCCACAGCTCGAAGTGTAGGCTGGGGTTCGCGCCGCTATCGCCTTCAACTTCAGCTATTTTCTGCATTTTGATGATGCGCTGCCCTACCTTTACGTTCACGTTTTTAAGGTTAGAGTAAACCGTAAAGTAGCTGCTGCCATGGCGCACAATGATGGCCAAGCCGCCAAGCGGTACATTGAATATTTTGCTCACCTCGCCCTCGAAGACGGCGTAAACGGGGCTGCCTTTGGCCACGCTGATGTCGATACCGTTGTTGTTCACCTTCACCCCTTTGAGCACAGGGTGGGGTGATGTCCCGAATTTCTTGGTAACCAGTCCATTTTTAACGGGTGATGGCAACAAGCCCACGTTGTCGCTGAAGTTCTTGCTCAGCTTCACATCGCTGCTGCTACGGCCATCGGCCTTCCGCTTCTTGCTCTCCTCGGCGATTAAACGTTTTATCTGGTTTTTGATCTCCTCGGCCTTCCTCACCTCCTGCTTGAGCTCCTGCCTGAGCTCGTTGCCCCTGCTCTTGTAGTCGTCTATCCTTTTTTCGTAGAGCCTGATTTCCTGACGGTAGTTTTCGGCCTCCTGCAGGCGCTCGTTCTGCTTGTAGCGTAGCTCCTTGACGTTGCCCTGTAGCTCCATTGAGCGCATGTAGCGCTCATTTATCAGGGTCTTGATCTCCTCCAGCTCTTTGGTCTGGTAGGCCATTATCTGCTTGTAGAACTTTATGCGGCTGTACGATTGGCTCATGGAGCTCGATGATAGCAGGAATAAGAAGAGGTGCTGTTCGCTGTTCCTGTTTTTAAATGATTTCTGTATGACGCTCGCGAACTGCTCGTTTTTGGCATCGAGGAGCACGTTTAGGGAGTCGATGCTATGACTCGATACTTTTATCTGCCCCTCGAGATGATTAATTTCGCTACCAATCTGCTCTATCAGCTGGTTCTTGAGGCCCAGCTTTTGCGATATAAGGTTCAGATTTTCGACCGTTATCTTCCTCGACCTATCGCTATCGGCTATGAGGCCGTTCAGGCGGCTTATGTTGTTCTCTATCTTTTTCCGCTTGGCGTTCAAATCTTTTATCGATTGCTGGCCAAATGCCGCTACCGATGTCAGGAGTATCATTACCGATATGGCTATCTCTCTCACGCTGTGCAGTTTAATATGTACCTGTATGCCCAAATCCACCCTCGCCGCGCTCGGTTTGCTCCACCGAGGTAGTGTTCATGAATTGCACCTGCTCATAGGGGGCAAAGACCATCTGGCATATGCGTTCGCCCGGCTCCACCGTAACCTCGGTGCTGCTCAGGTTTATGAGTATCACACCTACCTCACCCCTATAGTCTGAATCTATTGTGCCCGGCGTATTGAGCACCGTGAGACCTTTTTTCAGGGCCAGCCCGCTGCGCGGCCTGATTTGCGCCTCGTAGCCCTCCGGTATTTCGAGATGCAGCCCCGTTTTGATGAGCACCCGCTCAAGCGGGGCTATTGGGATGGGCGCATCGATGTTGGCCCTCAGATCCACACCGCTGCTCTGCGGCGTGGAGTAGCTCGGATTGTCGAAGCTCGATTTGTTCAGGATTTTTACCTCTATCATATCGATAATCGTTTGAAATCAGCCAGTTTGGGTACCTGCACTCCCTCCCTTTTTATGAATAGACACACGAATGCAAGTATGAGCGCATCGGCCAGCAGCAGCGAGAGCCACTCGTTGAGCCAAAGCGTTGATACGCCAATGGCTGAAATAGCCAAGGCAACGAGCAGATAGAGAGATAGATGCTTGGTTTCTATGCCCACAAACCCAGCCTTTCTCCCATCGCGAAAGCTGATTAGGTTCATGGCACCGTAGCACACTATGCGAGAAACCGCCGCACCGTATATGCCCATCAGCGGTATCATGATCACATTCGATGCTATGGTGATAAACGCCCCTATCAGAGCGTATTTTATACCATAAATAGTTTTATCCTTCAGCTTATACCAAAAGGATAGGTTGAAATACGTGCCGTACAATATGTTGGCTATTAGCAATAGGGGCACAATGTACAGGCTAGTCCTATACTCATTGCCCACTATATATTTAAGTATGGGAAGGTTAAACGTTATGCCCAAAAATATTATGATGCAAAAAACTATGAAATACTTTTGTGTTTTCGGGAATATCCCAGCTATACCCTCCTTGGAGGCATTCAGATTGAAAAAGAAAGGCTCAGCGGCAAATCGATACATCTGTATGAATAGGAGCATGAGCACTGCCAGCTTCACATTCGAGCTGTATATGCCCAGCTCGTAGAGCGCATTGCTACCAGCGGGCAGCAGGTATCTGATGAAGATGCGATCCATGGCCTCATTGGTGGTGCCAGCCAAACCAGCTATGAGCAATGGCATAGAGTAGCCTAGCATATCGCGCAGCAGGCGGGCATTGAGCGCTGGCCTAGGCACCCCCGCTAGGCACAGCACCAGAGCAAGGGTCACTAAGTTCTGCACCAGATTGGCCGCGAATATGAGCATCAGCAGGGAGCCCTCATTGATGATATGAGGCCACAAACTATGACGTAAACATAAGTAAATCAGAATATTGAGACAAACATTCACGGCTACTCCGGCTATCTTAACAGCCGAAAAGGCCAGCGGCCTGCCATCGAGCCTGAGCTTAGCGAAGGGTATAGCCATAAATGCATCGGTAGCCACTACCAAGCCCAAAATCTGGATATAGCCCGGGCTGAACTCCGAGCCGAGCAGCCGTGAAGCCCCCCCCGATATTGAAAAAAACACCAGCCCCGCCACGCTGGAGGTGATGAGCATGAAGTAGAAAACGGCGGAGTAAACCCCCTGGGCACCACTGCGTTTGGAGGCAAAACGGAAAAAACCCGTCTCGAGACCAAAGGTGAGCAGCACCAATAGAAAGGCGATGTAAGCATAAAGCTCCGTGATGACACCATAGCCGGCCGGATTGGTGAACACCCTGGTATGGATGGGCACGAGCAGATAGTTCAGCAATCGGGGCACCACCGTGCTGAGCCCATAAACCACTGACTGCGAAAAGAGCTGTCTCAATGATGCCATAGCGGCGCAAAATTACTCAAAAATTGCAGATTTGATCGCATACACAAACAAATAGTTGTGTACAGCCAAAATTTTTTGGTAACTTTGCCGTTTGAAGCACATACCACAGACAATGGTAACACTTATCTGTAAACCAGCGATTTACATAACCAGCGCAATGGTGCTGGCATCGTGTGCGAATGGCAGTAACAGCCCAAAGACGCTCACAATCAGCACGAACATGGGGAATATCAAGGTGAAGCTCTACGAGCAAACGCCCAACCACAGCGATAACATGCTGAAGCTGAGCCATGAAAAATTCTTCGACGGGCTGATATTCCACCGCGTGATAGACGGGTTCATGATTCAGGGCGGCGACCCCAACAGCCGCAACCCCGAACCAGGCACACGCTACGGCGATGGCGACACCGGATACCTAATCGACCCCGAATTCTGCGACACCATAATACACCAACGGGGCGCCATAGCCATGGCCCGCGAGGGCGACAACGTGAACCCAGAGAAGCGGTCATCGGGCTCCCAATTCTACATCGTGGTGGGCAAGGTGTTCACCACCGAGGAGCTAGACAAGCTCGAACAGCGCATGGAGCAGAACCGCGTCAATCGCATCAGAAACGAAATCAGCGTGGCCATGCTCGACAAGGGCATCATGGACAACGCGCTGATAGCTCAAAAGGTAGACTCGGCCCTATCCGCCCAAGCACCATTCCGATTCAGCGAGAAACAACGCAAAATCTACACCACCATAGGCGGAACGCCCCATCTCGATGGGCACTACACCGTATTCGGCGAGGTGGTGGAGGGCATGGACGTGGTGGAGAAAATATCGAAGGTCAGCACCGATGACAACGATCGCCCGTTCACCGACGTAAAAATGAAAATCAGCGTAAAATAGCAACCCGAAAAAGCCATGATTGAGAAGATAAAGCAGATAAAAGCCAAGATAGATGAGCTTGAGCCCAAAACGGCTGAAGAAGTAGAGCTCATCAGAATAAAATACCTCAGCAAAAAGGGCGAATTAGCAGCCCTATTCAACGACTTTAGAAACGTTGGCCCCGACCAGAAAAAGAGCATAGGCCAAGAGATAAACAACCTAAAGGTAAGCATACAGAACAAACTAGAGGAATGGAAAAACGGGCTATCGATAAAAAAACAGCCCATCCATAGCAGCATCGACCTCACCCAGCAAGAAATAGAGGCCAAATTCGGAACACGGCACCCAGTGTCTTTGATAAAAAATGAGATATGCGACATATTCAAAAAGCTCGGATTCACCATATACGATGGGCCAGAGATAGAGGACGATTGGCACGTATTCGCTGCGCTGAACTTCCCCGATGAGCATCCAGCACGCGACATGCAGGACACGTTCTTCATAGAAAAGCACCCCGATGTGCTGCTGCGCACGCACACCTCATCGGTACAGGTGCGCTGCATGGAGCAGCAAAAACCGCCCATAAGGGTGATATGCCCCGGCAGGGTATTCCGCAACGAGGCCATATCGGCCCGCGCCCACTGCCTATTCCATCAAATAGAGGGCCTGTACATCGACAAAGACGTGTCGTTTGCCGACCTACAGCAAACCCTGCTCCACTTCGCCCAAGAGGTATTCGGCAAGGACACCAAGATAAGGCTACGGCCATCGTACTTCCCATTCACCGAGCCCTCTGCCGAAATGGACGTAAGCTGCAAGCTTTGCGGAGGAAAGGGCTGCTCGGTGTGCAAGCACACCGGATGGCTCGAAGTGCTTGGATGCGGAATGGTACATCCAAACGTACTAGAAACCAACGGCATAAATAGCAATATATACTCAGGATTCGCATTCGGCCTAGGTGTAGAACGAATAGCGATGCTCAAATACTCGGTGAAAGACCTACGCCTATACTTCGAAAATGATGTCAGATTTCTAAACCAATTCACAAACTACTAAGACACAACCCCAGCACACAACATTCACCTATTCACATTTACCATGCCCAACACAGTAGGAAAACCATACTCGGTGCTAGACGTATTCAAAGCCCTAACAGAAGAGGAGCAGCAGCTTGTCAAAGACAACCAGGTGCACCTTACATACAGAAAAAGAGAAATTGTATACAAAGAGGGCAGCAAAATACTTGGAATTTACCAAGTTACAAAGGGTAAATTTAAAATTTATAAAACTGGTGTTGATCAAAAACCGCAGATAATAGCATTTACAGTACCTGGCGATATACAGGGCTACCGCTCAGTGCTCAGCAACGAACCAGCCTGCACCACAGTGGAGGCATTAGAAGAATCGAACGTAAGCTTCATACCATCAGAAATAATATTTCACCTAGTAAAGCACAACCCCGACTTTGCGCTCCTGCTCATACAGCAAACCTGCAAAGAGCTCGACCGCGCCAATTCCCTAATCACCGACATAGCACAAAAAACGGTGAAGGAGCGCGTGGCCGAGATACTGCTAATGCTCCACGATACGTTTGGGACGAACAAAGAGGGATTCATCAACATCAACCTCACCAGAGACGACATATCAAACATAATCGGAACCGCTACAGAATCAGTAATAAGAATACTAAGGGACTTCAATAGCAAAAATTATATAACGCTAGAGAACAGGAAGATAAAAATAAACGACTACAAACGCATAAAGCTCATATCAGAATCGATATGAGCACCCAGCCAGGCCACATCATCGCTCAAGAGAACAAATCAAGACTTGGCATCCGCCTGTCGCTAACGTTAAGATGCCTGTAGGCCAAATCGGTCACCTCCCTCCCCCGTGGAGTCCTCTTCAGGAAGCCCTCCTTAATCAGGAAAGGCTCGTAAACCTCCTCAATCGTACCGGCATCCTCACCCACGGCGGTAGATATGGTGTTGATGCCCACAGGTCCCCCATTGAACTTGTCTATAATCGTATGCAAGATTTTGTTGTCCATCTCATCAAGGCCACGCGAATCTATCTTCAACGCGTCGAGGCCATGGCGGGCGATGGAGCAATCGACCATGCCATTGCCTATAACCTGGGCATAGTCGCGGATGCGCCGCAGCAGGGCGTTGGCAATACGCGGAGTACCCCGGCTGCGCATAGCAATCTCCCTGGCGGCCTCGGCCTCGATGGCCACTCCTATTATGGAGGCCGACCTCATGATGATGCCCAACAGGGTGTCCACTTCGTAGTACTCTAGGTGGAACTTTATGCCAAAACGAGCCCGCAGCGGGCTGGTCAGCAACCCGCTACGCGTTGTGGCCCCCACGAGCGTGAACGGATTGAGGTCGATTTGGATGCTACGGGCGCTGGGCCCCTTATCGATTATGATGTCGATTTTGAAATCCTCCATGGCCGAGTAGAGGTACTCCTCGACGATGGGGTTGAGGCGGTGAATCTCATCGATAAACAGCACATCGTGGGGCTCTAGGTTGGTGAGCAGACCTGCCAAGTCGCCTGGCTTCTCGAGCACTGGCCCCGATGTGGTCTTCATGCCCACGCCCAGCTCGCGGGCCACGATATTGGCCAACGTGGTCTTGCCAAGGCCAGGGGGGCCGTGGAGGAGCACGTGGTCGAGCGGTTCTCCACGCTGCTTGGCCGCCTTCACGAAAATGGTCAGGTTCTGGATAATATCGTCTTGCCCCTGAAACTCGCTGAACTCCACAGGGCGTATAGTTCCCTCAAAATCGCGATCGAGGGGCGAGGCATTTCTTAGAACGTCGGACATATGCAGGGCTATATTACACTACGCTCAACATGCGCTCTATGGGCACTCGGGCCAACCGGGCCAGATCGGGCTCTACCTCCACCTCTGGCAGCTCGTATTTCAGGCTGAGGTACATCTTCTTGAGCGTGGTGAGCTTCATATACGAGCACTCGTTGCAGGCGCAGGTGGAGTCATCGGGCGGGGCTGGGATGTAGTTCTTGCTGGGGTTGGCCCTCATCATCTCGGTGAGGATGCCCGCCTCGGTGGCCACAATAAAATCGGTGGCTTGCTGCTGCTGGGTGTAAGCCAAGAGCTGAGCCGTTGAGCCGACAAAGTCGGCCAGCAACAGCACGGGCTGCTTGCACTCCGGATGGGCGATGATTTTGGCCTGGGGATGCTGCTGCTTGAGCTCCAAGATGCGCTGCACCGAAAACTGATCGTGCACGTGGCATGCGCCATCCCATACGAGCATGTTCTGCCTGTTGGTCAGACGTTTGATGTAGCTACCCAAGTTTCGGTCTGGGGCGAATATCACGGGTTCGTGGGCCGGTATGCTGTCCACCACCTGCACGGCATTGCTCGATGTGCAGCAGATGTAGGAGAGGCTCTTGATCTCGGCTGTGGTGTTTACATAAGTAACTACCTTGTGATCAGGATGTTGACTTACAAACTGCTTAAAAGCATCGTAGCCGCAGGAGTCGGCCAGGCTGCATCCAGCATTGAGGTCGGGCAGCAGCACCTTGCTGCTCGGGGCCAGTATCTTGGCCGTTTCGGCCATGAAACGCACACCAGCAAAGAGAATTATGGGTCTATCGAGGCGGGCGGCTTGCTGCGAGAGGGCAAGGCTGTCGCCCACAAAGTCGGCGATGGCCTGCACCTCGGCGGGCTGGTAGTAATGGGCCATGATTACGGCTTGCTTCTGCTCCTTCAGTCGCGCTATCTCAACAGCTAGGTTGAGCGTTTCTGGAATCTCGGCATCAACGTATCCGAGTGTTTCAACTGTGCTATTCATATTCATCTTATTCTTTTAAAAGAGCAATATGTTGATGATGATGATGGGGTGTTAGCTGGGTTGATAACTTATTCTCAATCGGCTTGCAAAAATGCTTATTAAAATTGGAATAACAAATTATAAACACATTTTTTTTGAATTCATATTGATTTATAGGTATTTACGTTATTACTAACAGGTGTTGGTGCGGCGTGATGTTGATAAGTTTTTGTGCGCGTTGGTGGCTGTGGGTGTTGGTAACGTATGGAGAATTTGATGGTAAAAATTGTTGGTATGAACACTGTTTGCTCAAAAATTTTTGTAATAGCATCGATGGCCATCGGTTCCAAATCTATTTACAGGATTTGTGCGAACTAGTTTTCAACAGGTGGTGAACATATACTGGTCGAGTTTTCAAGATGTCGGATGCGGTAGGGTTCTTTTATGCAATGTGTTGGTTGTGTGTACGTTTTTTGCTGAATTTTGTTGTACATTTGTGGTATGGGTAGGTTCGGTTGCACGGTGCTTTTGATGCTGACTGGTTTTTGTGCCGCTCGTGGCGAGGGGGTTGATTCTGTGGGCCGTTCGCTGTTGGGCGTTCCTGTGGTTTTCTATGGACAGGAGACCAGCTGGGGGTTTGGAGCATCGGGTGGCTATTATTTCGGTTCGCCCAGCGGCCCCACATCGAGTGTGATGGGCATGGCTGTGGGTACGCTGCGCCGGCAGGCGCGGGTGGCCGTTAGCCCACGTGTGTACGTGCGTGGGGGTAGCGGCCTGCTGTCGGGGCGCTTTGTGGTGAGCCACTATCCCGACAGGGTGTTCGGTTTGGGGCCAAGGTCGTCCGATGTGGCCGAGGGCTACACGCTGCGGTCGGTGCTGGCACATGTGGAGTGGCAGCAGCGGGTGCTGGCCGATGGTCTTATGGTAGGTATACAGGCGCGGGGCGCTGCGTTTGGCTATGCGCAGGTGGTGGATGGCGGGCTGGTGGATTCGCTGGCGAACATGCAGCCAGGGTGCAGGAGCGTGGGGCTGGGTCTGCTGGTGCTGTTCGACCGGCGCGATAACAGGTTTTGGCCCACTAACGGGGAGTTCGTCAAGATGTCGGCAATGCGCTACGGGCGGCTGGTGGGCAGCTCATTTGGTGCTACTCGCATAGGCGTGGATGCTCGATATTTTGTGGGTATGCAGCGCGGTGGTGTGGTGTGGGCAGGTCAGCTCTTGGTCGATGCGGTGGTGGGGCAGCTGCCGTTTCAGGATTTGCCCATGCTGGGCGGTGCCGATGTGCTACGTGGCTACTACAGCGGCAGGTACCGCGACCAGGCTATGCTCTGCCTGCAGACCGAGCTTCGGTTCAACATATATAAGCGTCTGCGTGGTGTGACGTTCGTTTCGGCTGGTGGTGTTGCGCCTAGCCTTTTTGAGGTATCGGTGCTTAAGTGGGTTGGAGGTGCGGGTCTGCGCCTGCGGGCCAACGATGCTGGTGTGCACCTACGCGCCGATGTAGCCATAAATGCTGCGGGTCGATTTGGTTTCTACTTCACGGCAGCGGAGGCGTTTTAGCCATGCGCTTGCCGAGCAGCGGGCCGTTAAATCGTATGGTGAGCGTGTAGAAGTAGTCGGCTGCACCCTGGCTGCTGCGGGCTTTTATCTGGCATAGGTCGGCATAAAGTCCAGCAGCGAAGCGTAGTTCAAATCCATGCATGGGGCTGCGGGTGTAGGTGGCCTGCGCGGTGATGAGGTGGCGGTGCGTTTGGTTGAAATTTTTGCTAACCATTGAAACCGATCCGAATAGCTCCTCGCCACGTGGATTTATGAAGCTGTGCGCCTGCCAAAATCCGGCCTGAGCCGTCAGTCCGTTGAGGGCTTTGAGCCATAGGGTGTAGTGGGCGGCGTGTCCGCGCTTGTAGTCGATGTGCGGGTTGGGCGATATGTCGGCTGAGATGTAGGCGGCCACCGATGCGCCGAACGTGGTGCCCGTGCCTATCGATATGCCATAGGCCAGCATCGTCCCTATGTTGGCTATCGATGTAACGGGCAGGTTGGTGGAGTCTATTTGTCCGCCAGCATGGGTTACAACGGCGTATAGGTTGGCGCTAAACCCCAATGGGTTCGATGTGCTCGAATATCCGTTGGGGCTGTATTGGCTGCTAAGGCCCACCATGAACTCCTCTTGGAATGGGCTTCCACGCTCGATGTATCGTTCCCAGTTAATCCACATGTTGCCAGATACTTGTGGACGATTTAGTGCCAATTCAAGCCCTGTTGCGGGCCTTTCGGCGAATACCCTCTCTGGCTTGTAGAGCGGTTCGGGTAGGCCACGCTGCGAGCGTGAAAGCGAGCCCAGCTGCACCTTAAACCATCGCGTTGGGGTGTAACCAATTAGCAGTATTGGTGTTAGGCGTTTTGCGGTGTCGGACCCTGCAAAGTGGGCGGTGTGTATGCCGGCCTGCAGGTCGAACGCGCCAATGCCGTAGCCCAATATGGGCTCCAGGTAGAATCCTGGGAGCGTGTAGCCCTTCTTTATATTGCTGGTGAGCTCTTTGTTGTCGAAGAAGGCCATTGCATCGAGCCTTAGCTCAATGGTGGCCGTATCGGCTGTTTGCTGTGCCGCTGCTGCCATGGCACTCAGGGCTATGGCCATGTGAAGGCCTATTCTTAGGGCTATGTGCATATTCTGGTTCTTGGGCAGCTTTTAGTTTACGGTGTTCATCTGTTTTAGTTGTGCAGATGTGCGTTGTGTATGTATTCACTTGCAATTTATGAATATTATTGGCCCTACATGAACCCCAAAAGGGCTTTTTCCGTAAAAATCATACCTACCAATTTTGACCTACCGACCTAGTATGCTACAGAAACCTAGCCTATTCCGCATTGTCCTGCTGTTGAACATGGCAGTTGTGTTCTGCTGCCCATCGGCTAATGCCCAGGCGCAGCTCAGCAGGCTGAAGATTTGCATGGACAAAGTAGAAGATTACCTGTTTACGCAGCCTGATAGCTCATATAGATACCTTATAGAGGTGTCTGATTTAATAAAATCAAGGGAAATAAAGAAATCACTTTCCAGCGATTCCATTCAGCGTATAGAGCTTGTATTTGAATCGAGAATGGGCGTGGTATATACCATAAAGAGCAATCTCGACTCGGCAGTGCTGCACTACACCCGCGCTGTAGACATGGCACATCGTCTACACGATACAATAAATATAGTGAAAAACACTAACAATATGGCCGTCATCTACAATAACTTTGGCGAATACGAAAAAGTGCTTGAATACTACCTAAGCGGTCTTGCCATAGCCAAAAAGGCAAACTATAAGCAGGCCATTGCCAGCTTCTGCAACAATCTAGGTGTATTCTATACCCGCGATGATGCATTTCACGATGTTAAAAAGGCGTTGGGCTATCTACGTCAATCATTGGCTGTAGCCCGCGAAATAGACGATAATCGATCGATGGCCAATTGCTATGCGAACATAGCTTCGATATACATAAAAAGTCATCCCGACAGCGCACGTCATTACATACAGATGGCCATACCAATCTATGAAAAGCTCAACGACCGCCGTAGCCTATCATCGTGTATGAGCAACCTCGCTGACCTTTACGAGCAGGACTCTCTGATGGATAAATCACTATCCCATAGACTGCGTGCGCAGATGTACTCAAAGCAGGTGGGCAACATGGTGCAATACTCTGCTAACTCGAGTTCGGTGGCCAATACATACATAAAAATGGGCGACAGATCGCGTGAGCCGCAAAAAAGCAAGTACTACGAGCTGGCCAAGCAAAACGCTTTGGAATCAATGAGAGCCGCCAATGAAGTAAAATCTATTGCTGCTAAATTAGATGCTTCCATTGCCATTGCCAATGCGGCGGCGAGGCAAAACAACTATAAGGAAGCCTTTGAATACATGGTTCTCAACCAACGATTCACAGACTCTATGCGCATGAATGAGATAATGGAGAGTACGCTGAAGGTGGAGAACAAGTACATATCGGAGCACAACCAGTTGCTGGAGCGCGACAAGGAGAATGCCGCCAAGCTCATGAAGCAGCGCGAGACCACGCTCATCATCGTGCTGGTGGGCTCCATATTGCTCCTCGTAATGCTGCTGCTCATCTACCAGCGGATGCGCACCGTGAGCAGGCAGCGCGATGTAATCAAAGAACAGAAGGATCTGATTACGCTGCAAAAAGAGGAGGTGGAGGCCCAGCGCGACTTCGCCAGCAAGCAACGCATGGAGATCATGAACTCCGTGAACTACGCCAAAAGATTGCAGAACGCCGTGCTGCCCAATCTCCCCGATGACCTACCCATGTTCGTGCTGTACCTGCCACGCGACATCGTGTCGGGCGACTTCTACTGGTACTCACGGCATGGCAGCACGCTCCTGCTGGCCGTGGCCGACTGCACGGGCCATGGTGTGCCCGGTGCATGCATGAGCATGCTCGGCCTGTCGTACCTGCGCGAGCTCAGCATCTCCCATATCGGCAGCACCCCAGCGCAGATGCTCGACCTCATGCGCCAGATGATTATCGGCTCGCTAGATCAGACAGGCACCGCTGGCGAGCAGCGCGATGGCATGGACCTCACCATGTGCAAGCTCAACACCAGCACCCACGAGCTGCAGTTCGCCTCGGCCTACAACCCCCTGCTCGTTGTACCCAATCAGGGAGAGCCCTACACCATAAAAGGCGACAGGCAGCCCATATCGTACCACCACAACATGAAGCCCTTCACCAACCAAACGTTGCAGCTGCAGCCTGGCGACACGTTCTACATGATGAGCGATGGGCTGAAAGATTTGTTCAACTCCGATGATCAGAAATATTCTTACAACCGCATCAAGAGCAACCTCGAACAGATGCGCGGGGAGCCCATGCCGCAGCAGCTCGAACGGCTGCATACCGATGTGCTGCAATGGAGCGGTGGACGCAAGCAGGTGGACGACATCACCCTGATGGGCTTCCGCGTGTAGCTGGCGCAGCCAATCTACCGTCTGTTGCTGCCGAATATGGCCCTAGGGGCCATAAGCGTCATGCAAATTCCACGGGCCGCCATGAATAGCAAGAAGGCCACCCACAGCCCGTGGTTGCCCAAAATGGGCATCAGAATGCGCCAGGCGGGCAGGAATACCAGCAGCGAGGCTATAAGCATGGTATTACGTATGGCACGTGAGGCGGTGGCCCCTATGTAGATACCATCCCATAGAAAGGCCGCAAAGGTGATGGGTGGTATAAGCGCCATGTAGGCCAAAAAGGGCTTTGCCTGTATGGCCACATCGGGCTGATTCGATATTAGCCCAATAAATGCACTCGGGAATAGCGCATAGAGCACCGTAAACGGAACGCATAGCCCAGCCCCCCATAGCAGCAGCAAGCGCACCGTGCGGCGTAGCTCGGCCTGCTGCCCCGCGCCCTTAAAGCGGCCCACCAGCGCCTCACCTGCGTAGGCGAAACCATCGGTGAAGTACGAGAAGATGTAGAAGAGCTGCATCAGTATCATGTTTACGGCCAGAATGTTGTCACCAAGGCGGGCCGACTGGTTGGTGAAGAATGCGATGCTGAGGATGAGCAGGATGCTGCGCACCATGAAATCGGCGTTCACCCTGAAGAAGCGCCGCAGCACATCGGGCTGTAGCAGCTGTCCCCAATCAATGGCTATGAGCCTAACCCGGTACTTGGTGAGCATGAATCCGATGGCCAGCACCATCCCCGCGTATTGCGCCAGCACCGTACCCAGGGCCACGCCCTCGATGCCCATCTGCATCTGGCCCACGAATAGTACGCTTAGCCCGATATTCACCACGTTAATCAGTATGGCTATGGCCATGGGGATTACTGTGTTCTGCATACCGATGTACCAGCCATTAAAGGCGTAGAGGCATAGCACCGCCGGTGCGGCCCATATCCTGATGCGGTAGTAGCTAGCGGTGAGCCCCAGCACCTCGGGGCTGCCGTTGAGCAGCATCAGGCTCACCCGCTCTATGGGTTCGCGTAGCGATAGCACTAGCGTTGCCGCTAATAGGGCTATGCCCAAGGCCCGGTAGAAAGCGTAGCTCACCTCTGTGTGGTTGCCCGCGCCATAGGCCTGTGCGGTGAAGCCCGTGGTGCCCGCCCGCATGAAGCTGAAAACGGAGTACAGCACGCTGAATATGGTGGCGCCCAGCCCTATGGCCCCTATATACGCGGCGGTATCCATGTGGCCCATCAGGGCCATGTCCACTAGGCCCAGCAGCGGTACAGTGATGTTGCTCACTATGTTGGGTACGGCCAGCTTAGCTATAGCCCTGCCTAAACGCTCCTGCGACATGGGCGCAAAGATAGCGAAAAAATGCGGGCGCACCGTTGCCGTGCGCCCGCTCGTGTCGATGACCCTAGGGGGCTACTGGGACATGGTGGCCTCCACCTCGTCCACTGTGATGGGGATGCGCTTGCCTATGATGCGGCAGCCGGTGTCCGTAATCAGCAGGTCATCCTCGAGCCGTATGCCCCCGAAGTTGTAGTAGTCCTGCAGCTTGTCGTAGCAGATGAACGCCTCGTTGATGCGCTCGGCCTTCCATTTCTCGATGAGCGCTGGGATGAAGTAGATGCCTGGCTCATCGGTGAGCACGAAGCCCTTTTGTAGGCGGCGGCCCAGCCGTAGCGAGCCAGTGCCGAACTGATTCACGCGGGTGATCTCATCATCGTAGCCCACGTAGTTCTCGCCCAAGTCCTCCATGTCGTGCACGTCAAGGCCCATCATGTGGCCCAGTCCGTGGGGCTGGAATAGGGCGTGGGCTCCGTTGGCCACGGCCTCGTCCACATCGCCCTTCATCAGCCCGAGGGCCTTGAGTCCCTCGGTGATTACCTTCCCCGATGTTGCGCGGTGCACATCGAGGTAGGGCACTCCGGGCTTGGCCAGCTCTATGGCTTTGTTGTTGGCCGCCAGCACTATGTTGTAGATGTCCCTCTGCCGCGAGCTGAACTTGCCGCCCACGGGCATGGTACGCGTGTTGTCGGAGGCGTAGTGCATACCATTTTCGGCACCGGCGTCCACTAGCAGCAGGCGGCCCTCGGTGAGCACCTGCGAGTGGTCGTGGTTGTGGAGCGTTTCGCCGTTCTGCGATAGGATGATGGGGAACGAGGGCATGTAGCCGTGGGCTATGGCGAGGCCCTCAAGGTGGCCGGCCAGCTCCTGCTCGGTGGCCCCGGGCTTGGCCATGCGCATGGCTGCCACGTGCATACGGTAGCCCACGGTGGCGGCCCGCTCCAGCTCCTCAATCTCGCAGTCCTCCTTTATGGAGCGCAGGGCCACCACGGCCCTCACCAGGTCGAGCGATGCGTAGCTCTTCACCATCAGCTGGTTGATGCCCAACAGGCGCTCCAGCAGCATGATGTTGTCGGGGCGGTAGGGCGGCAGGATGTGCACCCGCCGGCCCTGCTGGATGGACCGGTTCACGAGCCCGAATAGGTCGCGGTGCGGATGTGTGCTGAGCACACCCACGCGTCCACCCAGCTCGCTGAGCGAGGGCTGGGGGCCCATCCAGATGATGTCGTCGATGTCGAAGTCATCGCCGTACAGGCTGTCGCGTCCGTCTTCTATGTCGATGACTCCCACTAGGTTGGGCAGGTCGAGGCCGAAGAAGTAGAGGAAGTTGCTGTCCTGACGGAAGCGGTAGCAGTTTGAGCGGTAGTTCATTGGGCTCTCGGCGTTGCCCAAAATCAGCACTAGTCCTGATTTTATTCGCTTGCGGAGCGCAAGCCTTCGGTTTATGTAGACCTGCTTATCGAACATGGCTAGAGTTTAATTGGTTTAAATTACAAAGGTAGCGCCTGCGGCGGAAAAAATCAAACGTGAAGACAATATTTGTACCAAATAAAAGGCATACGGTATAGATAAAATACTGATAAACATATTATTACATTCATCACACCATTACATGTTGCCCCAAAATGTGCAAGATAGAGGCGCATCGTGAGCAAAAAGTTGCTAACTTAGCAGATTGTTTCCACCACAAAACGTATCACCGATGGACACCAACGGGCTCACCTTCTGGCGATGGTTCTTGCTGAGGCTCAGGAATAAGTACTTCCTGACGGGCACCATATTCCTGCTCTGGATTCTCATATTCGACAGCAGCAACCTGATTGACATGCGCAAAACGTCCCGGCACATTGCCAACCTCAACCGGGAGATAGACTACTACCGGGCCAAGGTGGACGATGATAGGCGGAAGATTAACGAGCTGCGCACCAACACCGAGAACCTCGAGAAGTTCGCCCGCGAGCAGTACCTGATGAAGCGCCCCAACGAGGACCTGTTCATCATAGATGAGAGCAAGCTGTAGGCTGCATCGCCAATTTTAGTAATTTTGCGGTACAGCACCGTTACTGTAGGCAGCACATACATGGACATCCAGAGCATAAAGCAGCGTTTCGGCATAATAGGGGGCTCACCCGCCCTGGCCCGTGCCATCGACATCGCCTACCAGGTGGCCCCCACCGACCTCTCGGTGCTCATCACCGGTGAAAGCGGCACGGGCAAGGAGGTGTTCCCAAAGATTATCCACCAGTACAGCGCCCGTAAGCACGGCACCTACATCGCCGTCAACTGCGGGGCCATCCCCGAGGGCACCATCGACTCCGAGCTGTTCGGGCACGAGAAGGGGGCCTTCACTGGGGCCACCGACAGCCGTCAGGGCTACTTCGAGGTGGCCAACGGCGGCACCATATTCAACGAAGAGGTGGCCGAGCTGCCCCTGCCCACGCAGGCCCGGCTGCTGCGCGTGTTGGAGTCGGGCGACTTCATCCGCGTGGGCTCATCGAAGGTGCAGAAGACCGATGTGCGCGTGGTGGCCGCCACCAACGTGAACCTCCCCGCCGCCGTGCACGATGGCAGGTTCCGCGAAGATCTGTACTACAGGCTCAACACCGTGCCCATATCGATACCGGCCCTGCGCGAGCGCCCCGATGACATCCCGCTGCTATTCAGAAAGTTCGCCATCGACTTTGCCGAGAAGTACAACATGCCCGCCGTGCGTCTCAACGATGATGCCCGCCGGCTGCTATCCGCCTACAAGTGGCCTGGCAACGTGCGGCAGCTCAAAAACGTAACCGAGCAGATCTCCATCATAGAGCAGCGCCGCGAGATTGATGCGGCCTGCCTGAGCAACTATCTGCCCGACCTCAACATGCCCCGGCTGCCCGCGCTCTACCATGGGGCCGTGGGCCATGCTGGCGATGAGCCGCCGTTCGCCAACGAGCGCGAAATCCTCTACAAGATTCTATTCGACATGCGCAACGATGTGAACGACCTGAAACGGCTAGTACACAACCTGATGCGCGATGGGGCAACAGCCCCAGCTCAGCCCGATGCGCACAGCACCGACATATCGCTCTACAACCTCATGGCCCAGCCCGACACCGTGATAACGCAGCCCACCACCGCACAGCCATCGTCGGCGCTGCAAAAGTCGAACGCCGTGCAGGACACAGAGGAGCTTGTAGAGGAGTCGCTCCTGCTCAAAGACCGCGAGATGGAGCACATACACCAAGCCCTAGAGCGGAGCAACGGGCGACGCAAGCAGGCCGCCGCCGAGCTGGGAATCTCGGAACGAACCCTCTACCGGAAGCTGCGCGACCATCAAAAGACCACCAGCGGCCCCAAGCCCGACCCCGCCGACAGCCGCCCAAACGACCACGATTCAGCCCAAGCGCAATAGCCATGCAAGCCGCCAAGTCAATAGGGATAGCCCTAATCGCCGCCGCCTGCTGCGGATGCTCCGTGAAATACTCGCTCAGCGGGGCCTCCATCCCGCTGGAGGCCAAAACCGTGAGCGTGGAACTGTTCCAGAACATCGCCCCTCAGGTAAACCCCACCCTGAGCAACCATTTCACCGAGGCGCTAAAAGAGCGCTTTGTGTCGCAAACTAGGCTGGCAATGGTCGATGACCTAGGCGATTTTGCCTTTTCGGGGCAGATCACCAACTACACCGTGAGCCCCGTATCCATACAGAGCAACGAAACCGCCGCACAAAACCGACTATCCATAAGCGTCAGGGTGCGCTTCGCCAACGCAATCGACCCAAAGTCCGACTTCGACCGCACATTCACGCACTACGAGGACTTCGACAGCAGCCAGAGCTTCACCGATGTGGAGGATCAGCTCATGCAGGCCATCGTGGTGAAAATCATCGATGACATCTTCAACGCATCTGCCGCCAACTGGTAATCGATTATGGACAAACAACAGCTCAATAAGTTAATAGAGTCTGGTGGCCCCCGCAGCGTGGAGGAGCTGGAGCAGCTCGATGGCTGCCTTCGCGAATACCCCCATTTCGTGGCCGCCGAGGTGTTGCGCCTGGCCCACCTACAGGCCGCCGAGCCGCAGCAGCTGCCCGATGCTCTAAAACGCGTGGCCTTCTTGCTGCCCAACCGCAAACATCTACACGCCCAGCTCTTTGGGCATCTAGGCAACCCCCAGCACATCGCTTCAGAGCCTGAGCCCCAGAGCTTAGAGCTGCTGCCCGATGACATCGTAATACCGTCCACCCAGGGGAGCCTCAGCGCCTCCAGCGATGACATCCTAGAGCTGATTGCCGAGCAGCCCCCCTGCGCTAGTGGCGGCAGCCTGATAGACCAATTCCTGCACAACCTACCCCACATACAGCGCCCCGCCCCGCCCTCTCCCCTCGATGAGCAGCCAGAGAACATCGACATCTCGGCGCAATCGGTAATCGAGTCCGATGAGGTCATCAGCGAGCAGCTGGCCGAGATACACATCGTGCAGGGCAATACCGCCCGCGCTTTGGAAATTTATCGGCGCCTGATGTTGAAATATCCAGAAAAAAGCGCTTACTTTGCCGCGCAAATTGCACACATAAGCCAATCGTTAAACAACTAAAAACCAGCATACTATGCACTCTCTTCTCGTTGGACTGATTATTGCGGTGAGCCTGCTGCTCATCTTAGTGGTGCTCGTACAGAACCCCAAAGGGGGTGGGCTGTCGTCCACCTTTGCTGGTGCCAACCAGGTGATGGGCGTTCGTAAAACTGCCGATTTTTTCGAGAAAGCCTCATGGACATTGGCCATCGTCTTGGTGGTGCTCAGCTTCCTGACGGTAGCTGTGGCTCCGAGCACCGAACCCGCAACCCAGCGCTCGCTCATTGAGTCGCGTATGCAGGAGGTGCCCAGCTCTACCCCCGACTTCTCGAACCTGCCCACAGAACAGCCCTCCGAGCAGCTTACCGACAGCGTGGGCCGCTAAAATTTTTCAGCGCGGGTTTCAATCAGAGATAGGGGCGGGCGGCTTCGCGCTGAGTATCATTGTTCAGCCCCTGCCCCTCTTTTTGGGGCTTTTGAATTTAGCCCCCCACGCCTAGAAGTCGTTGTATTAAAGCGCACATGCGAGACATGTGCGCTTTTATTATTCTAATACCCCTACAATCGGGTAGCCTGATTATGGGGCGTGTTGCTGGACTTGTATTTCATGATGCCTTGCAGTTCGATTTCCCCCATTTTGGGGATTGACGCACCTTTGGTTTGTTCCTACCTTTGTTCACAGCAAATTGTTAATGTTCAATTTTAAAGAGTAAAACACTATGTGTCAATGTGATTTGCAAGTTGTGAAAGCCACCATCAGCCGCGCCGCGCTCACCGCGCTGCTCGCGCTGCTAACACTAAGCGGCTGGGCCCAGCAGGGCATCAGCTACCAGGCCGCCCTGCGCGGCCCCGACGGCCAGCCCCTGGCCAACCGCGAGGTGCGGCTGCGCCTGGCGCTGGCCGACGGCACCACCGTCTACCGTGAGGACCAGACCGCCACCACCAGCCCGCTGGGCCTGCTGCAGGTGGCCGTGGGCGAGGGCGCGCCCGTCCAGGGCGCCTACGCCGATATAGACTGGTCGCGCCCGCT
>JAFTDN010000022.1 GCA_017454165.1 Bacteroidales bacterium | reverse complement strand
GGTGCCCATCGTAGTAGGGGGTTCGGGGTGCGGGTTCGATGGCCGATAGGCCCTCCAGCTCGAAGCCCACGCCCAGCCCCCCTATGGCCGTGCCGTGCGCGTAGCGGATGGCCAGCTGGGGCTGCATACCGCGTGTGCCTGGGGCCACGCGGATGGGGATGCGGTAGTCCCCGCTCGGCCCATCGAATGCGCCGCCCAGCCCCAGGGGCACCCCGGCTGGCTGCGCCGATAGAACGATGGGGGTTAGCTGTAGGAGCAGTATGGTGAGGATGAGGCGCAAGGGCATGGAGCAGATTGTTTGCTTTTGCTGTTATTTCAGGCTAAAAGAAGTGTGCCCTATCAGGTTGCCCTCGAGGTAGATGTCCACGGAGTACTGCCCGGGTATCAATGTGCCAGCGCAGTCGTAGTAGATGCACATGTCCACATCAGCGTTCTGGTAGTCGATGTCGCGGGCAGCGGAGAATACTATGCGGTTGCCCTCGAACTCGAAGAGGTCGGCCTCCGACTGAGCCAGCACGAACTCATCGGGGCCTATTATGCGCATGTACACGGTTTTGGAGCCGGGCTTGGCGATGGAGTTCTCCATCAGGGTGAGGCAGGTGCGAATCTTGTTCACCCGCTTGGCCCGGGGTACGGCCTTGCCCTTTTCGTTTACGCCCACGGCCACAATTTTGCGGGCCTGCACCACCGAACCCTTAGCTACCTGCGAGCTGAGCGTCTCGGTGCGCTGCTCAAGGCTCTTCACGGTTTCTTGAGCTTGGGTGACCTCGGCTTTTACTCGGCGGTTCTCGGCTATCAGCTCCTTGTTCATGGTGTTGAGCGAGTCGATGTCGCGCAGCATCCCCTTCATGATGGAGCGTAGGGTGCCTAGCTCCTTTTGATATTCCTTGATTTTGGCGTAGCTCACGCGCTTCAGGCTTTGCAGCTCATCGTAGAGTTTTTGGGCGTGGGCCTGCTCTTCGGTGAGGCGGCGGTTGATTTCTAGATTGTTGGACTCCATCTCCTGTAGGTCGCTCATGGTGATCAGCAGCTGGCGTGATATAGAGTCCTTGTCGGCCATGAGCTGTGCCTGCGTTGCTTCGGACTCTTGCTGCTGTTGGTAGTAGAACCATCCGAGCACGGCCAGTGCGGCCAGCAGGATCAGTATGAGCACTGTGAGCAGCGGTACAGCCTTGGAGCGCGTCCCTTCTCTCTCTTCGTTCATAGCGGATTTATTGTTTGTATGTGCTTATCGGGTCAGGTCTTGGAATATATCTTCGAGCCGTTGGCTCTCCTGTAGCAGGGTGAGCAGGGTGAGGTCATGTTTTTTGGCATGGTCGAATATGTGCGGGCGGATGTCTTCGGCACCTGATGCGTAGAGCAGCAGCGTACCGTCGGGCCCATGCTCTACGCGCTCTACGTGGGGGATGCCCCGCAAGTCATTGGGGGTGATGGCCTCGGCGAACTCGCAGCGCACGGTTTGGGCATGGTTGCTCGCCATGGCCCTCACCTGCTCGGTGGGGCCATCGGCTATTACGTGGCCATGGTGCAGTATAACCACTCTGTCGCAGATGGCCTCCACCTCTTGCATGATGTGGGTGGAGAGGATGATGGTCTTGCTGGTGCCCACCTCGGCTATCAGGTTGCGGATTTCGGCCAGCTGGTTGGGGTCGAGGCCCGTGGTGGGCTCATCGAGGATGAGCACGGCGGGGTCGTTCATCAGGGCCTGGGCTAGGCCCACGCGCTGCTTGTAGCCTTTCGAGAGCGAGCCTATCTTTTTGTACTGCTCGCGGCCTATACCGGTTTGCTCTATGAGCGTTTGCACCCGTTTGGCACCGCTCTTCAGTCCGTAAACGTTGGCCACCCAGTGCAGGTACTCCTTCACGAACATGTCGTGGTACACGGGGTTGTTCTCGGGCAGGTAGCCCACTAGGCGGCGGTAGTTCATGTGGGGGGTGGAGGTGCTCTCGCTGTTGATCTCGATGCTGCCTGCGCTCTGCTTTATGTAGCCGGTGATAATCTTCATCAGGGTCGATTTCCCTGCGCCGTTGGGGCCAAGCAGGCCCACTATCTCGCCTGTGGACACAGAGAACGACACGTTGTCTAGCACGGTCTGCTCCCCGAATGTTTTGGTTATTTGGTTTACGCTGATGGACATAAAGGCATTTGGCTTAGTAGTAATCGACAAATGTACAAAAAAATGGCTCGCGCAAGCACCGTGCGGCTTTTTTTGCCTAAAAATAGGGGAGGTCTTGCTGTCGACCTCCCCCATGTGGGCTATGGCTGGGCGTTTGCTCTGGCGATGGATGTTGTGGGATTAGCGCATCTTGCGCCAGGCCCACCCTATGTAGGCCACCACGAAGGGCACGGCCAGCGACACGATGGCCATCACCTTGAGGGTGAATAGGCTCGATGAGCTGTTCACCAAGTCGAGCGACATCTGCGGGCTCACCGTTGATATGTAGTAGGCATTGCCGCTGAAACCTGCCGACATCAGTATGGCCCATACGGCCAGCACTACGCCCGCTCCTACGATGTAGAAGTTCTTATCTTGGTGTTTGCCAAGTATTTGCATAATCAGGCCAATCAGCACACCCACCACGCCCAGCAGCAGCAGGGCCAATATCCATGGGTTCTCCACCATGGCCTTCAGGTAGGCATAGTCGACCGCAGCAAACTGGCGAGCGGCATCGGCCCTATAGCCCGTGCGCAGGAATAGCCACACCACGAACACCACGAACAGCAGCACGAACGGCACCGCCGAGGGCAGTAGCTTGCGGCGGCAGATGTTGCCCAGCTCGCCGCTGTCGGGCTTCGATATGGCGTAGAGCAGCCCCAACGTGCGTGCGCCGAAGAATAGCACTAGGCCCAGCAGCAGGTTGAACGGGTTGGCCAGCGCATCGAGGCCGTGCCAGCCGTTGGCCCAGTACGATATGGCCGGATTGCCGATGTCGGTGATGGCTGTTTTCTCCATCACAAACGCTCCGCCTGAGAATAGTGTGCCCACTGCCACGCCCAGCACAAATGTGCCCAGGGCACCGTTGAGGAATAGGAATATCTCGAATACCCTGGGGCCCACTATGTTGCCCACGGCGTTGCGGAACTCAAACGATATGGCCTGTATCACAAACAGCAGCAGTATTATGATCCAAGCCCAGTAGGCCCCGCCAAAGCTGGTGCTATAGAACAGCGGGAACGAGGCGAAGGCCGCCCCGCCAAAGGTTACCAGCGTGGTGAAGGTGATTTCCCACTTGTGCCCAGCGTATTGGCACACCAAATCCTTGTCGGCAGTGGTGCGGGCCGAGAATAGCAGCAGGCTCTGTAGCCCTTGTACGAACAGCAGGAACACCAGCAGGGCACCTAGCAGCGATACCACTGCCCACCAGTAGTGTTGTAAAAAGCTCAGTAGTTCCATGGCCTATGCTCCTTTCTTGATTTGGGTGAACATGATGCGTAGCTCCACTATCAGCGTGGCGGTGAACAGCACGGCGAATATGGTGAAAGTGGTGGCCACGCTGCCCGCCGAAACGCCCGATACGGCAGCATTCACGGGTAGCAAATTCTGAATTGTCCATGGCTGGCGGCCCACCTCGGCCACCATCCATCCGGCCTGTGAGCAGATGTAAACCAGCGGCACGCTGATGATGCCCAGCTTGAGCAGCCAGGGTGTGCTCTCCAGGCGGTTTTTGCGCTCGTAGAGGAAGTAGAGCACGAATAGCGCGATGAAGAATATGCCCAGCCCTACCATGATGTGGAAGGCGTAGAACGTTATGCCCACGGGTGGCACCAAATCCTCGGCTTTCTCTATGTAGTGGTAGCCGAAGTACTTAAAGTTCTCATCGAGCGTTTGGCGGGCCTGCGCCATGATGCTGTCATTGCCCGCAGCCTTGGCCTGCTGGTACTCTTTTAGGGCGTTCACAGCCAACGACCCTTGCTGCTTTTTCTGCGCAAACGATGGCTCTATGTAGGTGTTGCCCTCTATATCGGTGAACTCGTAACCGCCCCTGATGATGTCGTTGATGCCCGGCACATAGCCTTCAGTGCTGTTGGTGGCTAGCAGCGAGAGCATCTTGGGCATCGACAGGTGGAATAGGTAGGGGTCTTGCTCCTGTCCGGGTTGCTCCATGGGGGCCTTGTTGGGGTTGAGCATGCCCACCGCTACCAGCGGTGCGCCCTTTTGCCCCTCGTACAGCCCCTCCATAGCGGCTAACTTCATGGGCTGCACCTTGGCCACCAAGGTGGCCGAACCGTGCCCCGTGATCATCACCACCAGCAGCGATATGCCGCCGAAAATGGTGGCTATGCGAATCGACTTGAGGGCCAGCATCTGCTCGCGATGCTTGAGCAGGAACCATGCGCTCACGGCGATCACCACTATGGCCGATAGCACGTAGGCGTTGGTGGCCGTGTGCAGGAACTTGTTGATGGCCACGGGCGAGAGTGCCACCTCGCTAAAGCTCACCATCTCGTTGCGGGCCGTGTCGGGGTTGAAGGCCATGCCAGCGGGGTATTGCATCCACGAGTTGGCCACCAGTATCCATATGGCCGACAGGTTGGTGCCGAAGGCAGTGAGCCAGGTGGACACCAGGTGGGCCTTGCGGCTCACCTTCTCCCACCCAAAGTACATCACGGCGAAGAACGTGCTCTCCATGAAGAAGGCGAATATGCCCTCGATGGCCAGCGGTGCGCCGAATATGTCGCCCACGAACCAGGAGTAGTTGCTCCAGTTGGTGCCGAACTCGAACTCAAGGATGATGCCTGTCGCCACGCCCACCGCGAAGTTGATGGCGAAGAGCTTCATCCAGAACTTGGTGGTGCGCTTCCAGAACTCATCGCCAGTGCGGTAATACTTGGTCTCCATAAAGGCTATGATGAACCCCAGCCCAAGCGTCAGGGGGACAAATAGCCAGTGGTATATCGCGGTGAGCGCGAACTGTAGCCGCGATATTTCAATTAAGCTGTCCATAGGCGGTATGTGTGTTTGGTTAGTTCTCTTATTTGACCAGGTTCTCTATTACGGCTTGGCTTTTGGCCTCAGGGGTGTCGTACTTGGCTAGAGCGGGCTTGAAGAAGAACACCCTGAGCACCACGAACATCACGAACAGCTTTACGATGATGAGCACCCACAGGGCGCGGCCCATCGAGGTCATGCTGCTGAAACCTTCGTAGTAGAATAGCCAAATGCGTTTGAGGGTTTCCATGGTGGTTTGGGTTGATTATGGTCAAAGGTAGCAAAAAGTTGTCCTCGTTCTACTCCATTATGCATCCATTTTTGTAATTTATATTGTGTCTAATTTTATAATGATTTCACGCTTAGGTATTTGCTTGCATATAAAAAGGCCCACCCCCCAGTGCTTTGGGGGTGGGCCTCTGTGGAATGCTTTGGGGCTTATTTACGTTTGCGCTGCTTGCCGTTCGGTGTGGCCTTGGTGGCGGCAGGCTGCTCGGCTACGAGGGTCATCTCGTCGATCAGGCGCTTGCAGCCGGCATACTTGTCGATGATGAATAGCACGTAGCGGATGTCCACGTTGATGCAGCGCTGCAGGTTGTTCTCGAACACTATGTCGCCGCTCATGGCCTCCCAGTTGCCATCGAAGGCCAGGCCGATGAGCTCGCCCCGGGCGTTCATGATGGGGCTGCCCGAGTTGCCGCCGGTGATGTCGTTGGTGGACAGGAAGGCCACGGGCATCTTGCCGTTGAGGGCGTATGGCCCGAAGTCCTTATTCAGGTATAGCTCCTTGAGCTTGGCGGGTACCACGAACTCCCAGTTGTCGGGATCCTCTTTCTCCATCACGCCCTCGAGGTAGGTAATGTAGTCGTAGTGCACGGCATCTTTTGGGTAGTAGTCCTTCACCTCGCCGTAGGTTAGGCGCATGGTGAAGTTGGCATCGGGGTACATGGGCTTGCCCTGGTTCATCTCCAGCGTACCGGCAATGAACAGGCGTGTGCCGCGCATCATGTCGTAGGCCATGGGCTCAAGGGCGGTGCGCAGCTCGCGGTATTTGCCCATCACCAGTTTGGCATCGGCGAAGGCAGGGTCGGCCTTCAGCTGGTCGGCGCTGGGCTTGTCGAGGAAGGCCATGAGCTTGGAGGAGTCGGCGAACATCGACTTGCCGTACATGTTGTCGATGTGGGTGCTGATTTGGTCGGCGGGCACAAAGCCCTCGGGCTGGAATTTTTTGTCGACATGCTCGCAGAACAAGCGGTACATGGCCTTGGCCACCTTTTGGTCGGTGGGCATACTGTAGTCTTTGTAGAATGCGCGGGCGTAGCCCTTCAGGCCCTCGGCCCTCTCGCTGGTTGCCTTCGGGTCGCCATCGGCGAGGAGCTTTTCGAGGGCCTCAAATCTGATGGCGAGACCGATTAGCTCGGTGCCGCGCAGCAGGGCCTCGTTGTAGAACGACATGGCGTGCTGCAGCTCGGCGCGGCTGCTCACCACGTGCTCTATGGTGGGCAGGGCCTGCCCGTACTTGGCGCGGCGTTCGGGGGTGGCGTTCACCCATTTGGTGAAGTTGGCCTCGTTTTCGCGTTTGCGCTCCACCACCCTCAGGCGTTTCAGCGCTTGATTCATGCCTATGGAGTTCTTCCAGTAGTTGCTGGAGCTGGCGTATTTCGATGAGTACTTAATCTTTATGGATTGGTCGGCCAGCATGTCCTCGAGCAGTATTTCTTGGCGTATGCCGCGAATCAGTATGCGGTCGGCGTTGCCGATGTTGATGGTTTGCTCCACCTCGCTGCTGGTCATGTAGCGCTGGGTGCTGCCGGGGTAGCCCATAATCATGGTGAAGTCGCCGTTCTTGAAACCAGCGGTGGACACGGGCAGGAAGTGGCGGGGCTTGTAGGGCACGTTGCTGGTGGCGTAGTCGGCGGGCTTGTTGTCCTTGTCGGCGTACACGCGGAACACCGAGAAGTCGCCGGTGTGGCGGGGCCACATCCAGTTGTCGGTGTCGGCGCCGAACTTGCCGATTGATGATGGCGGGGCGCCCACCATGCGCACATCGGTGAATATCTCGTAAACGAGCATCAGGTACTGGTTGCCGCCGAAGAACGAGCGCACGGAGGCACGGTAGTGGGTGCCATCCGATGCGGCCTTGGCCAGCTTTTGGCCCTCAGCGTCCATGGCCTCAAGGCGGGCCTTCTCGTCCATCTGGTCGGTTACAGCGGCGAGCAGCTTGCTGGTGACGTCCTCGATGCGCACTAGGAATGTGGCGGTGAGGCCGGGGGTGGGGATTTCGTCCTGCATCTGCATGGCCCAGAAGCCATCAGCTAGGTAGTCGTGCTCGGTGGTGCTGTGCTGCTGTATGGCGCTGTATCCGCAGTGGTGGTTGGTGAGGATCAGGCCCTTGTCGGACACGATCTCGCCCGTGCAGCCGTTGCCGAAGATGATGATGGCATCCTTGATGCTGGGCTGGTTGAGGCTGTAGATTTGCTCGGCGGTGAGCTTGCAGCCTTTCTGTTGCATCACATCGATGCCCTGCTGGCCTAGTAGGTGCATGAGCCACATGCCCTCATCGGCCTTGGCCAGCGGGGCGAGCGCAATCAGCGCCCCGGCTAGCAGTGTGGTGGTTATCCTTCTCATTGTGAGTTGTTTGATTGGTATTTGCTTGTGTTGTTGCGGCGCAAAGGTACGCACTTTTTTTGGATGCACTTTGCCACCGATGGTTTACTATGAGGGGATATTTTGTGCTAATATCCTATGACGCAATTGTTTATGTTGAGATTCCCCGCAAATCGTGGCGGGCCGCTACGCTGCGCCCATTTTTCATGGGTGCTTTCTGCTGTGCTGGGGTGCTAGGCCAAGGCCGCCCGATGGGGGCGCGGATGCGAGTGTAGTGCGATTGTCGGTGTTCTGGGGGGGACGGCAAGGCGCTCAGGCTAACAGCATTTTGCTACAAGTCTTCATACGCCTTGGTCTCCTCCTTGCGCGAGTTGATGGCATCCTCGTAGGTGAGGATTACGCAGGGGTTGTAGCGGCTGGCCTTGCTCAGCGAGAGGGTGATCTCGCCGCCAGGCAGCTCGAATTTGACGTAGAAGGTGCATAGGTGCTGCTTCACCTTCATGAGCTTGGTGTAGTCGTCCTTGGGCTCGTGTGAGATGAACTCCTCGAGGGTGTCCTTGGGCTCGCCGTATTTCTTGATGAGCATCTCCTTGAGGGAGTAGTAGTCGTATGCCAGCTCGGACCACACGTGGCGGCGGGGGAAGTGCACCTCTACCTTGTTCACCTTGTGGTTGTTGGTCGATACTATGAGGTGGCACTCGGGGTAGCCAGCGAATGTGCCTATGAGCGAGGCCCCATTGGGCTCGGGCACCTCGTAGGCGAAGCCCTTGCGGGCCATTTTTTCGCAGAATAGGTCGAGGGGCCCGCTGACGTACTCGCCCCGGAATTTCATGTGCTCAGCACCGAGGTTGGCCTCCATGGGGCGCACGGGCTGTGCGCTCTCGGCGGATGCCCCTGCATAGTCTTGCGAAAATGCTGATAATGATAGCGTTATGAGCGATATGGAAAGGGCAATCCGTTTCATCAGGTGCAAAAATTTTTTTGTTTTACGGGGCTGAGCCGCAAAAGTTGTGCAAATCGACCCCTACATGGAACTTTTTTCTCCAATCGGATGTCAACGCGCTGATGCATTAACGTTTGCGCGCATCACCTTATTGCCCATGCGGTGTCAATGGGTATGCACACCCCGAAAGTCATCGCTCGCGCTACGATGTGCACAGATGTGGTAAATGACTATGGCACAGCAGGATATGCATACAACGGCTGGCGGCTCGCCCGAAAACGTGGCTGAGCGCAATCTACCCGCCAACTGCCGTCCGCTGCTGGTACACTGCGCATGCACATGGCCCTTAAAAGTATGCAAAAAAGGCTATGGAACGAGGCGGCGCAAAACCGCACGTCCAACAATTACAGCGGGTGCTGCTGGTAGTGAACCGATTTCAGCACGCAGCGGCGGGTGGAGTCGGCCATGATGGCATCGAAGGTGCGCCGCCATTGATGCGGCTGCAGCTGTGGCAGCGAATCGCGGCTAAAGACGTAGTACTTATACAGCTGCACCACGGCCATCGAATCGGTGTTTTCGCGCTGCAAGGCGCGAAGGGCATCGACGCAACGTCCACGGCTCACAATCAGACCACTCTGCAAGGGACGCTGTGCCATGGCCACATACGAAGCAAGCAGCATCGCACAGCACAGCACACCTATTCTTATGAAACTACGCATACCAAGTATGGTCTATTGTTTCCACCTTACCATCCGTATAAATTATCTCCCAATAAGTGCCCATGCCATCAGACTTCAACTGTATGCTGAGAATCTTCCTCTCTTCTTCTCCTCCACTTACAGCCTGCATTTCACGAGAACTCAATAATTACTCTTCTTTAACAAAATTTTTAACACCAAAGGCCATAATGCCAAATCGTTAGTTATTAAGTTAAACGAAATCGATATGCAAAAGTACATATTTCTATGCAAACGACAAAATAAAATCTCGAAAAAAAATGAATGAGAAAACGCAAATAATTGTATATATGTGCTTTATAAGTAAAAACTTTAGTCCGTTATATTTAGAACAGTAGCGCACCAATCCGAAAAGACAGAGAAACACCACCGATCGCTACTGCCCGCCCAGTCCCTGTTTTAGCCCGTAGCGCAGGTGGCCAAAGAGGCGCTGTAGGGCCGACTGCTCGTCGGTGGCAATCTCGGCCAGGCCGGTGAGCTCGCGCTCAAGGTCGAGCGGTGTGCCGTAGGTGGTTACGGGGCCTTGCGTGAGCAACGCCACGGCGGGGAAGCCCGTTTCGGTGGGGCCAGCCGACACGCTGTGTACCGTGGCCTCTACCGAGCCGAACTCGAGGTAGGGGTAGGCATCGAGGCGCACATTGACGCGCTGGCCTGGGCGCACCCGGCCCACGCCTTGGGGCGAGATGACCATGCGCACCTGCACCTGCCCCATGTCGGTGGGCGTGATGGCGAATACGGGGCTGCCGGCCTGCACCTCCTGTAGGTCGCTCCAGATGGTCATGTGGGTGAGGGTGCCGCTGGATGGGGCCACGAGCAGGTAGGCTCGCTGCCACTGGGCTAGGGCGGTGCGCAGCTGATTGAGCGCCGCCGACACGGCGGTGAGGTGCTGCTGTAGCTGCGATTGCTGGTCGAGCTGTACTTCGGCCAGCTGTTGTTGTAGTTGCTCCACGGCTATGCGGGAGTTGGATATGGATAGGCGGAGGCCCTCGGTGCTTTGCGTTTTGGCTATTAGGCCCTGCTGGGCCTGCTCCAATTCTGCGGGGGCGATGTGCCCCTGGGCGTGGAGCAGCGAGTCGCGGGCGTATTGGCGGCGGGCTATGCCGAGGTCGCTCAGGGCGAGGCGCAGCTGGCGGTTGAGCAGAGCCATGTGTCCCTGCTGGGCCACCAGCTGCGCCTGTAGCGCTTGCAGCTTCAGCTGATGTAGCCGCTGTCGGACGAACATCCTGTAGTCCGACAGGGCCTGCGCTAAGGCGGTGTGGGCGGGCTGAACATCGCCTAGGGTACGTCCGTGGGGGCATAGCGTGTCGAGCAGAGCGGTGTCGGCCTGCATCCACGTGGGGTGGGCCTCGAGCCGTGCGAGCGTGGTGGCCAGCTGCGCCATGTGGCGGTAGTTGGCCGCATTGTCGATTACGGCTAGGGTGTCGCCGCGCTCAACGTGCTGGCCGTTGTCGGCGAATATGCGTTGCATTTTGCCCGATGAGCGCGCCACGAGCAGCGATGGCGGATTTTGGGTCGAGATGCATGCCGAGGCCTGCACCATGGTGGGATAGCGGAAGAAGGCCGAGCCCACCAGCACCAGCAGCACCACGGCGAGCATGATGCTGATGCCCCAGCGCACAATCCAGCGTGGCGGTGTGCCGAGTATCTCCTGCATTGGCTCGGAGCGACGGTCGATATTAGGTTCGGGCGTTATGGGCATCAGAGTTCGAGCTGGTTTTTAACAAGCGTATAATACTCGCCGCGCCGCTGGGCGAGCTCGTCGTGAGTGCCCACCTCCACCACCTGCCCGTCGCGCAGCACCACAATTTGGTCGGCATGGCGCACGGTACTCAGGCGATGAGCCACCACCACGGCGGTGCGACCGCTGAGGAACTGGTTCAGGTTCTGCATGATGGTGCGCTCGTTGGTGGCATCGAGCGAGTTGGTGGCCTCGTCGAGGAAAATGTAGCGCGGATTTTTGTACACCGCACGGGCAATCAGCACGCGCTGCCGCTGGCCTTGGCTCAGGCCGTGCCCCTCGCTGCCAATCTTGGTGCCAAAACCAAGCGGCAGCTGCATCACAAAGTCGTAGATGTTGGCGGCTTGGGCGGCCTCAATGAGCCGCTGCTGATCGATGCGCTCATCGCCCGGCGCGATGTTGCGAGCAATGGTGTCGGAGAAGATGAACCCGTCTTGCATCACCACGCCGCACTCCTGCCGCCAGGCGCGTAGGCTGTAGGCGCTGAGGTTGATGTCGCCCAAGGCAATCTCGCCGCTCAGCGGCGGGTAGAAGCCCAGCAGGAGCTTAACCAGCGTGGTTTTGCCGCTGCCCGACGTGCCCACAATGGCGGTTTGCTTGCCGGCGGGTATGTCGATGCTCACATCGCTCAGCACGCGCTGACCGTCGGGACCATCGTAAGCAAAACACAGGTTGCTAACGCGCAGCCCCGCATCGGCGGGTATTTCGTGCAGCATGGAGCTGTCGGCGGGCTCCTCGTCGTCGCGCAGGTGCACCTCGCTAAGCCGTCCCAAGCTGATGCGGGCATCCTGAGCCTCGTTGAAGAAGCCAATGAGCTGCTCTATGGGCGCGTTGAGCTGCCCAATGATGTACTGCGCAGCGGTCATCATGCCCAGAGTCATGTGACCATCAACCACGGCCTTGGCGGCCATTATGGAGATGAGTATGTTTTTGGCCTCGTTGAGCAGCGTGGCCCCACTTTGCTGGTACTGATGCAGCGCCAGCCCCTTGACGCTCACACGGAACAGCTTGGCCTGTATGCCCTCCCACTCCCAGCGTTTCTGCTGTTCGCAACCACTGAGCTTGATGTCCTGCATACCCTGAATGAGCTGTATGAGATTGCTCTGGTGGGCCGACATCTGCGCAAAACGCCGATGGTCCAGCTCGGCACGCCGACGCAAGAAGAGCAGCACCCACAGCGCATAGAGGGCACTACCCACAAAGAATACGGCAAAAATTGAACGGCTGTAGAAAAGTAGCACCACGCCGAAAATGATGATGTTGGCCGCCGAGAACACCACGTTGAGCGATGTGCCGGTAAGGAAACTCTGTATGCGCGAATGGTCGCCAATGCGCTGCAGCAGGTCGCCGGTCATCTTTGCATCGAAGAAGCGCATGGGCAGGCGCATGAGCTTGGCCAGAAAGTCGGAGATGAGCGACACGTTGATGCGGGTGCCCAGGTGCAGCAAAATCCATCCACGGATGAACTCCACCGCCACGCGGCTGAGCGTGAGCACCAGCTGGGCAATCAGCACCAGATAGATGAAGTTGATGTTGCGCTGCCCAATGCCTTGGTCCACCATGGCCTGCGAGAGGAATGGCAGCAACAGCTGCAGCAAGCTGCCCAGCAGCAGCCCCAGCATGAGCTGCACCACCAGCTGACGATGCGGACTCAAATAGCGCAATAAGAACCCTAGGCTGCGACGCTGCTGCGGCTCGCCCTCAATGGCGTGGAATTCGGGCGTGGGTTCGAGCAGCAGCACAATGCCAGCGGGCTGCCCCTCCTGCGTGGTGCTACACCAGCAGCGCTCGAACTCGGCGCGGGGGTAGCGCACCAACCCGCCAGCGGGGTCGGCCACATGGAGCACCTCGCGCCCGCGCCGCCCCGTAACACGGTAGAGCACCACAAAATGCTGCTGGTTCCAGTGCAGGATGGCGGGCAACGGGGCCTGCTGCGTGAGCTGCTCCATGTTGAGCTTAGCCCCCAAGGTGCGGAAGCCGATGCTCTCGGCGGCGCGGCTGATGCCCAGCATGGTTACGCCCTCGCGGGTGATGTAGCACCGCTGCCGCAGCGTTTCGAGGCTCCACTGCCGCCCGTAGTGCCGCGCCACCATACGCAGGCATGTAGGCCCGCAGTCCATGGCATCGTGCTGGGTGTAGTGGATGAAACGCATTGGCGAGCATTTGGGGAGGCAAAGATAGGGAAAATTACAATATCATAATAAAGGCTTCTCACTCACAACATATCCTCCTCCAGGCAATTTAAAATCTTTTAAAGATAACATATCATAGAAATAATTACGCTGCTCTCCTGATGGATGAATGCGCTTACGCAAACGTTCGAAATGCTCTGCTTTTACATTGTCATGAACCTCCATGTATTTCAACAACAAGCGGTGCTGTTCGTTCGTAGGCAGCTGGTCATATATCGCCTTACTATAATTTATCAACGAATCGGCACGTATATGCTCTTCAAATGGATATAAATCCTGATTATAATACAGCACAATCATCACGTCTTTTTTTAACGCATCCTCCTCAGGTGGTAGATAAAACCGCTTTCTATGCATATTTTCAGCTGCTATATTCATATTTTTATTTTTTTCGAGAATAACAGTACGCGTTTTTAAATCAATATTTACCTGATACAAAGCGCGATTACCAAAAAAAGAACTCGCATCAATAGGCGACACATACGAATAAACAACGTATGGGTCGATGTTGCCACTACGTATAGCATCAATCAGCTGTGCTTCAATATCATACTGATGCAAATCCATATTACAAAATGGAGGCATCAAGGTGTCGAACTCCCCATTTTTAAAACGATGGCGTAAATCGAAATGGCGCACCATCATGCTGGCTGGAAGATGCTGTCCGCTTCCAAAAACAGGCACGGGCGGAACACCGAAACTATCTATCAGCTGATACAAACGCTGCGTGTGCGTGTACAGCAAGCTGTAGTATGCATTCCTATCTAACGTATCATCAGTTGCAGCTGCCTGCTCTTTGGAATTCATTTCATCAATTTCTGACTTAAAACGTCTCCACACATCGAACGCTTTATGCGCCACGAACTGCAACGAATCATAGCTTTGCTCTATTACTCGCCAAAATTCTGATGGCTGTTGCTTTAAAATATTTGCATTCAACGTCTTGATACTAATACCCTGTACAATTTGCTCCATAATCCACCGCTGCGCCTTATGGGGCTGCTTACAATGTATGGCACATAGAGCGGCGTTGTATAAATCGCGTACTTTATGCTTTGGAAACACAAGAAAAATAGAATCATATACATGCAATGCTTCCGCATATTTAAATTCTGAAATACACAATTCTGCACGATTAACAGCTTCATAATAGGGACCATACGACATTACAGCCACATCTTGGCTCCAGGCTGAATATGCACTCGTTATAGCTAGTAGAGTACAAAAAAAGAGTGTACGCATCAATTGACAAATTAACAATTAAATTTCAAAAATATCAGGGGGCGTCCCCCCTGATATTAGCAAACTCTTGCGCTAGACACCTAGCACATCGCTTCACCGTATTTCATCTCTCCAGTGCTATCGAGTTTTATCCATGGTATCATGCATCCATCGTCTGTGATGGTAATGCCTGCTGTTCCAGGCTCATCATACCACTTCGCTCTCCCTATAACAATGTAGACCGAGCCCCCACGCACCTCACGAGTGTCTATGGCAAATTGCTCAAACTTATCAAGCGACTTGTTCATTTGTCCGTGATTTTTTGTTACAACATTTATTTTTCGCCTCCAACCGCTGTTGTTGGCCTTTCGCATTCCCCGACTCTATTACTAAGGCAGGGCGGTCTGCGGGCCCAGGGCTGCCGCCCTCTGCGCCACAGAGGAGCACCGGCGCGTTCCATGGCCGCGCCAGAATCCATGGACATAGAACAGCCCATGGGAGAACACTGCCCGCGCTTTTTCGCAACGCAGAGCATCCTTCCGTACTGCCTTGGGCCGGCCTAGCCCGTAGCCCCACGGAGAACTGTGGTGAGCACCTGCTTGGCCCCGCTCAAAGGGCTTCGCCGACAGCCGCCTCAGTGCCTGAGCTTATTCCCCATATAACAAGGGAACGGCCTCCAAAGCGGCTTCTGTGATGATCAACCACGGCGGCAAGTATAACACATGATTCCATTCCCTCCAAATATTTTTCGAAAAATTTTTCATCATATTGATTTACAGTAGTTTACAACGGCGCAAAAACTGCGTTTTTTGCTGATTTTTTGCATCTAGGTTGCCCCCCCCCATTCAAATCGCTGTTCTACAGTGTTTTACAAGCGATTTAAGGCTATTTCTCTGAATTTTAGTGTTTTAAGTCCAAAATGGGACAACATGGCGCTAAATGGAGCGGGAGGAGGTGGCGGGTTTTAGGGGGAATTTATTCCTGCTTGGCCTGCAGCTCGCGCCCGCGCCGCCCCGTAACGCGGTAGAGCACCACAAAGTGCTGCTGGTTCCAGTGCAGGATGGCGGGCAGCGGGGCCTGATGCGTGAGCTGCTCCATGTTGAGCTTAGCCCCCAAAGTGCGGAAGCCAATGCTCTCGGCGGCGCGGCTAATGCCCAGCATGGTTACTCCCTCGCGGGTGATGTAGCACCGCTGCCGCAACGTTTCGAGGCTCCACTGCCGCCCGTAGTGCCGCGCCACCATGCGCAGACAGGTGGGCCCGCAGTCCATGGCATCGTGCTGGGTGTAGTGGATGAAACGCATTGGCGAGCATTTGGGGAGGCAAAGATAGGGAAAAAACCGATAGAACAAGTTGTCCTTACGCCTTAACTAACACTCCTGCGGCAAATGCTGCTTATGCTCGCTGATACGCTCCATGGCCTCAGGTAATCGGTTCTTGACTTGCTGGTAATACGATAACATCTTCTCGAAAATTAGCAGACGCAGGGCGCACTGCTGCTCGTTGGTCTCGTTGGTGCTGCCCGTCGAGGTGTAACGCTCATGCACACATCCTCCACCGCAGTAATAGCGGGCGGTACAAAAAGAGCACCGCTCGGTATTGCAGGTAGGCCGCGCTCCAAAACGCTGCCTGAGCTCCTCGTTAATGCCCTGTTCGACGCTTCCAATGGCAGTTTCGGGGTTCGAGGCAAAATTCATGCAGCCAAAAATTCTGCACCCATCAGTGGTTGAGAACATACTAATTCCCGAACCACAGGTAATCCGATTGAGCTTGCGCGCTGCGATTCCATGCAGATAATCCAAAAACCAATGTCCCCAAATGTATGTTTTATTTTGCAAAAGTCCAAAATAAAAATCAAATACTGAATCGAGCTGACTGCTTAATTTGCTAAGAGCATCCTTATCCCAATTAGAATGCTCATTGCTGCTGTGTTGCGAATCAAAACAAAAAGCGAAGTGATATGGAACACCTTGCTGTTCGAAAAAGCGTACGTGGCTCGCCAAATCTGTAAGGCCAGCAGCAACGGTGGCGCGGAAACTGAAACGAACATCGTATCGACGTAATATATCCAAGCTGCGCATGATATCAGTATAAGTGTCGCGCCCAGCGTAATGCGGGCGCAATGCGTTGGTGATTGCCTGCGGACCATCAATGCTGACAAGTAGGGTGATGCCATGTTGTTTAAGAAATTCAGCCATAGACTCAGTCATAATGGTGCCGTTGGTGGTGGCCGAAAATCTTATCTTTTTATCACTAAAACGCTGTTTCACAATAGTTACTACTTCGCGCATGGTATCAAACTCCAACAAAGGCTCGCCACCAAAGAAAGTAACGATGTAGCGTGGCGCATTGGGATTATTTTTTAGCATGAACTCAATAGACTGCACGCATTCCTCCACGCTCATGCTTTTGAACGCAAATCCATTGCTACCACGGGCAAAACAGTAGGGACACACGAGGTTGCACTTGCCTGCCACGTTTGAGCACCACGCACGTTGGCTTGAATGCTAACGGATCATCGGCAGGCATTTCATCGGGCTGACCATACTCGGCCACCGTTTTTTGAATGATGCCATACACGTGCTCGCAGAGCAGTTCAGCACCGAATGCTGGCTGCTTTCCTAAGCATATTTCGATGTAGCGATCTAGGTGCTCGTTGGAAATCTTAAAAATTAGACCGCTCGGCGTGTGATAGAAATATTTATGGCTGTCTGCGTGGAACAGCTGAATGTCGTATTGCGGAATGATGTGATTCATTGCATTTGTGAAATTAAAAAAGGTTTGAATAGCGCTTTTAAAAAAGGCGCATAAACAAAAACGTCCACCGTATTTGTGCGGACAAAATATAAGTACAGCACAGCTATACTTAAATGCTCCTCAAACGCCGGTCTAACTCATCGGCTATTTCGGGATGCAAATCAGCCACGGTGGAGATAAAATCTTCGTAGCGAAGGCCGATTTTTTGGTCGTAGCGACGATAGAACTCACCAATGATGCGCACCATTTCATCATAGCCAATGCGTTGCGCAAAATCGTCAAGAATAACAGGCCCTTTAGAATACACCACATCGAAGTTGCTATTATAACGCATATCTATCAGGGCGCAATCACGCTTGGTGCCTTTTATTTCGTCGTATGATTTGCGTCGTTTTTGCATCTCCTGCTGCCAATCATATAATCCAGTTGCGCGACCAAACATCATACGCATGAACACATTGAGCGACTCCTTGATAAAATATGCCCCAAGCTGCCCATCGGCGATTAGCAAATTGTACTCGCCAAGCCAACGATGGCCCATTTCGTGCACCAACCCAAACGCATAATACGTGCTGTCATCGATGGGCGATGACATGAAATTGACATTTTGCCGCAAACCGTAGAATGTTGGTTCGAAAAGGATGGACATAACGCTTACACCGTGTTTTTCCGACCAATATGAGTCGCCGAACACGCTCTCGAAATACTCCGCAGCACGGCAGAGCACGTTTGCCATGTCGGCTTTCTCGGAATCGGAAAGCAACCTTTTCTTCATTTGGTACAAGGGAACTTTTTTGCCGCAAATGCCGATGGTATCAACAATGTAGTGCTTTTTGTTCAAATATGCAAAATGCAGCGAATGGGAGATTATATTTTTCGCTTCACAGATGTAGCTATCGCCCTGCCTGTGTACGGGATACGAGGCAATCACCTCTACGCTATCTGGAGCAACAAATTCGGCGCGTATGTCCATGTGGGTATTGGCGATAAATGGGTAGTAGAACTCCTCGGCGCTGGTCTCCCAAATGTCGGCGGTGGGGTTATTGGCATTGAGAGGTTTGCCAAAGCGGAATGCCGTTACAATGTTGCTGTAGCCATACTCCATGCGTATGTGGGCCGCTTGTTCATTACTATTTCGGACAAAAGCTATCTGCCGTTCATCGCTGAGGATGGTGTAGCTTTGCAAATTATCACCAAATACAGATAACAGAAAGGTGCTATCAGTATCATGCTCCGCGAAATCTAGCCCAGATCTCATACCAAATTGCATAATAATAGTATCTGGCGCATTAGGCTCTATGCAAAATGATATGCTAAAACGACCATTGCCCACCCAAGTAGTATCCCCCCTATCAAACCGCAGTCTATAATTGCTGATATAACCCGTGCTATTACTAGCAATACGACTACATCCACCAACTACTGTGGTGATTACAAAAAATATTGCTACAATTCTTGTGCTCATCATGCCATATATTGTCTATGAAAAAGGCCATTTAAAATATCCCCGGCTGACCGTTCCAGCCGGGGATTAATTGCACTTTGACGTTGGTGATGTAAAAGCTATTGAGGTCTAGCTACTTCATCGGCTGTCCAAGGGCATCGGGGCGAGCGTATCTCCCATGCACTCGCAACCTCTGGGCCACACCAAACGGCCTCGACTCGTAAACATTTATATCCTTCGTGCCTTGCACATGCAACAATAACAACCCCTCCGCCCTCCACCTTCTTGGCGTTTTCTGGGGTCAGCTCAAAGTCTTCGAATTTCTCTATGTCTGATTTCTGTGTACTCATGATCTCAAAATAAATTAGGTGAATGAATATGTTGACCGCAACGTTTGCCACTCCAATGGCCGCAAACAGCTGCGCTACACCCATCTGAAGCTAAGCTCCACCGTGGGTATGCGGCTGAAGAACACCAATAGCGCACCTCCGCAAGATGCCTATGCGCCCCTACCGCCCGTTCTTCGTCCAGCGGCAGGGGCAACTCGGCCTCCAAGCGGCGGATGCCCGCGCTGGCTGTCGTGGCTATGGCGGGCTTTAACGTTTTCATGCTGTAAATCAAGTGTTTGTGCGAATACCGTGCACCTATATATATAGGTATGCCCTTCGGCTCCGAGGCTCCACTTGCGCTATGTATGATGAAATCATCATGGTACAAAGATAGTGCTTTCTTTTGAGACCACCAAATTTTTTAGCAACTTTTTTCGAAAATTTTATTCAACAAAAAGATTATCAGAGCATAAGCTAACTACTCTCCAGCTATTCCCCGCAGCACCCGCTCTATCCGCTCCTCATCGGGCACGAAGCCCTCGGGCGTAAACTCGCCGCACTGCTCCACGGGCACGTAGCCCGGCTGCCCCTGCCAGCGGGCTATGTAGGGGTTGTAGGTGCAAGCAACACGATGCCTGAACATCCCGTGTCCATTGCTGTATGGCACACGGTTATCAACGCACATGTGCCTGTATTCACAGTCAGAACAGATGCAGCACATGTCCTTGGTGATGTGCCAAAACTCGGCAAACTCCTCGCTGCGCACCAATTCCAACAATTCCGATGGAAAAAACTGCGCTATTTGCCCAAAACTATTGGGACATTCAGGTGCATTTTTTATTTGCCCATCGACATTGATATATAGCTTTTTGTGAAAATAAGTGTTGTGCCTAATTGACTCATTATAGAGCCAAGGATTGCAAACAAATTCGCTGCTCTCCTTTTTAAAAGTTGTTTTTGGCATCCTACGCCTATAAAAATGGATGATGTTGTCTAAATTCTTATCGAACGGACTATTGAAAACAACCATAGCCTTGAGCCTATTGCTATCGAGCACAATCCTCGCCAAACTATTGCTGTAGAGTTGTGGTGCAAAGTTTGTTATCAGCAGCATCTCGTGAATATTATAGCTAACAGATGCCTCAAATATTCGCCGAACATCCTTTAAACTTGGTGGATATAACATCCTTACAACAATATGTCGGCATAGCAATAATTGCAACTTAGAAAATATGCTGTCAATTGTATTGATGTTTTCACTGTGTTTGTCAATATCGACAACTGCATTGGAAATGATAGATGGAATGCTAAAGCGCTCGCCCTCTATTTGTAAATTGCTGCTTGGCCGCGATGCAATGGGCTTTGAACGCAACACATAATCGCGCTTCACAAAGTCCATCAGCACCTGACGGCAATAGCCATCCACTATCACCTTATTCGTGTTCATAGCTTAATTATCTGCTTGTAGAAGGCATCTGGATAGAACTGCTGGTCGGCATAAAACTCATTCCTATGCCCAGGAATCCTACGCAACGGGTGCGGCGGACTAATCTTTACCCACTTGAAAAATAGCGGAAAAGGCAGTGCTTTCTGCATTTTTTCTTTTTTGCTCATGACATCCTATGGTTGTTGTCGCGATGCAATAGAAATTGAGCTATTTCCTTGTGCAGGTCGTAGCCACCATATTGCGAAACCCAATCGTATTGCCCATTGGGATTGACTTCGAGGAAATATGTAACTCCATCCTTGCCCACAATAAAATCCAAGGAACCCGAAATTAAATTCAGCCCATCCATCAGCCGTTTCACCTTTGCCTGGATGCTATGATCAAGCACGTATGCCTCGTAGTCCATTACGCCATAGCTATCGCGCATATCGACGCTTTCGGTGTTTGGGGCTTTGAATCGGATGGAATAGGTGCGACCGGCCAAATAGAATGTACGAACCTCAAAATCTTTCTCAACCTCGGGCTGAAACAGCGATGGAAAGAACTCATCTTCAATACTATACGCATCGATACGCTGCACCCGTTGTCCCACAAGCCTGTTTCTATAAATTGTGCCCACGTTGTCCTCAATGGCCTTGGTGATTAGGCCAACGCGACCAAATTGCTCCTGCACATCGACACTACTATTGGTGATAAGCGTGGTGCAGACAGGCAGACCAACCTCAATGGCCAGCGCCAACTGCGATAGC
>JAFTDN010000021.1 GCA_017454165.1 Bacteroidales bacterium | reverse complement strand
GAGGGGGGCTCCACCTGGAGCCAGCGGCGGTAGGCCTCGAGCCTGAAGTCGAGCATCCAGCCGGGCTCCTCCTTCGTGGCCGAGATGAGGCGAACCACATCCTCGCTTAAACCGCTGGGTATCACATCGGTATCAATGTCAGAGGTGAAGCCATACTTATATTCGGCTTCGGTAACCTCGTCGATTATGTCTCTTTGGTCGTCTATCATTGTGCTGTTTATCAATGCGTTGATAATGTAAACATCTGCCCGTAGGGCTGTATATTTAGAACAAATCTAAACTGCAAAGATAGGCGCTTTGGTTGTAAACGCCCAACAAAATTGCCCCAAAAACGCAGGGGAAGAAAATTTTGTGCGCCGAGGGGGGGCGATTGGTGTTTTGTGCGTACTTTTGTGCCCTCAAAATCAACCAATAGGAATCGATATGTCGTTCGTTACCAAGGAGAAGCTGTTCTCCAAAGATTTCTTCATCACCTACGCCTGGCTGCTGGGCGGGTGCTTCGTGTTCACTCTGGGCTCGGTGCTGTTCGCCGAGCCCTACGGCTTTGCCCCGGGCGGGGTGTATGGTCTGGCCATAGTGTTTCACAACCTGTGGGGCTGGAGCACCGAGTGGGCTGCCTGGTGCATGGACATCCCGTTGCTGCTGCTGGGCATCTACTTCCTTGGCCCCAAGTTCGGCATCAAGACGGTGGTCAGCATCTTTGCCTGCCCCCTGTTCATGAGGCTCATACATGAGTTCTATGGATACATCCCGCTGGTGGAGTCGGCTGAAGTAAAAGCCCAGCTCAATGCCTTGGCTGCTGGTCTCGACCTATCGAAGGCAGCCGATATGGAACAGTTCACGCAGGCCATGCGCCCGCTGCTGCAGGAGCACCTCCTGGCCTCGATATTCGGAGGCATAGTGTATGGGGTGGGCATAGGCATGGTGTTCAAGTCGAGGGCCACCTCGGGCGGATCCGACATCATCGCCATGATTCTGAACAAGTACACCCGCATGTCGCTAGGCAAGCTGGTAATCATCGTGGACTGCACCATCACCCTAACCACCGTGGTGGCCTTCGGCGACTGGCGCCTGCCCATGTATTCGTGGATTATCGTGTTCATAGAGGGCAAGATAATCGACCTGGTGATTGAGGGTGCTAAGGTGAACCGCACGCTGATGATTGTGAGCGACAAGTACGAAGAGATCCGCTCCATCATCATCAACGACCTCAAGAGGGGCGGCACCGTGCTGCACGGCCAGGGCATGTACAAGGGCGACAACCGCTCAATCATCTACACCATCGTAACCCGCCGCGAGTATAGCATCCTGCTCAAGCGTATAGGCCAAGTGGATCCCGCCGCATTCATCAACACCATCGACAGCAACGAGATCATGGGCAAGGGATTCAAGGATCTCGTGGAGGAGGCGTAGCTCGCGCCCCCAAAGCCTGCGTCTGCAAATATTAAGCTCTGGCGCACAAAAATGAATGTAGCCCACAACTGTGAGCCCAAAAGGGTTATCTTTGCCCTGCACAAAAACGCAATCGCTATGAATAGGACGAAGAGCTTAAGGACAATCAGCACCTTGCTATGCCTGGCGCTGCTCCCCGCCACGATGCAGGCGCAGGCATGGAAAAAGCTGCTCAAAGGAGTGGATAAGGCCGTGCAGACTGGCATAGAGAGGGGGCTCACCAAAGCCGTGGAGAACAAGGCCGAGGAGGTGGCCGGGCGCATCATCGAGCGGGAGCTCAACCGCCACATCGACAAGCTGCTGCCCGCCGAGCAGCAGGCCATGAGCCTCGAAGAGCGCATGATGAAGGCCATCGGCATTGAGCCCGTGCCTCACGCAAAGACCTATACCTACACCTCGTCTATGCGCATCGCCGTGGAGCGCATAGAGCCAGGGCAGCAACCCGTGACCACCCACTACCGTGCGCTATTCAGCGATGCCTCAATGGATTACGCCATCGACTTCGATGACCCCAACAGGGAGCGTACCGGCAGGCTGATAATATACGATGCGCAGAACCAAGCGCTTGTAGTGCTCAGCGAGCAAGATGGGCAAAAACAGGGCATGGTCATCGGGCTGGCCCAATCCGATACGCTCGTAGCCGACATCACAGCCCTGGCCGACTATGCGGCCACCGGGCGCACCAAGACGGTGGCCGGGCAGGAGTGCGCCGAGTATGTGGCCGACAATGCATCCATCCGTTCCGAAATATGGGTGGCCTCCAACCTGCGGTGCAACTACTCCAAAGCCTACACCTACTGCGGCGGTATGCAGCTGCTCGCCCGCGCCATGCCTTCGTCTGCGGGGCTAGGTGCGGTGATCGAGCAGCATCTGCTCGACAAGACCTCCAACACCACGCTCAACTTCGAGGTGAAAGAGCTCAATGCAGAGCAAGCCACGGACATAGACATATCGGACTACAAGGTAATCGGGGTGAACACCACGAGGTTCCACGCCGCTGCCGAGCAATAGCAGCCGAACCACAAAGGCGGGGCATACGCTCCAGTATGCCCCGCCTCTGCTTGGCAACGCCGCCCCATTGGGGGGATGTTTGGAGCCTGACAAAAAAGTGCTACCTTTGCGGGCTAAAGCACCTCAATGTGAAAAAACAGCCCATCCCCGACATCGCCACAACCCTGTCCTGCGTAATCGCCGCCATACAGGAGAAGAAGGGTGAACGCATAGTGGATTTAAACCTCGATGCGCTGCCCAACGCCGTGTGCAGCCGCTTTGTGGTGTGCAGCGCAGCCTCCACCACCCAGGTCGATGCCATCGCCCAGAACGTGGAGCACCGGCTGCTGGAGGCCTTCCACGAGAAGCCCCACCGCACTGCGGACTACGAGAACGCCCTATGGGTGGTGCTCGACTACGTCGATGTGGTGGTGCACGTATTCCAGACCGAGCAGCGCGACTTCTACAAACTCGAAGAGCTATGGGCCGATGCCCCAACTACCCATCACGATGATAGCCCCAGCCCACAGCAACCCGCAGTCTCAGTTCCCACCCAAAACTAGATATGGATACCCCCAAAAGCAATAAACCCAACACCCCCAAAAATAGCCTAGGAAAACGGAAACCACCCAAGTTCAACGTGTACTGGGTGTTCGTAGCAGTGCTCGGCGGCCTTTTCGTCATGCAATTCATGATGGGCTCGCGCGACCCCGTGATAACCTCGTGGCAGGAAGTGAAGAACCAAATGCTCGCCCAGCGCGAGATAAAAAAGCTCGTGGTGGTGCGCAATACGGGAAGGGTGGAAGTATACCTACACGAAGACAAGCTCGACAGGCTGTCCAAGCGCCTAGGCAAAAGCACCGCCGCCACCCCCAAGGTTGGCCCCCATTTCTACTTCGAGATAGGCTCTATAGAGACATTCGAGAGGCAGCTTGCCGATGCGCAGGCACAGATCCCCGAACCAGAAAAGCTCTACCCCGAGTACATCGAACGGCCCAACTACTGGAGCGAGATGTCGTGGCTGCTCCCCTTGGTGCTCATCATCGGGGTGTGGGTGTACTTCATCCGCCGCATGAGCCGCAACGCCATGGGAGGCCCTGGTGCCCCAGGCGGAGGCATATTCAACGTGGGTAAGTCGAAAGCCCAGCTGTTCGACCGCGAGGGTACCACCCAGAAAATCGACTTCAAGGACGTGGCTGGCCTAGCCGGTGCCAAGGAGGAGGTGATGGAGATTGTCGATTTCCTCAAAAACCCCACCAAGTACACCAACCTGGGTGGCAACATACCCAAGGGAGCCCTGCTCGTAGGCCCCCCAGGAACTGGCAAAACCCTACTGGCCAAGGCCGTGGCAGGAGAGGCCAACGTGCCCTTCTTCAGCATGTCGGGCTCCGACTTCGTGGAGATGTTCGTGGGGGTGGGCGCATCGCGTGTGCGCGACCTGTTCAAGCAGGCCAAGGAGAAATCGCCATGCATCATCTTCATCGATGAAATCGATGCCATAGGGCGCGCCCGTGGCAAAAACCCCAACTTCAGCGGCAACGATGAGCG
>JAFTDN010000020.1 GCA_017454165.1 Bacteroidales bacterium | reverse complement strand
GTTGCAGCCCTACGGGCTGCGTTGTCCATCGCGCATGGCCCCACCCCCGAGCCTAGGGCATCGCCCTAGGCAATATCTGTCGCAGCGCTCCGCGCTGCCCCCGCGCTCGTGCCGCTGGGGGTTAAGCCTGCCGAAGGCGCGGGGTGGGCAATGGTGCTTTCGACAGGCTCAGGCACCGCTGATGGCACCGTCAACCGCTGATGTTGCAGCCCTACGGGCTGAATCAATGCGCACAGATCTTCGTTGAGAGGCTTTACCTAGGAACATCGGACAGTTCACCCATTCCCCGCAAAACCCCGTAAAAGCAGCGCGTCCCACACGGCAAGGGTGTGGGACGCATCGACCTTTTAGAGTGTGGGTGGCGCGACGAGGGCATCCACCGGCACTTATTGACTGTCAGGCGCAAAGGTACACGATGTTTCCATATCTGCCAAACATTTTGCCAAAAATTTTTCACCGTCCTACCTTATATAACTCTCTAGCTGCGATATACTTTGCAGATCCCACTTCAATAGCGATGCTTTTTCAATTACTCCCTGAAGTTTAGGGCTCACCCGGATGGCAGTCATATATGCATCGTTCAGCTGGAGTACCATATCGTGCAACCGATTGGCAGACACTCTACCTAACATATACGCGATTACTTTGATTGCACCTCCCACTCTAGCCCTCTCTTCAGGCTCCTCCATAGAACCTGCTGGGCCCTTTCTCAACTGCCGTGAAAGCCTCGCATCATACAAAACCGCTCCATGGGCACAAATATTCCGAACGCACCGCATAGATTCCATGTAGTTCTCGAACACAGCGGTTTGTTGTACACCAAAATGCTTAGACACTTCAAGCTTGTCCTCGTTTTTCTTTAGATTTCGATACAGATCCAGCACTCCACCTAATGTCATGAACTCCAATGTTTTCCACACTGGAGCATATTTATCTTGCTTATACTTAGAATGATGACACCTGATGGTACCACTTTTCTTGATGATAGCATAATGCCGATCATCGAAGCTCTGCCTAAATGATGAATCCACCACCTCTTCATCAACAAACCACCGCGGTTTATCAGCATACTTGTTCGACAAACGGTACGTCATGTAAGTGCGAAACGCCACCTCGATACGACTAATGTATCGCATGAGAACATTGCGTATGTCGAAGTCGAAGTAATAAAGTGCCACAGCATCAGAGAGTTTCGTTCCAGCTTTCACCTCATGTGTGCGCTGGTCGAGATTTGGATAGGAAGCCTCAAATGGGAATAGGTAGAAACCCAAACGGTAGTACCCCACATCAAGGAGTATCTCCTTTGCCTTCTTTTCATCTCCCACCCCAACACCCCGTTCTTTTAGCATACTGATTTGTTGGTCTACATCTGTTGCTTGTTTCATTGGTATTTATATTGGACTATACAACTTTCTAGACAATACCCATGCCACAGAATATGCACTGACATTTTGACAGATTCACAGGGGCCTGATTCTACCTCATCCATACACTAGCATACGCAAAAGCCATGCACCGCAACATAGATAACGCGATGATTATCAACCACGTCACATAATAAGCGGGCCCCAGTTAGCTAGGGCCCGCTTATGTTATGCGGCTGGGTGGAGTGCATTTACTCCTTCACGAACTTCTGGCCGAGCTCGGCACCATTGGCCGATAGGCGCACGATGTATATGCCCGCGCTGAGGCCGCTGGCCTTGGCCGAGAACTCAAACTGGGCCTGCCCTGCGGGAAGGTGGCCGCTGTGCACCAGCTTCATCAGCCTGCCATCGAGGCTGTATATGGCCACCTGGGCATCGGCGGCGTCGGCGGCCAGCATGAACTGTATGCTCATGCGATCCTGGGTGGGGTTGGGGAAGAGCGTCAGGTGCGAGATGGCCTCCACGGGAAGGGCATCGGCAGGGGGCGCCGCTTCGGGAGCGGGGTTGGGGAGGCTTATCACCTGCGAGTTGTAGGCGGCCATGGTGCTGGTGGAGGTGTGCTTGCCGCCGTTGGCGGTCACGGTGCTGTTGATGAGCACCAGCACGGGGAAGCGGTGGTGGGCCACGTACCAGCGGTAGGTTACGGTCTCTATGGCGGTGGTGCTGCCGTTGGAGGTTTGGTCGTAGCGCTTAACCTCCTTCACGCGCATCACGTTGTTCAGCTCGCGGTTGGCGGGTAACAGCAGGGTGCCCCGGGCATCAGCGGTAACGGTGTAGGTGCCCACGTGGTGGGCTATGGGGCGGTCGTTATAGAGGTAGTCGCCCTCCAGCTCACCGCCGAAGGTGCTCTTGTAGGTGAATGGGTAGCGCATCTTCACGAAGGGCTTGCTGTACTGTATCTTGGTGCGCCCATCCTTGCTCATGAAGCCGATCTGCTCGAGCTGATTGTCGGAGGCGCGGAACACGAACATGTTGCCGAACTCCTCGAGCACGGTGTTGGCCTCGGGGAATGCGGTGTAGCTCTGCGAGCGGATGGCCTCGCCGATGTTGCCCTCGAAGTGGTTGCCCACCTCAAGGTCGCGGAAGTCCCAGGTTACGTTGCGTCCGCTCTTGCCGGGATCCATGTACTTGGTGAGCACCATGGGGTTAGCCTCGTTCTGGGTGAAGCCGTGGCTGGCTGGCGTGAGCTTAAACTGCGCCATCAGCGCGGCGGGGGTTAGCGCAATCAGCGCCATCAGGGTAAATCTTTTCATCGTTCTACCTCCTTTGTATGTTTGCTTTGGGTGTTATACGGTTCGATGTGGGCCGGGGTTACAGGGCAGCTGTGGCGGTTAGTTGCCCAGCTCCGAGAGGAATTGTATGCGCACCAAGCGAACCTCCTCCTCGGTGTAGTCGTCGCCGAGGGCCTTTAGCGCCTCGTCGATGCGCTCGGTTTGGGCCTCGTGCTTGAAGTATTCGAAAGCCTCCTCGAGCTTGTCGGGCTCCAGGGTTCGGTTCAGGTAGTAGCTCAGATTGATTTTGGTGCCCGAGTTCACGATGGCCTCAATCTCGGTGAGCAGCTCGTCCATGTCGAGCCCACGGCCCTCGGCGATGTCCTCGAGGTCGAGCTGCCGGTCGATGCTCTGTATGATGTACACCTTGTTCATCGACTTGTTGGCCACCGACTTCACCACCATGTCCTGCGGACGGAGGATTTCCTTCTCCTCCACGTAGGCGCGTATGAGCTCAACGAACTCCTTGCCGTAGCGGGTGGCCTTGCCGGCCCCCACGCCGGAGATGTTGCGCAGCTCGTCGAGGGTGACGGGGTACTGCACCGACATGTCCTCGAGCGAGGGGTCCTGGAATATGACGAACGGGGGCAGGTTGTGCTTTTGCGCCACGCGCTTGCGCAGGTCCTTGAGCATGGAGAAGAGCTCATCGTCCACTACGCCAGACTTTTCGAGCGGCATGGCGAGCGACTCATCATCGTCGGCCTCCTCGAACTCGCGGTCCATGGTGAACTGCACATCGTATGGGCGATCCATGAACTGGGCCCCCTTCTCTGTGATGAGCAGCAGCCCGTAGTTCTCTATGTCCTTGTCGAGGAATTTCATCACCAGCGCCTGGCGGATGATTGAGTTCCAGAACACCACGCTGCGCTCCGAGCCCTCGCCGAACATCTCCAGCTCGTGGTGCTCATACGATTTGACCGCAGCGGATGTAAAGCCGCGCAGGATGTTGACGATGTGGTCGGCCTTGAATTTTTGGTTCACGGCGGCTATGGTGTCGAGCAGTAGGGCCAGCTCATCGCGTCCCTCGAACTTGGTGGGCGGGGCCAGGCAGTTGTCGCAGCATCCACAGTTGTCGGGGGCATACTCCTCTCCGAAGTAGTTCAGCAGCATCTTGCGGCGGCACACCGATGATTCGGCGTAGGCCACAGTCTCAAGCAGCAGCTGCTTGCCGATCTCCTGTTCCGATACCGGACGGCCCTGCATGAACTTTTCGAGCTTCAGAATGTCCTTGTAGCTGTAGAATGTGATGCACCGGCCCTCGCCCCCGTCGCGCCCTGCGCGGCCCGTCTCCTGGTAGTAGCCCTCTAGGCTCTTGGGGATGTCGTAGTGGATGACGAAGCGCACGTCGGGCTTGTCGATGCCCATGCCGAAGGCGATGGTGGCCACTATCACGTCCACCTTCTCCATCAGGAACTTGTCCTGGTTCTCGGAGCGCGAGGCGGCATCCATGCCCGCGTGGTAGGGCAGTGCCTTGATGCCATTCACCCGCAGCAGCTCGGCCATTTCCTCCACCTTCTTGCGGCTCAGGCAGTACACGATGCCCGACTTGCCTGGGTTCTGCTTTATGTGCTTGACGATGTCCTTGACGGCGTTCACCTTGGGCCTCACCTCGTAGTATAGGTTGCTGCGGTTGAACGAGGATTTGAACACCGTGGCGCCGAGCATGTTGAGGTTCTTCTGGATGTCGAGCTGCACCTTGGGCGTGGCCGTGGCCGTGAGCGCGATAAGCGGAGCATTGGCTATCTCGCTGATTATTGGACGGATACGCCTATACTCTGGTCTGAAGTCGTGCCCCCACTCCGATATGCAATGGGCCTCATCGATGGCGTAGAACGAGATTTTCACGCGCCGTAGGAACTGCACGTTCTCGTCCTTGGTGAGCGATTCGGGGGCCACGTAGAGCATCTTGGTCACGCCGCGCATCACATCGTCGCGCACCTGCTGCACCTGCGCCTTGTTGAGCGAGGAGTTGAGGAAGTGGGCCACCCCCTCCTCGAGCATGTAGCTGCGCTTCGAGTCCCCCTGGTTCTTCATCAGCGCGATGAGCGGCGATATGACGATGGCCGTCCCCCTGAGCATGAGCGCGGGCAGCTGGTAGCACAGCGACTTACCACCGCCCGTGGGCATCAGCACGAAGGTGTCGTTGCCGCTTAGCACGTTGCGGATTATGGCCTCCTGATTTCCCTTGAAGTTACTGAACCCAAAGTACTTATTCAGGTAGCCCTTGAGCGATGCCGTGGATATGTTCTTTGCCATGATGCGAGGTTTTGTGGCCCAATGCGGCCTACTGTTGAGCATGTTGCGCTCCCTAAATGTACGAAAAAAGTCGTATTTTTGTGGCCCCCGAAAGTACAAATTTTTCGGAGCCGATGCGCTATCAGCATCACCTAAATTCAACTTTAGACAACAAAAGCACCGAACATGGCACCCACAGACATCAAAGCGCTGGCCATACGCACCATCAGCACGGAGGCCGAGGCCATAGCCCAGCTCGCTGGCTACATCGATGACCACTTCGAGCGGGCCGTGCAGCTCATCCACGGTGCCAAGGGGCGCGTAATCGTCACGGGCATAGGCAAGAGCGCCATCATCGCCAACAAGATGGTGGCCACCTTCAACTCCACCGGCACCCCGGCCATCTTCATGCACGCCGCCGATGCCATACATGGCGACCTGGGCATCATCCAGCCCGACGACGTGGTGATCTGCATATCGAAGAGCGGCAGCACCCCTGAGGTCAAGGTGCTCGTCCCCCTCATACAGAACCTGGGCAACAGCCTCATCGCCATCGTGTCGAACACCGACTCGTACCTAGGCCAGCGCGCCAACCTGGTGCTACGCGCCACCGTGGACCGCGAGGCCTGCCCCAACAACCTGGCCCCCACCTCGAGCACCACCGCCCAGCTCGTGCTCGGCGATGCGCTGGCGGTATGCCTGCTCAAGCTGCGCGGGTTCAGCCCACAGGACTTCGCCAGGGTGCACCCCGGCGGTGCGCTGGGCAAAAAGCTCTACACCCGCGTGGGCGACATCTGCTCCACCGCCCGCGCCCCACGTGTGCACACCGCCGATAAGCTGCGCCCCGTAATCGTAGAAATATCATCGAAGATGCTGGGAGCCACCGCCGTGCTCGATGGGGACGACCAGCTGGTGGGCATCATCACCGATGGCGACCTGCGCCGTATGCTCCAGCAGCAACAGCAGCTGGAGCACATCACCGCCGCCGACATCATGTCGCGCAGCCCCAAAACCATAGAGATAGACGAGCTGGCCATACACGCCTTCAACATGATGGAGAAGTTCAAAATCACGCAGCTG
>JAFTDN010000019.1 GCA_017454165.1 Bacteroidales bacterium | reverse complement strand
GATGAGGGCGGGCAGCTCACCGAGGCCGTGCGCCGCAAGCCCTATTCCGTAGAGCTGATCGATGAGATCGAGAAGGCCCACCCCGATGTGTTCAACATCCTGCTGCAGGTGCTCGACGATGGCCGACTTACCGACAACAAGGGACGAACGGTCGATTTTCGCAACACCATAATCATCATTACCTCCAACATCGGCTCGCACATCATACAGGAGCAGGCCAACGACATGGAGCGGGCCCTCCAGCAGGTGATGGCGCTCCTGCGCCAGACCATCCGCCCCGAGTTCCTGAACCGCGTGGATGAGGTGATGATGTTCGCCCCGCTCAGCGCCGACCAGCTGCGCCAGGTTGTGCAGCTGCAGGTCGCCGACATGCAGCGCCGTCTCGCCGCGCAGGGGGTGAGCGTGAGCGTTACCCCAGCGGCCATCGACCGCATAGCCCAGCTGGGCCACGACCCCATGTTCGGAGCCCGGCCCATCAAGCGCGCCATGCAGCGCTACGTGCTCAACGAGCTGTCGCGCCAAATACTGGCAGGCACCATCAGCAAGGACACCCCCATCCGTATCGACCACGATGGGCATAGCGATCGGCTCACCTTCGCCCGCGATGATACAGCAGCGTAAGAATGGGGAATACGTACATTGTCGAAAAAAAAATGCAACGAGGCGGCGCTTTCGCTACAAAAAGCTATCTTTGCCCCCGTCTTTCTGAACCACAAACACATGCAGATGAAGATGAAGATGAGAACCTTACTCGCACTGATGCTCTGCGCAGCAGCACTCACAACATCGTGCCAAAAGGGCGGCGTGGGAAATGTTGCCCTCAAAACCGAGACCGATACCCTGAGCTACGCCTTCGGCGTGTTCTACGGCAACGTGTTCAAGGAGAACAACCTAAAAGAGGTGAACTTCGCCGCATTCGCCAAGGGTGCCCACGATGGCTTCAATCTCGATACCACCAAGTTCAACCGCGAAACAGCCATGGAGTTCATCAACAACTACTTCATGCGTGAGGCCGACCGCAAAGCGCAGGAGAACCTCCAAAAGGGGCAGAAGTTCCTGCAGGAGAACAGCACCAAGGAGGGCGTTGTGGTAGACTCCACGGGCCTGCAGTACAAGGTGATCACGGAGGGAGCTGGGGCTAGGCCCACCGCCACCGATGTGGTACGCGTACACTACCATGGCACCCTAATCGATGGCACCGTATTCGACTCATCGGTGGAGCGCGGAGAGCCCACATCGTTCCAGCTCAACCGCGTGATACAGGGCTGGACCATCGGTGTGCAGAAGATGCCCGTGGGCTCGAAGTACATCTTCTACATCCCCAGCGAGCTGGCCTACGGCACCAATGTGCGCCCTGGCGGCCCCATCGGCCCCAACGAGACCCTCATATTCGAGGTGGAGCTGCTCGGCATTGAGCCCGCCAAGTAGCTCGTATCCCACATGCAGCATAGCCGCCCCGCCACGGGGCGGCTTTTTTTGTCCACATGCAGCGGCCTCAATTCGCATTTTTGCTATATTTGCAGATGCCTGCATCGCTAGAACGATGGGGCATCAACATTCAGATAAACAACACAGTTCCAATCAGATGAGTTTAGAGATTACGGGTAGCCTCGTCTCCCGACAAGAGCCGCAGCGCGGCCAGAGCGCTAGGGGCGAATGGGTTAAGCAAGACTTCATTGTAGAAATACAAGAGGGCCAATACCCCCGACAGATATGCCTAACGGCATTTGGCGATGACAAAATCAGGCTGTTCGATGGTATCAACAGCGGCGAGCAAGTGAAGGTGAGCATCGACATCAACTCGCGGGAGTACAACGGACGCTGGTACACCGACATACGCCCATGGCGGGTGGAGCGTGTGGGGGGCAATGCCGCCCCTGCGGGAGCACCTGCCGCTGCTGCGCCTGCGTCGGCCAACATCCAGCCGCCCATCGCCGATGCCCCCACGCTCGGTGGTCCTATGGACGATGCCGATGACCTACCATTCTAGTCCAGTGCCCGGGCATCGGGGCAGTACACCAAAATCAAATATAGAGGCATGGAGGAGCTACAGCAAAAGCTCGAAAGCCACTACTCAGTGGTGAATACCATAAAGCATTGGCTCATGGGGTTGGGCATGGGTGAGACCTTGGCCGAGATTCTGAAGGTGGGCATCGCGGTGGTCATCATGCTGCTGCTCTCATTGTCGGCCTACTTCATCGTGCGGTACATCTTTGTGCGGCTGGTGCTCAAGCTCTCCAAGCGCACCAACAGCACCTGGGGACAGGTGTTCGCCGAGCACAAATTCTTCCACCGTTTTGCGCACATCGCCCCGGCCATCATCATATACCTATCCATCGATGTGGTGTTGGGCGGTGTCTTCCCCTCCATCACGGAGATTATCAGGGTGCTGTGCAAGATCTACATGGTGGTGGTGGTGCTCATGATGCTCAACGCCTTCCTCGACAGTGTGAACGACTTGTACCGCCGCCTGCCATTTAGCAGCAATTGGCCCATAACGGGCCTGCTGCAAGTGGTCAGGATTGCCCTGGTGCTCGTAGGCGGCATTGGAGTGGTGTCCATCCTGCTCAAGAAGGATCCCAGCACGCTGATAGTGGGCCTAGGCGCATCAACCGCCGTGCTCATGCTCGTGTTCAAGGACACCATATCGGGCCTAGTGGCCTCGGTGCAGCTCACGGCCAACAACATGCTCAAGATTGGCGACTGGATTACCCTGCCCTCGCGCAATCTCGATGGCACGGTGCTCGACATCGGTCTCACCACTGTAAAAGTGCAGAACTGGGACAACAGCATCACCACCGTGCCCCCATTTGCGCTGGTGTGCGAGAGCTTTGTGAACTGGCGCGGCATGACCGATGGTGATGGCCGCCGCATCAAGAAAGCCGTGCTGATTGACCTAAAAACGGTACACTTTTGCACCACCGATATGCTCAACCGCTACGCCCAGATAGGGCTGGTGGCGGGCTACGTCGCCCAGCTCCGCGCTCAGCTATCGGCCCAGAGCGGCGCCATGCCCACAGGCGCACAGGCCACCGCCACCAACCTCAACATATTCCGCCACTACATGCTGGCCTACCTTAAGCAGCACCCCAGTATCAACCAGCAGAGCACTCTGATGGTGCGTCTGCTGCAGCCCGACCAATACGGCATACCGCTAGAGGTGTACTGCTTTTCGAGCATCAAAGCTTGGGTGGAATACGAGGGGGTGCAGTCCGACATCATGGATCACATGGTGGCTGCGAGCAATGCATTCGACCTCAAGCTATTCCAGCGCTCATCATCGAGCATTGACAACCCGCCCCCCTGCAATCCTTAATATGCAATACGATGCCAGCTGATATCCAATTCATGCAGATGGCCATCGACCTGGCCGTGAAGGGCGTAAAGGCTGGCGATGGTGGCCCCTTTGGTGCCATCGTAGTGAAAGACGGGCAGGTGGTCGGGCGGGGCAATAACCATGTTACATCGGCCAACGACCCCACCGCCCATGCCGAGGTGATGGCCATACGCGATGCCTGTCGCAATCTGGGCACATTCCAGCTCACGGGCTGCGAGCTATACACCTCATGCGAGCCGTGCCCCATGTGCCTGGGTGCCATATACTGGGCCCGGCTCGACCGTGTGTACTATTCCGCCAACAAGCACACCGCCTCGTATCACGGCTTCGATGATGGACTCATCTACGATGAAATCGCCCTGCCCCATGAGCACCGGCGTATCCCCTTCGTGCCCCTACTGCCAGAGATGGGCATAGTGCCATTCCGCGAGTGGGACAAAAAGGCCGAACGAATCGACTACTAGCGCCCCGCTGCCCGTGAGCCCCAAGTTCGACACCTGCTTCTTCGAGCGATATGCCAGCATATCGCTGCGCGAGCTGCTGGGGCCGCGCTTTGCGCATCTGCAAAACCACGACCGCCCCGACCTGCAGGACGCCGAGCAGGGGATTGGGATTGAGGTTACACGCGCCATCGCCGAGAACCGCCTCACCGCCGAGCTGCTGGTAAACGATGTGGCCGCCGACACTGTGTTCGACATCAACACCGATGACCTACAGAGCATCCGCCGCTATGGCTATGCCTATGGCCTCCACGGCGGCGGCTACGTAGGTGCTCACGAGTACGACTACTGGGCACTTGCGCTCCCCCTGCGCCGCATACTGGCCAGCAAGGTGCGCAAGGTGGCCGATGGCTTCTATGGAACATACCGAGAGTTCGGCCTATACGTGTTCTCTCGCGAGCCCCTCACGGTCCAGGAGGCCGAGCTCACTATGCAGTTCGTGCTCGAGCTGCAGCGCGAGGCACCAGTGGGCTACAGCGCCCTATACATCAACCAAGTGCAGCAGCTGTACCACTGCGATTTGCAGGCGCAGCACCTGCACTCCATCCCCATAAGCGCCGAGCAGTGCCGCTGGTTCTACCAGCAGGCATTGGCCTGACTCCCATCTGTTTGCATGTCAATCGGGCATAGCCTCTAGCTGTGTGCTAGCCCAGCTACCGCCCCCCTAGGGGGCTAGGTATGTTGCCCCAGATCCAACGTATAAAGAAAACGACCCGCCTCTGAAGGCGAGCCGTTTTGTTGTTGTGGAGGTGTACGCAATGTGGTTTAGGGCTTTAGGTTGATGAGCGGCACGTTATTGCCCCCGTTGTAGGTGGGCAGCTTGCCGTCCCATTTCTCTATGGCGTACTGCTGCACCAGCAGGGCATTGAGGCTGGCGGCTACGGTGCGGTTATAATAGGCCTCGCCATCGGCCTTGATGCGCAGGGCCTGCGCCTCGCCCTCGGCCTTGGCCACCTCGATTTTGGCCTGTGCCTCGGCCTGCCGTACTAGGTTCTCGGCCTTGAGCGATTCCTGTATGGCGGTGTTCTTGGCATCGATGGCGGCGGCTAGGCTCGGCGGAGGGGTAATCTGTGAGGTGAACTCGCTAACTATAAATCCTTCGCTCTCAAGTGATTGTGTAAGCATGGTGCGCACCTCCTCCTCGAACTTGGCGCGGTTGGCCATGAGCTCATCGCTGGTGTAGCGGTTGGCCGATATGCGGTAGGCATCGTAAATCACGGTGCGCATGTAGCCCTCCTGGATGTCGCTCAGCGGGCGGCGGTACTTCGAGAACACATCGATGGCCTTGTTCGGATTCAGGCTGTAGGCGATTAGCGGATCCATGGTGAAGGTGGCCGCATCTTTGGTGGTGACGCTAAACGGCACGTAGTCCACACGCTGCACGTACACGGGGTAGGTGAACACATCGGTGGTGATGGGGCAGTAGAATACGTAGCCGTTGCAGCGAACGGCCTTGAGCGTACCCTGCTCCGATAGAGACAGCTTGGAGAATTTGATACCGAACTCGGAGGTGTCCACGCGGGTGCAGCGCACCAGCGTGGATGAGAGCACCAGCGCTACGGCCAGCACGATTAGGGAGAACACCGTGTTACGGTTGATGGGTTGTTTTGCCATGGGTAATGTGGGGTTGAGGTTAATCTACTGCAAAGGTAGTGCACACGGGGGTAAAATCCAAATCACTTGGCATAGGGGTGGGGGTATGGCAATTTTTTATAACTTGCACTCCATGCAATCTACAGGAGTATACCCGCTATGCTGCTATTGGCGGTAGAACCCGGTACGTTTTGGCGGTACATGTCGGCGGCGGTCTCCATGGTGTACATCATCACCGTGGCCGCCATCATCGTCACGGTAATCCACCAGAAGCGCGACCCCACCAAGACCTCCCTCTGGGTGCTGGCCCTGGCCATGCTGCCTGTGGCGGGGTTGGTGCTCTACGTGTTCTTTGGCCGCAACCACCGCAAGGAGAAGCTCTTTGGCCGCAAGGGTGTGCACGATCAGGAGCAGATGCGGGGCATGAGCACCGACCAGCTGGTGCAGCTCCACAGCAATCGTGCCACGCTCAGCCCCAAGGTGGCCGACTACGCTTCGCACATCACCCTGCTGCTCAACAACAACAAGGCCCTGCTCACCGAGTACAACGAGGTGGAGCTGCTGCACGATGGCCAGCAGGCCTTCAGCTCCATCATAGAGGAGCTCGAAGCCGCCCAGCACAGCATCCACATGCTCTTCTACATCGTGAGCGCCGACCGTATAGGCAACCGCATCAAGCACCTGCTGATGGACAAGGCCCGGGGGGGGGTGCACGTGCGTCTCATATACGATGATGTGGGCAGCTGGCACCTACCAGCCTCATTCGCAGCCGACCTGCGGGCTGCGGGGGCCGAGGTCTTCCCTTTCATGCCCGTCAGGATGCCGGCGCTCACCAGCAAGGCCAACTACCGCAATCACCGAAAGATAGTGGTGGTGGATGGGGAGGTGGGATACCTGGGCGGCATGAACATCGCCGACCGGTACATTGAGGGCGACAGCCGTCTGGGGCCTTGGATTGATACCATGCTCCGCCTGCGCGGCGAGGCCGTGCACTCGCTGCAGGCCATCTTCTTCACCGATTGGTCGTTTGTGGCTGGTAGGGCCATCGACAATCAGCTCCAGTACTTCCCCAAGCTGCAACCGCCCGGCTACCTCCCCATGCAGATAGCCACTAGTGGTCCCGATTCAGACTGGGCCAACATCATGCAGGCCTACTTCTACGCCATCACCCACGCCCAGAGCCACATATACATCGCTACGCCCTACTTCATCCCCAACGAGAGCATGCTCACCGCCCTGAAAACCGCAGCCCTGAGCGGTATCGATGTGCGCATTATGCTCCCAGGGCGCTCCGACTTACGCGTAGTGTACTGGAGCTCGCGCTCCTACGTGCAGGAGCTGCTCGAGGCTGGCATCAAGGTGTACATGCTGCAGCATGGGTTCAACCACTCCAAGGTGATGATGGTGGACAGCTCGTGCGCCTTCGTGGGCTCGGCCAACATGGACATACGCAGCTTTGAGGACAATTTTGAGGTGGCTGCCATCATCTACGACAGGCGCACCACGCGACAGCTCGAGGCCACGTTCATGCAGCATATGCAGCGCTGTGTGCGCATAGATACCGGCGAATGGTCCCAAAGGCCCATTCGCATCACATTCATCGAGGCCATGGCAAGAATTATCAGCCCGCTGTTTTAATTATTGAATAAAATTTATTTCCTTTGCGGTGCCATGCGGTCGCCCGTAGCTAGGGGCCGTAGCGCTCGAACAACAAACCCAAACAGCAATGAAACGACTGATTGTTTTATCCTTATCGCTGCTCATTGGCGGCGTGGCCAATGCGCAATTCTTCCAATGGGGAGTGAAAGGCGGTGCCCAGCTGGGCTATGTGAAGCTTGGCCAATCGCCCAAGATCACCAGCGATGTTACCACCACGGGCAAAGCCTACATCATGGAGCAGGGCAGCAAGCAGTGGGGCTTCCACCTCGGCGCATTCGTCCAGCTCAACATGGGCAGGGTGTACCTACAGCCCGAACTCCTATTCACACAGGCCAAGGGGGAGGTGGTGCTCACCGAGCTCGATAATAGCAGCGCCAAGGAGACACTGCTGAGCCAGCGGTTCAACCGTTTCGACATCCCCCTGCTCTTGGGCATGAGGTTCGGCATCGCCCGTCTATACCTAGGCCCCGTGGCCACGTTCACCCTGAATGAAAACGGCAACCTGCGCAGCAAGATGCAAGAGATTACCGCCCAAACCGTTGACAACAAGTTCAATGGCGCATCGGTGGGATTTCAGGTGGGCGCAGGCATCGACCTGCTGAGCACCCTCGCTCTCGATGTGCGCTACGAGGGCGGGCTGAGCAAGCTCGGGGAGAGCATCGTGGTGGGCGGCAAGGCTTTCGGCACCGACCAACGTTGCAACCAGCTCATACTCAGTGTTGGGGTGTACTTCTAGGCCCAATCCGCTGCGATGATAGAAACCACGGGAGTTGCACTTGCAGCGGGGTTGAGCGTGGGCCTGCTGCTCTTTGTGCTATGGCGCTCCCGCATCACCAATAGGCGGTTGATTCGTAAGGCCCGGCGAACCGAAGCCGTCCAGACGGAGCTGACACGGCAAGTTGAGCAGCTCAGCGCCCAGCTCGGCATCATGCAGCACGAGCTTGAGCGGGCGGAGCAAGAACGCAGCTCGGCCCAGGCCGAGCTGGCCATGCTCAAGCGGCGCATCAACGATGACTACGTGAGCCGTCTGGGCACCGCCCGCAACCTGATGAACATCAGCCATGAGGTGCGTACCCCAATGAACGCCGTGATGGGCTTCGCCCAGCTGCTCCGCGATAGGGCTACCGATGGGGCCGTGGCGCATTTTACTGACATCATCTTCCACAACGGGCAGAAGATGGTGAACCTGGTGGACAACATCATCGATGTGTTCCGCATCAACGTCAACAGCCTCCGCATCCGCCCCCCTAGGTCCTGCAACCTCGACAACATGCTATTCGAGGTGTACACCCATTTCAACGAGCTATGCTACAAGCAGGACAACGAGCGCGTGAGCATCCGCCTGCTCAACATCGATGATGAGGGGGAGGAGCCCTGCGTCTTGCATACCGACCCCGAGAGGCTCAGGCAGGTGCTGTTCTGCATGGTGGACAACGCCATGAAGTTCACCGAACGGGGCAAAGTGGACATGGGCTACACCCTGTTCCCCAACGACCACGTGGTGCAGGTGTTCGTGCGCGATACGGGCATAGGCATCCCTGAGGCCCAGCGCAGCATGGTGTTCGAGAGCTTTGTTCAACTCGACAACGGCTCCAAGCGCAAGTACAGCGGCTTGGGCATTGGCATGTTCCTTAGCAAGCACATCGCGGAGCGGCTCGGAGGGAACATCTGGTTCGAGTCGAGCCCGAACAGCGGCACCACGTTCTACCTCATGTTGCCGCTGTCCACATCGGCCTCGCGCTGGGCGGCGGAGGTGCAGAGCCCCCCGTCATACCGAGGGGAGGGGAGGCGCATCCTGGTGGTCGATGACATCAGGGAGAACTACAAGTTCATCGAGATCGCGCTGCGCGACACCCAGGCTCAGGTGGAGTGGGCGCGCAATGGCAAGGAGGCCGTGCAGATGGCGAAGGAGAACGGCCCCTACGACTTTGTGCTGATGGATATCCAGATGCCCGTGATGGACGGGCTTGAGGCCACAAAGCAGCTCCGCGCAGCCCAGCTGTCCATGCCCATCGTGGCCCAAACAGCGCAGGATACTGCCCGCGATGATGCCCAGCGCTATGTGGAGGTGGGCTGCATGGGCAGCATAGAGAAGCCCATCAATATCAACGAGCTCAAGCTGCTTATCGACCAGCACTTCAATACACCAGCCGAGGGCTAAAGCTCGGCCACCGCCCTGCGTAGGCGCACCAGCCTGCCCAGCAGGCCATCGAGCTGTCCGAGAGGGAGCATGTTGGCCCCATCCGAGAGGGCATTGGCGGGGTCGGGGTGGGTCTCCAGGAATAGCCCATCGGCTCCGCATGCTATGGCTGCGCGGGCTATGGTCTCTATCATCTCGGGCCGTCCGCCCGATACGCCCGAGGCTTGGTTGGGCTGTTGCAGCGAGTGGGTGATGTCCACCACCACGGGGAAGCCGAAAGCCCTCATGGTGGGAATGCCCCGGAAATCGACCACCAGGTCGTAGTAGCCAAACTGCGAGCCCCTGTCGGTGAGCAGTACGCGGCTATTGCCCGCGTCCACCACCTTCTGCGCGGCGAACTGCATGGCCTCGGGGGCCAGGAACTGGCCCTTCTTGATGTTCACCGCTTTGCCCGTCAGGGCGGCGGCCTCCAGCAGGCTGGTCTGCCGGCATAGGAAGGCTGGGATCTGTAGCATGTCCACGAATTGGGCGGCCATGGCCGCCTCGGGCTCGCTGTGGATGTCGGTAACCACAGGGAGCCCGAACTGCTGGCGCACCTCGGCCAGTATTTCGAGCGCAGCTTGGTCGCCGATGCCCGTGAACGAGCTCCGCTTGGAGCGGTTGGCCTTGCGGTACGATGCCTTGAACACTGTGGGGATATGGTGCTTGTCGGCCAGCTGGCGCACCTGCCGAGCTATTTCGAGTGTGCGTTCGCGGCTTTCCACCACGCAGGGGCCGGCCAGTAGGAAGAAATTGTCGCCCTGCTGGTGCCTGATTAGGGGGAGCGATGCGATTATGTCGTTCATAGCGTTGCTAGTATTTATCTTTCCATAGGGCTTTCATGCGGGCGGCGATTTCCTGCTCGCGGGCGTTGGGCTGGGGGGTGTAAAATCGTGTACCGGCTATTGTTTCGGGTAAAAACTCCTGCTCCACGAAGTTGCCCTGATACTCGTGGGCGTACTTATAGTCGGCCCCGTAGCCCAGCTGTTTCATGAGCTTGGTGGGGGCGTTTCGCAGGTGCAGCGGCACGGGCAGGTTGCCGGTATCCTTGGCCATGGCCATAGCGCGGTTGATGGCCTCGTAGGCCGAGTTGCTTTTAGGGCTGGAGGCCAAATATATGGTGGTCTGCGATAGGATGATGCGGCCTTCGGGCATTCCTATGGTGTGCACGGCTTGGAAGCAGCTGTTGGCCATGAGCAGGGCGTTGGGGTTGGCCAGCCCTATGTCCTCCGAGGCCAGGATGACCAGCCGGCGGGCGATGAACTTGGGATCCTCTCCGCCATCGATCATGCGGGCCAGCCAGTATACGGCGGCGTTGGGGTCGCTGCCGCGCACCGATTTGATGAAAGCCGAGATGATGTCGTAGTGCTGCTCGCCGCCTTTATCGTACATGGCCATGTGCTGCTGCAGCACTTCGGTAATTTTTTGGTTATCGATAAGTACCAAGTGGTTCTCGCCGCTTACATTGACGAGCAGCTCTAGTATGTTGTATAGTTTACGCCCATCTCCGCCAGCGAAGCGGAATAGGGCATCGGTTTCATCTATTTTGAAGGTGTAGCGCCGTAGCTCCTCGTCCTTTTGGATGGCCTGCTCCACGAGCTGGTGCAGGTCGGCATCATCGAGCGGTTTCAGTACATACACCTGGCAGCGCGATAGGAGCGGGTTGATGACCTCGAACGAGGGGTTCTCGGTGGTGGCCCCTATCAGGGAGACCACGCCCTGCTCTACGGCCCCCAGCAGCGAGTCCTGCTGGGCCTTGCTGAAGCGGTGGATTTCATCGATGAATAGGATGGGCGATGGGCTGTTGAAGAACTGCTGGCCCTTGGCGCGCTCGATTACCTCGCGTACCTCTTTTACGCCGGCGCTGATGGCGCTCAGCGTGTAGAATGGGCGCTGCAGCTCCTTGGCTACAATCTGCGCCAGCGTGGTTTTGCCCACGCCGGGCGGTCCCCATAGGATGAACGAGGTTAGGCTACCGCGCTGTATCATGTCGTGTAGCACGCAGCCGGGGGCCACAAGGTGGCGCTGGCCTACGTAGTCGGCCAAGCTTTTGGGGCGCATCCGTTCGGCCAATGGGGTGCTCATGGCCTATGCCTGCTGATCGGCTAGGCCGAAGTCGGTGATGCTGTGGGCGATTTTTAGCACACGTTTCACCAGTCCGTCCTCGCCCATGATGGGGGAGTAGGTCTCCACGAAGGTGTGCTCTACGTTGTCGATGAGCAGCTTATGGGTGGTCTTTTTCACCATGCCCCGTGCTAAATCGTCCCAAAATTTCTGGTAGCCAGCCTTTTGTGTCTCGCTGAGTACTAGATTGTCGGCATGGTGTGTGCCCATTATGTCGTGCTCCGAGAGCTTCACCAGGCTCAGGTATGCCTTGTTGGCCGTCAGCACACGTCCGTCTAGGTCGTACTCCACCATGTAGCTCGATGAGTTGAGCGCGTTTATGAAGCTCTCCATCTCGAAGTTCTTACGGGCGGCCTCCTCCTGGGTGGCCTGCAGCTCTTCCATGTTCTGGCGCATCTCCTCTTCCTGGCTGGCGAGCTCCTCCGATTTTATGCGCGACTCCTCGAGCAGCTGCGTGGTGTGCACGTTCGCCTTGATGTTGGAGATGGTGGAGGCCATGCTTGCGCCTATCTTCTCCACAAAGCCGATACGGTAGGGCTCAACCTGTCCGAATGAGGCCAGCTCGATTACGCCCAGCACCTCTTCGTTGTGCTTCATGGGCACCAGCAGTAGGCATGTGGGGTCATCGTAGCCCAGCCCAGTGGCTATCTTGATGTAGCCCTCGGGCAGCTCGGTCATCAGTATGGTTTCGGCCTCCTTGGCGCATCGGCCCACCAAGCCCTCGCCTATGGCGATGCGCTTTTGCTCGAACTTCAGCCCATCGTAGGCGAAGCACCCGCTGAGCTCGAAGAATTGGTTGTTGGGGTCATCGGCGTTGAGCAGGAACAGCCCCCCCACGTCCATCTCGGTGTAGCTCACCATGTGGGTGATGATGTGGTGGGCGAACTCCTCCATGTTGCTGTAGTTACGGCGCAGCAGCTCTGAGAATTGGGCTATGCCCTCGTTGCTCCAGCGCTCTTTCTCCTCCTCGGCCTTGCGGCGCATGTCGTGCTCATGCGCGGTTTCGAGGTTCGAGCGCATGTTCAGCAGGGCTTCGCCTAGCACATCGTTGTGGCTCAGCTTTTTGAAAGGCACGTTCAGATTGCCTCTGCCAATCTCCAGGGCGAAGGCCACCATGCGGTCGAGGTTGTCTATGAGGTAGTTTACCGAGCTGGCGATCTGCTCCAGCTCATCGCCCGTGCGGATGTTCAGCTTGTTATCGAGGCTGATTTGGCCCTCGGCCAGTACGCTCAGCGCCTTGGTGGTGCTCACGATGGGGCGGGCTATGCGGGTGCCCAGCACCCAGGCCAGCACGGCCATGACCAGCAGCCCCAGCAGCGTCATCGATACGTTGCTACGTGCGAATGCCCGCGCCTGAGCCAGCACTTCCTCTTCGGGGCTCATTATGCACAGCAGCCAGTTGGCCTGTCCATTGGCAGGGGCCATGGGCTTGAGCGTGAGCAGCATGCGCTTACCTGTATGGGCGGTGCGGTAGAAGTCGTTGAAGGGTGTGGCCCGCGCCACCATGCCCAGGAGGGTGGTGTCGG
>JAFTDN010000018.1 GCA_017454165.1 Bacteroidales bacterium | reverse complement strand
GCCACGTGTTCTTCGACAAGCTCACGTTCATCTACCTCGAGATGCCCAAGTTCCGCAAGACGGAGGCCGAGCTGCGCACGCCGCTCGACAAGTGGCTCTTTGTGCTGAGCAACCTCTCGCGGCTGATGGAGCGGCCGGCGGCGTTGCAGGAGCGCGTGTTCACGCGGCTCTTCGAGCAGGCCGAGATAGCCCGGTTCACGCCCGAGGAGCGCAGAATCTATTTCGACAACTACAAGGCCTATCGTGACATCAACAACGCCGTGAGCACCGCCCGCCGCGAGGGCTGGGAGGAGGGCAAGGTGGAAGGGCGAGCCGAAGGAAAAGCCGAAGGCCGAGCGGAAGGAAAAGCCGAAGGCCGAGCGGAGGAGAAAAAGCTTTTAGCCCAAAAGATGAAGGCAAAGGACATTCCAGTAGCCGATATTGCCGAAATGACAGGACTGTCCGTTGCCGAAGTGGAGGGCTTGTAATTTCTTATGATGACCCAGAACGACATCAACAACGCCGTGAGCACCGCCCGCCGCGAGGGCTGGGAGGAGGGCAAGGAAGAGGGCACATTCAGGGGAAAGAAACCTTGGCCAAACGGATGAAGTCCAAAGGGCTATCGGCGGCTGACATCGCCGAAATCACGGGAATGTCGGTCGATGAGATTGAGCAGCTATAGCAAGCAAACGGTCACCCACCCCATAGCAACCTCCAAGAAACTCCGTAAACTACCGCCAAACGAACGCTCGGAGGCGTTCGTCGCTCACCCCATATGGCCGTATAAGGGATGGGGTAATAGAGTAGAGCTCTATAGCTGGCCTTGGGCGCATCGAACGCCAGCAGCCACGGGCTGAGAGGGGCGGCATACCCCAATAGGGGGTAAAGCAGACACCGTAACCAAGTTAAAAACAATCATTTAAAACTGAATGCAAAAAAAATGTGGAGCATGGTGCTCCCCGTACACAAAAAAACATCTACCTTTGCGCCGACTTTTTAGGGGTGCCCCGTTGGGGCTGAGATTATACCCTTTGAACCTGATGCGGGTAATGCCGACGAAGGGAAGAAGACCAACATTCTCACAATCCCCCTTTTTAGTTACCCTCAAGCACGAGGCTGCGGCCTCGGCGAGGGCTTGTCGAACTTAAAAAGGGTAGTGCAATGACATTCAAACAGGCTTTAGCGGTCGTAACCGCGCTCGCCAGCGCATACAACGGAGCAATGGCGCAGGAGCAGACCACAGCAGACACCATGCGCGTAGAACATCTGCAAGAGGTAGTAGTGAGGGGCGTTCGCGCCCAGCAGAATGCGCCATACGCAGTGGCCAACATCAAGCAGCAGCAGCTGGGCGAGTTCTCGAAAACGGGCCAAGAGCTGCCATTCCTATTCGCACAAACGCCGGGCGTGCTGGCATGGAGCGACAACGGGCTGGGCACGGGTTCTACCTACATGCGCATCCGCGGCGCGGGCGACTCGCGCATCAACGTAACGCTCGACGGCGTACCGCTCAACTCGCCCGAAGACCAGTGCGTATTCTGGGCCAACATGAACAGCTACGGCGCATTGATGGGCAGCGTACAGATACAGCGCGGCGTGGGCACATCCACCAACGGCGATGGAGCATTCGGTGGCACGGTGGCCCTCTCGCTGGCCGCACCCTCGCAGCAGCCCAGCTCCGAGGTGTCGGCTTCATACGGATCGTTCAACACGTTCAACCTCGGCGCGAAGGGCTCAACAGGCCTGCTATGGGATCACATCATCATCGATGCAGCCTACCACGAGACCAATACAGATGGCTTTATACACGGTACCCATGGCCGTTCGGGCAGCTACTACGGCGGCCTGACTTGGCAGGGGCAGAGCTTCCAGCTCCGCTACAAGAACATAGGCAACTTCGAGACAACGGGCCAGGCTTGGAACGGCGTTACGGCGGGCAGCAACGACCTCAGCCTCATGGACGGCACCTACGGCAAGCCCACGGGCATCAAGACCTACGCCGACATGTTCAACGTGGGGCTGGGGCGATTTAACTCGCTCTACGAATACCTCGTTACCGACAGCGAGGGCAATTTCGTGAAAGACGAAAACGGCCACTACCGCACCCAGCGCTACCAAATGGCCGATGGCAGCTACTGGGATCGCACCACCGACAACTTCTGGCAGAACCACAGCATCCTCTCCGCCGCGTGGGACATCAACGAGCACTGGGCCACATCGGCCTCACTGCGCTACACCTACGGCTACGGCTACTACAGCGAGTTCCGGCACAGCAACAAGCTGTCGAAATTCGGGCTAACGGCCACCGATGCCGACAGCAACGCCATAAAACGCGCCGACTTTGTGCGCAAGAAAGGGCTCAAACAGCACACCTACGGCATCATCTGGAACATCAGCTACGCCGACAACCGATGGGATATAATTGGAGGTGCCGCCGCTCAGAACTTCAGCGGCAACCACTTTGGTCACCTTACATACACCTCGAACGCCTTTGTGCAGCGGAAGTACATGCCCGATGACGGGTTCCACAAGTACTATGACTCCGATGCGCAAAAATTCGATGCCAACGTCTTTCTGAAGGCGGCCCTCCATCTTTCCGACCAGTGGGACGTGTTCGCCGATGCGCAGTACCGCCACGTGCGCTACCGCACCACCGGCATCAACGACAAGTTCTACGATGATGCCAGCGGCTACAACAACCAGATGCTCAACATCAGCAAGCGCTACCACTTCTTCAACCCCAAGGCGGGCTTCGCTTGGCATCTGGCCGAACACCGTGTGTACGGATCGGCGGCCATGAGCAACCGCGAACCCGAGCGCAACAACTTCACCGACAACGGCAAATACCCCGCCCCAAACCCCGAGCGGCTGCTCGACTACGAGCTGGGGTACACCTTTGACGGCAAACGCATCAACGCGGGCGTCAACCTGTTCTACATGAACTACATCGACCAATTCGTGCAAACGGGCGAGCTGAGCGACATAGGCGAAAACCTCACCACCAACATCAAGAACTCGTACCGCGCTGGCATCGAGCTGTATGCGGGCGTAAACGCCATGCAATGGCTCAAGCTGGAGGGCAACGCCGCCCTGAGCACCAACCGCATCAAGAACTTCGACGAGGTGGTGGAGGACTGGGACAATGGCACCACCACCATACACTACGACAACTCCACCTTGGCCTTCTCGCCCTCGGCCATACTCAACGGATTCATCACGCTGCATCACAAGGGATGGCGGGCTGTGTGGCGCACCAATTACGTGTCGAGGCAGTACCTCGACAACACCCAGAACGAGGCCCGCTCGCTGCCCGCCTACTCGGTGTCGGGCATAGCCCTGTCCTACACCACAGGCATCGAGGTGCTACGCATAAAAGAGGCCACCATCGGGCTCAACATGAACAACGTGCTCAACCGCCGATACGCCGCCAGCGGCTGGGTGTACTCGGCCATCTACGGCAGCGGCGGGCACCCCAACGACAACCGCTACTACCAGATAGGATTCGCCCCCATGGCTGGCTTTACAGCAATGGTAAGTTTGACGCTACGTTTTTAAACACCCCAAAATCATAACGATGTGATCATAAACAGCGACACGGCCATAGAGATATTCGGGGTAGTGAGCGGATTGCTCTACCTATACCTCGAAATCAGGCAGCGTGTGTGGCTGTGGCCCGTGGGCCTAATCACCTCGGCGGTCTACATCTACGTGTACCTCGCGGCCAAGTTCTACGCCGACATGGGCCTACAGGTGTACTACCTCGGCATCAGCCTCTACGGCTGGTACCACTGGCGGCACGGAGGCCGCGGGCAGCAGCAGGCCGAGCTTCCCGTGAGCCGCACCCCAGCCCAGCTGCGCCCGTGGCTTGCAGCCGCCACTGCGGGGCTGTTCGTGCTGCTGTGGCAGCTGCTGGCCCGCTGCACCGACTCGCCCGTCCCCCTAGGTGATGCCCTCACCACCGCTCTGAGCATCACCGCCACATGGATGCTCTCGCGCAAGCTCATTGAGCACTGGTGGATATGGGTGGTGGTCGATGCCATATCGGTGGGCCTGTACCTCTACAAGGGCCTCTACCCCACCGTGGTGCTATTTCTGTTCTACACCGCCATGGCCGTGGTGGGCTACCGCCAATGGCTACGCACCATGCAAACCCATTGCAACCAGCCATGCCCCCAATCGAACCCGATGCCGTAGTATTGGCCAATGGGGATTTCCCCACCGCCGTCCTACCCCTGGCACTGCTGCGCCAAGCCAAACGCGTGGTATGCTGCGATGGGGCTGCCATCAAGCTGCTAGCTCATGGACTTGAGCCCCACGCCATTGTGGGCGACATGGACTCGCTGCCCAGCGAGCTCAGGCACCGCCTAGGTGGCATCGTGCATCAAATCGATGAGCAGGAGTTCAACGACCTAAGCAAGGCCGTGCATTGGTGCCTGGCGCAAGGCTTACGCCGCTTGGCCATACTGGGGGCCACCGGCCTGCGCGATGACCACAGCCTGGGCAACATCATGCTGCTGCCACGCTACGCCCGCATGGGCGTTGATGTGCGTATGCTCACCGACACGGGCATTTTCACCCCACTGCTGGTTCCCACCACGCTGAGCGGGCACCCCGGGCAGCAAGTGTCCATATTCTCGCCCAACCCCACCACGCGCATCACCACGCAGGGGCTGGAATACCCCCTGCACCAGCAGCCCCTGCCCGAGCTGTGGATGGGTACGCTCAACTGCTGCCTGGGCAGCAGCTTCAGCCTGAGTTTCGATGCGGGGCCGCTCGTGGTGTTCCAAACGTACTAAATAATACCCAAGGTGAGCACCACGTTCACCGTCTCCTGATGGGGATTGACCACCAATGAGCACGAGGCGGGCATGACCCAGCTGCTCGACACGCGCAGCGACTTGCTCAACGTGAGGCCTAGGTTCACCACGTTGAAACCAGGGCTGTACATGCCATTCGGCGTGGGCGAAACTCCCACAAACGGGCGCAGCCCCACACCCCCATGCTCGAACCTATAGGCCGCCTCGAAGTAGGATGAATAGCGATTCTGGCCCTCCGCATCGCGGTCATCGCCATACACCATCACCCCGCACAGCAGGCTGATGGGCACCCGTGTACCATCGTACTGCAATATGGCCTCCACCTGATGGCAGGTGGTGCGGGCATCGAAGTGAAAGAAATCGCTACGCCAGCCCAACGTATCGCTGGGGTACCAGTAGTCTATCAGCGTAAGCTTGAAACCGCTATGCGCATAGCCCAACCATAAATCCACCTCCTGCATAGGGCGGGCGGCAAACGAGTAAGCGCTCCAAGCCCCTGCAAACAAGCCCCCATAGCTCAGGTCGATGCAGGCCGTAAGTTCGGGCACCTTGCTGCTCACAAAGCCGCGCCACATGCGGCGGCTCTTCAGCTCTAGCGAGAAATCGGCCCCCAAGGCCGATGAGGCGGTGCTATCGGCCTGCGCCCGCAGCAGCGCGGGCAACATGAACATGGAGACCGTCAGCGCAATGTACAATCTGCTCATCGTTTATGGTGCATAAATTTGAGGGCACAAAGATGCAACAATAATCCGTAGGATGCCCCACGGACATGTAAAAATCCCCCGACTCAGCGCGATGCAGGGGCAAAGAAATCGTCCTTAAAGTTTACTAGGAACAGCCGCCCCGAAGCACGGGTCACGGCTGTGTAGAGCCAGCGCAGGTACTCCTTGGAGAGCATGTCGGGCCTAAAAAAGCCCTGATCCACAAACACGTTGCGCCACTGCCCACCCTGCGCCTTGTGGCAGGTGATGGCGTAGGCGAACTTCACCTGCATAGCATTGTAGAACGGGTCGGTTTTTATGCCCTGCACTCGCTCGCGCTTGGTGGGCAGGTGGGCGTAATCCTCGGCCACGCTCAGGTAGAGGCTCCTCATGGCATCGGCACCCAGCGAGGGCCCATCGGCGGTGAGCGTGTCGAGCAGCAGGCGCACCTCCAGCTCGGCGTTGTTGCCATCGAGCAGGCGGACGCTGGCATCGGCAAAGCGGAAGCCGTGCTGCTCGTGGCGGCGGCCCAGGCGCAGCACCTCCACTATGTCGCCGTTGGCGATGAAGCCCAGCTCTGGGCCATGCCGCTCGGCCCAAAAGTAGCTATTGCGAGCCACCATCAGCAGGTCGCCCACGGCCAGCTCCTCCTCTATGCCGAAAATGCTCCCCCTTATGCCCGCGTTGAACAGATTGGCGCGCTTGTTGGAGTAGCAGATCACCACGTTCTCGTGACGACCATCGCGCCCGTAGGCCGTTTCGAGCTGCTCGAGCAGCTCGGGGCTACCGATGCGGCAGAAATCATCGAAACCAGCTGTGCTCAGGCTAGGCATCTCTACGCGGTCGGCATCCACCAAACGGCGCAGCAGGGTAGCGTTGTGCAGGATGCCCGAAGCGCTCTTCTGCCGTACCACCTCGGTGAGGACGACCTCCTGCACCTCTAGCCCATACACGGCCAGCTCCGATGGGCTTAGCGCAGGGCTCAACGATGTGCCTATGGGCGGCAGCTGGGCAGTGTCGCCCACAAAAATGAGGCGGCAGCCCGCCCCCTGCTGCACGAACTCCACCAGATCGGCCAGCAGGCAGCCCGAACCGAATGAGCTGCTATCGGCCCCAGAGTTCGAGAGCATGGATGCCTCATCGACAATGAATATAGCATCGCGATGCTTATTGAAGTTGAGGACGAACTGCCCCATCCCATCGGAGCTGCTCCGCTGCCGGTAGATGCAGCGGTGTATGGTGGAGGCCCCATGGCCAGCATAATCGCTGAACACCTTGGCAGCCCGGCCCGTAGGGGCGAGCAGCACAAAGCGCTGCTTAAACACGTCCAGCATCCGCACAAAGGCCGCCATAGTGGAAGTCTTGCCCGTTCCCGCGTAACCCTTCACCACCAAACAGACCTCGGGGCTGCTGGCAACGCAAAAGGCCGCCAAAGCGGCCATAAGCTCGCTTTGCCCCCTCGTGGGAGCAAAGCCAAGCTGCTTCGAAATCTCGGTCTCAAGGTGGGCCTGCAGCATATCTCGAAAAGAAAAATCGCCCCTTCGGCTTGTAATTCGATAGATGTTTCTAATTTTGCGACAAACTTAATCAATTCTCCGTCGAAATGAAGACTCTCCTGAAAATTCTGCTCGCCTGCGCCATCATCGTGCTGGGATACTTTGTGTATGAGAGCATTATGGCCCCAATCCGTTTCAACAACGAAAAGAACAAGCGCTACGCCGCCACCATCCAGCGCCTGAAGGACATCAGGTCGGCCCAGGTGGCCTACCGCTCGGTGCACGACAAGTACACAGGCAGCTTCGACACCCTGATCAACTTTCTCAAAGAGGGTCAATTCAAGGTAATACGTCAGGTAGGCTCCGAGGACGACTCCGCCGCCGTGGCCGCCAAGCAGGTGTTCCGCGAGGAGATGATGGTGAACGTGCGCGACAGCCTATTCAAGGGCATCGCCGTGGACTCCTTCCGCTATGTACCATTCTCGGGCGGCGAGCTCTTCGAGATGCTGGCCGGCGAGATTGAGACCAACTCAAAGATCAAGGTGAAGGTATTCGAGTGCAAAGCCCACAACAATATCATCCTAAAGGGGTTGGATCGTCAGGAGATTATCAACCTCAACGACTTGGCCCGCACCGTGGAGCGCTTCCCTGGCCTACAGGTGGGCTCCATAGAGGAGGCCACCAACAACGCTGGCAACTGGGAGTAATACAACCGCACCACAACCACCGATGGCCGCGCTCGAACTCATAGACGAAACATTCAACGAGAATCGCACCGAGAGCTACGAGCTGTCCGTCCAGTTTGGGCAGGACGGTTTCGCCATGGCCATCAGGGACACCGAGCGCAACGCCTTCATCGCGATGGCCGACCGCCCCCACCCAACGCCCATCGCCGACCACGATGCCGACTGGGGAGCCACCGTCAAAACCCTATGCGAAGCCTACCCCTATCTGCGCCGCCCCTTCAAGCGCACTAGGGCCTGGTATCACAACGCGCCGCACACCACTGCACCCGCACATCTGGTGGACACGGCCAACGCCAAGCAGCTGCTAAATCTCACCCAGCAGGTTCCACCATCGTTCGAGCTGCACATGGCCCCGCAGCAGATGGGACAGCAAGCCTGCACCGCCATATTCGCCATCCCATCATCGCTGGCCGCCGAGTGGCTCAGGCTACAGCCCAACACCGAGCTCATAGGCCCCATGCACCACCTCACCCACCAGAGCTACGTGTGCCCCTGGACCACCTACCTGCTGGCCGAGGCCGATGGCAGCACCCAGCTGAACCTCGCACTATTCCGCGATGGAGCCCCCCTAGCCACCAACAGCTTCAGCTGCCAAACAGCCACCGACATGCTCTACTACGCCGTGGGCTTCTGCCAGAACCTAGAGGCCGAGCCAGCCCAGACCCCCATTAAGCTAGTGGGACACAGCACTACGGAGGCCGAGCTGGTGGCGCTCTTGCAGCGGTATTTCCCCGAAGTGGGCACTGGCGTGATATACAACCACGCCCTGCTCACTTACAGGCTCAACAAGCACGGAGCGCAGTACTTCAGCCTATTCAACCATTAGCCAAACATGCGCATAATAGGCGGCAGGCTCCGAGGACGCACAATCGTCCCCCCGAAAAAGCTCAGCGCACGGCCCACCACCGACTTCGCCAAGGAGGGCCTATTCAACATCCTGAACAACCACATCGACTTCGAGGGGCTGTACGCGCTCGACCTCTTCGCCGGCACGGGCAGCATGGGCTACGAACTCATGTCGCGTGGTGCGGATCGGGTCGATGCCGGGGAG
>JAFTDN010000190.1 GCA_017454165.1 Bacteroidales bacterium | reverse complement strand
TCAAGTCGATGTTCTTCATATACATTGGCATATCGATGCAATTTGGCAACGTGAGCGAGCTGCTGCTGAGCCTGCTGCTCACGGCGGTGATATTCGCCATGCGGATTCCAGTGGCCGGGGCCTCCACGGGCAGGCACATACCGCTGGCCGACAAGTCCATCATGGCCATCATGGTGCCCAAGGGGTTGGCCGCCGCCGTGCTGGCCAGCATCCCCGCCCAGATGGGCGTACCGGGAGGAGAGACCATCCGCAGCGTTACCTACGCCGTGGTGCTTTTCAGCATCATATTCACCAGCGTGCTGGCCCCGCTCGTAACCCGCAACCGCGCCGTGTCGGTGCTCTACGGATGGCTGGTGCGCGTGAGCGTATTTTGGCGGCGCGGCAGGCCCGCCGCCGTGGCCGAGGACAACGGGCAGAACTCCGACCCGCCCGCGCAGGAGAGAGCCAGCTAACCACACACCGTGAACGGCAAGGCAACGTAACTATGAATTTAGAACGCATTGTTGAGCAGACAGTTGAGCTGGCTAGGCAGGTAGGCCAGTGGGCTTTGGGCGAGCGTGCTGGCCTACAGCGGGGCAGCGTGGAGGCCAAGGGCGAGCACGACTTCGTGTCGCACGTGGATCGCACCTGCGAGCGCATGCTCGTGGAGGGCCTAGCACCCCTGCTGCCGCAGGCCGGGTTCATCGCCGAGGAGGGCACGGGCGGGCCTAAGCCCGATGGCCTTAACTGGGTGGTGGATCCGCTCGATGGCACCACCAACTACATCCATGGCCTGCCCCCCCACGCCGTGAGCGTGGCCCTGGTAGATGGCTGCACACCCCTGTTGGGCGTAATCTACGAGCCCAACCTCGATGAGTGCTTCTGGGCAACGGAGCAAAGCCCTGCCCTCCTCAACGGCAGCCCCATAGCGGTATCGAGCACCCCGCAGGTGGCCAGCTCGCTGGTGGCCACGGGCTTCCCATACTACGATTACACACGTCTGCCTGGCTTCATGCGCAGCATGGAGCACCTGATGCGCCACACGCACGGGCTGCGCCGGCTGGGCTCGGCGGCCACCGACTTGGCCTACGTGGCCGCAGGTCGATTCGATGCCTTCTACGAGTACGGGCTCAGCCCATGGGACGTAGCGGCGGGGGCCATCATCGTGCTGCGGGCCGGCGGGCGCGTGTGCGACTATCGGGGAGGGGCGAACTACGTATTCGGACGCGAGATCATTGCTACCAACCGCCTGCTGCATGACGAGTTCGCGGGCCTCGTGCAGCGGTTCATGAACGACAATGGCTAAAGCACTGAGCGGCATACCATTCCTAATCTTCAGGGGTGTGGCCCGCCTGCTGTCGCTGCTGCCCCTGCGCCTGCTCTTCGTAATATCCGACCTGCTGCGCCCCTTACTCTACCACGTGGTGAGGTACCGGCGCAATGTGGTGAGGCAAAACTTATTACGGTCGTTCACCGAAAAATCGCATGGCGAAATCGTGCGCATCGAGAGGGCCTACTATAGGCACCTGTGCGACATGTTCATGGAGGTGATACATATCATGCACGCCAGTCCCGAAAAGGCCAAGCGCATGTCGCACTTCCGTAACATCGACCTGATAAACAGCTATTTCGACCAGGGCCGCAGCGTGGTGCTGGCCGCTGGCCACCTGGGCAACTGGGAGGTGTTCAACACCCTATCGATGCTGCTAAAGCACAGGGTGATAGCCGCCTATAAGCCCACGAGCAACAAGCGCTTCGAACGCTTCATCAACACCAACCGGAGCCGTTTCGGCTGTGTGCCAGTGAGCATGTACGATGTAGCCCGAACCGCCATCGAGATGAACAACAACGGGCAGCCATTCTTCTTGGTGCTGTTTGCCGACCAAACCCCATCGAAGGGCGAGATACGCTATTGGCTCGACTTCCTGAATCAGGATACCCCCGTATTCCTTGGCCCAGAAAAGATAGCCCGAAAGGTGAACCAGCCCGTGGTGTTTGGCCAAGTGTATAAACCCCGCCGTGGATACTATGAGGTTGAGTTTGAGGTTATTGCAGAGAACCCCAAGGACACCCATCCCTACGAGATCACCCAGCGCCATGTGGCCGCCCTAGAGCGCACGATCAGGTGTTCGCCCGAGCTATGGCTATGGTCGCACCGGCGCTGGAAGTACACCCGCCCAAACCCGCCCAGCGGCCATGGAGACAGCTAAGGTGGCTGTGGTCATACTGAACTGGAACGGCGAGCACTATTTGCGCCAGTTCTTGCCCAATGTGCTGCTGTGCAGCGACATGGATGGCGTAACGGTGGTGGTGGCCGACAACGGCTCCACCGATGGCTCGGTACCCCTGCTCCGAGATCGATTTCCGCAGGTGGAGCTGATAGAGCTGCCCCAGAACTACGGCTTCGCCGAGGGGTACAACCGGGCCCTAGCCCAGGTGCGAGCCGAGTACTACGTGCTGCTGAACTCCGATGTGGAGGTGTCCCCAAACTGGCTCGGCCCCATGCTTGACCTCATGGAGGCCAACCCGCAGGTGGCCGCCTGCGCCCCCAAACTGCGGGCCTACCATAGCCGGCAGCAGTTCGAGTATGCGGGCGCGGCGGGCGGATTCATCGACCGCTGGGGCTACCCATTCTGCCAGGGGCGCATCCTCTCGGCCATAGAGACCGATGAGGGGCAGTACGACGCTCCCCGCGACGTGTTCTGGGCCAGCGGTGCGGCCATGTTCGTGAGAGCGAGCGCCTACCAGCAGGCAGGTGGCCTCGATGCCCGCTTCTTTGCCCACATGGAGGAGATTGACCTCTGCTGGCGCTTCCACAACATGGGCCTGCATGTGCGCTATGTGCCCACCTCCACGGTATACCACGTGGGCGGGGGCACGCTGCCCACCAACAGCCCGCGCAAACTCTACCTGAACTACCGCAATAGCCTATACATGCTGCACAAGAACCTGAATACCATGGAGCTGTGGCCCGTACTGCTGCTGCGCATGGGCCTCGACCTGCTCTCGGCGGCTGCCTACCTGCTCGGTCGCAAGCGCAGCAGCGCATCGGCGGTGCTGCGCGCCCATGCCGACTTTTGGCGCACGCTGGGCTCCTCGCGGCGGGCTAGGCTGGGTCAGACCCGCCTCCCGCGCCGGCGGTTGCCCACCATCTACAGGCACTCCATCGTGGTCAGCTTTTTTCTGCTCAATAAAAAGATATTCAGCAGTTTACACATTTAGATACAATCTAAATTAATACCTCCGGCAATGTCTGTAAGCTGCGCTTCGCTAAATAGCCGTATCTTTGTAGCCTGTTTTAGCCTGCCCTTTTGGGGGCGCAGGCTCACATTACAGTAGCATGATTATCCCCAAAAAACGAACCCTCAGCGATGTGCTGGAGCAGTCGCTGAGCGCTTATGCCAGCCAACCCGCGCTGTCGTTTGTAAACAGCACCCCCATAACCTACTCCGCGCTATCGCAGGCCGTGCACTACGTGTCGCAGATGCTTGTGGCCATAGGCATAGGCAAAGGCGATCACGTAGCCCTGATAGGCGAGAACAGCCCCAACTGGGGAATTGCCTACCTAGGTATCACCACCATGGGCGCGGTGGTGGTGCCAGTGCTCCCCGACTTCTCGGCCCCCGAGATGTCGAGCATCATCAACCACAGCCAGGCCCGGGTGGTATTCGTGTCCTCAAAGCTGCACGGCAAGCTCAATCTCGGCGAGTTGCCAGGCGTAGAGGCCCTCGTGCTGCTCAACACGCTGCAGCCCATCACCGAGCCCGATGAGGCCCAGCGGCACACCGACTACGGCCTACCCCGCATCGAGCAGCAGGCCCACCCGCTCGAGCTGCCCCGCCCCGCCGAGGACGACCTGGCCGCCATCATCTACACCTCTGGCACCACGGGCAAGCCCAAAGGCGTGATGCTGACGCATAAGGCGCTGGTGTCGAACGTGATGGGTACCTACATGGTGCAGGACATGAGGAGCACCGACAGGCTGGTGTCCATACTCCCCCTGCCTCATACCTACGAATGTACCCTCGGATTCTTGCTGCCCATGGCCACGGGTGCGGCTGTGTACTACCTCGAAAAACCGCCCTCAGCATCGGTACTCATCCCGGCCATGCAAAAAATTAGGCCCACCATGATGCTCCTGGTGCCCCTGGTGATTGAGAAAATATACCAAAACAAGATACGCCCCGAGCTCACATCAACGGCCTTAAAATCAAAACTGTATGGATTTGCGCCCATGCGTAAGCTCATGCATAGGCTAGCGGCCAGCAAGCTGCACAAAGCCATGGGCGGCAGGCTGCGCTTCTTCGGCATTGGCGGGGCCAGGCTATCGTTCGAGGTGGAACAATTCCTATTCGAGGGCAAATTCCCATACTCTGTGGGATATGGCCTTACCGAGGCCGCCCCGCTCATCTCGGGCTGTGTGCCCAAGATTGTCCGCTTCCGCTGCGCGGGGTACGGTTTGCCCAACCAGGAGGTGAAAATTCATGAGCCCAATCCACAAACGGGTGAAGGAGAGATACTTGTGCGCGGCGACAACCTCATGCTAGGCTACTACAAGAACCCCGAACTATCGGATGCCCAATTCATAGATGGCTGGCTGCGAACAGGCGACCTCGGAGTGCTAGATCGTAAGGGCTATGTGAAAATCATGGGGCGCTCTAAAAATATGATACTCAGCGCATCGGGAGAAAACATATACCCTGAGGAAATTGAGGAGGTGATCAACAAGAACGAGCTGGTGCTAGAATCGCTGGTGTATGAGATGAAGGGCAAGCTCATGGCCCGCGTGCTGCTCGATAAGGAGCTGATTATGAATAAGATAAAATCGATGCATCAAACCGCTCACGACCTCACCAAGGCGGTGGAGGACTACACCGACAAGGTGATGGCCGAAATCCTCGCCACGGTGAACGCCAACGTGGCCCGATTT
>JAFTDN010000189.1 GCA_017454165.1 Bacteroidales bacterium | reverse complement strand
TGTTCAAGCAGGCCAAGGAGAAATCGCCATGCATCATCTTCATCGATGACATCGATGCCATAGGGCGCGCCCGTGGCAAAAACCCCAACTTCAGCGGCAACGATGAGCGTGAAAATACCCTCAACCAGCTGCTCACCGAGATGGACGGCTTTGGCACCAACCAGGGCGTAATCATATTGGCCGCTACCAACCGCGCCGACATCCTCGATCGCGCCCTGCTCCGCGCAGGCCGCTTCGACCGCCAGATACACGTGGAGCTGCCCGACAACAAGGAGCGCCTCGACATATTCAAGGTCCACCTGCGGCCCATCAAGCTCGAGGAGGGGTTCGACATCGAATTCCTGGCCAAGCAGACCCCAGGTTTCTCGGGGGCCGATATAGCCAACGTCTGCAACGAGGCCGCCCTCATTGCCGCCCGTCGCGACAAGCCCGTGGTGGAAAAGCAGGACTTCCTCGATGCCATCGACCGCATCATAGGCGGCATGGAGAAGAAGACCAAGATCATATCGAAAGACGAAAAGCGCACCATAGCCTACCACGAGGCAGGCCACGCCACCGTGAGCTGGCTGCTTGAGCACGCCCACCCGCTGGTGAAGGTCTCCATCATACCGCGTGGGGCCTCGCTGGGCGCGGCATGGTACCTGCCCGAGGAGCGCCAGATTACCACCGCCGAGCAGCTGTTCGATGAGATGTGCGCCCTGCTGGGAGGGCGCGCCTCGGAGGAGCTCACCTTCGGCAAAATATCCACAGGGGCGCTCAACGACCTAGAGCGCGTATCGAAGCAGGCTCACGCCATGATTGCCTACTACGGCATGGGCAACAAGATACGTAACATCAGCTACTACGACTCCACTGGGCAGTCGGAGTACTCGTTCAACAACCCTTACAGCAACCGAACCTCGGAAATCATCGATGAGGAGGTGAAGGCACTGATCGACTCGGCCTATGAGCGGGCCAAAACAATCCTCTCCGAAAACAACAACGGGCTGAACCAGCTGGCCCAGTTGCTGCTCGACCGCGAGGTGATTTTCAGCGAGGATCTCGAGCATATATTCGGCCCCCGTAGGCATCAGCAGGCGCAGCCCGATGAGCCCATGCCCGAAACCGCGCAGAATGCAGCACCCGAACCCAACATCGACCAGCATGGATGACCGTTGGACAATGGTGTACACCACCAACAGGGTGGGGCACCCCGAGCTCATAAAGCAGCACCTTGAGGCCCACGGGCTCGATGTGGCCATAATCGATAAGCAGGACTCGAGCTACCATTTTGGACGGGTGGAAATCTACGTGCGCAACGACGATGCAGCCCGGGCATACCAATTGCTAAAGGAAATCGACCATTGACAACGTTCATCAAGCGGACAATCAGCGCGGTGGTATTCGTGGCGGTGGTGCTGGGAGCAGCGCTGTTCGGCCCATGGGCGTTCGCGCTGGTGTTCGCCGCCATCACGGCCATCTGTCTGATGGAATTCTATCATATGGTGAATAAGTCTGGAGCACAGGTGCTTATGGCTTGGGCCGTGCCCGTAGGCGTGGCCATGTTCGCCTGGGCCGCCCTACGCTCCATGCAGCTCCTGCCCGGAGGGACGGCCTACGCTGTAATCCCAGCAATGGGGCTCACCTTTGTGATGGAGCTGTTTAGAGCCAAGGAGCAGCCCTTGCACAACATCGGGCTCGCCTTGTTGGGCTGGCTCTATGTGGTCGCCCCCATGGCCCTGCTCTGCTTCATGGTGAATACGCCCGATGGGTATACGCATAAGTATCTAATATCCACGCTGTTGCTTGTATGGAGCAACGACACTGGTGCATACCTGCTGGGCATGGCCGTGGGCCGCCACAAGATGTTCCCCCGCATATCGCCCAAAAAGTCGTGGGAGGGCTTTGCGGGGGGGCTAGCGACCACGGCACTGGTGGCCGTAGCTCTTTGGCGCATATTCGGCGGCGAACTGCCCCAGTGGCTGATGCTGGGTGCGGTGGTGGGCGTATTCGGCGTGCTGGGCGACCTAGTGGAGTCCATGTTCAAGCGCGCCGTGGGGGTGAAAGACTCCGGCTCGCTGATGCCTGGGCACGGCGGCCTGCTCGACCGTTTCGACGCCCTGCTGCTTGCTGCCCCAATGGCCTTTGTGTACCTCAAATTGATGTCCATCATCTAAAAGCCTATATAGCATGAAGATACATAGAGAAGGTTACCGAATTGTACTGCTCAGCCTAGCCCTATTGGCCGTACCCGTGCTGCTCACCTATTGGCTATGCCCATATAGGGCGGTGGGCCATGGAGTGCTGCTGCTGGCGCTGCTGCTGCTGGCCTTTGTGGTCAGGTTTTTCAGGGTGCCCTCACGGCCATTCGTTCCATCGGAGAGCGCGCTGTACTCCCCCGCTGATGGAACCGTAGTGGCCATAGAGGAGGTAGATGAGGGCATGTTCCTGAACAGCAGATGCATGCAGGTGTCAGTGTTCATGTCGGTTTGGAACGTCCACATCAACTGGTACCCCACGCAGGGCGAGGTGGTCGCTTACAAGTACCACCCGGGCGACTTTTTGGTGGCGCGGCACCCCAAGAGCTCAACGCACAACGAGCGCACCTCGGTGGTGCTCAAACGGTCCGATGGGCGTCAGCTGCTGGTGCGCCAAATCGCAGGATTTGTGGCTCGCCGTATTGTGTGCTACGCCAAGGAGCACCAGGCAGTGCAGCAGTGCGATGAGATGGGCTTCATCAAGTTCGGATCCCGCGTCGATGTGCTCCTCCCCCTTGAGGCCAAGGTGCTGGTGGAGCTAGGGCAGAAGGTCAAGGGCCGCACCTCCATTCTGGCCGAGCTGTAGCATTCGCTATGTCCGCACCGAAACCCATAGCCCGATACATTATCGCTGCGCTAATGGCCGCGCTGGCGGCATTCGCGCTGTGGTACTTCGCCTCCATAGTGGTGTACGTGCTGGTGGCCGCTGTGCTCAGCCTTATGGGGAGGCCCATCGTGCGTTGGCTCTCAGGGCTACGTATAGGGCACCTCTCGATGCCCCGCTGGATTGCTGCGTCCATGGCGCTGACGGTCATCTGCGGGCTGTGCTTCGCCTTCTTTCGCACCATCATCCCCCTCATTGTAGGGCAGTTCAACGAGCTGCGCATGGTCGATGTGCATGCCCTGCTGGGTGCGTACTCACACCAGATTGAGTCCGTGCAGCAGGGGTTGCAGGTCTATTTGCCGGCCAATGCGCGGGACTTCGAGCTGCACACCTACCTGTCCGACCTTATCTCGAGCATATTCAGCGTGGACATGCTCAAGGGGCTATTCAGCTCTACGGCCAACCTACTGCTCAACCTGCTCGTGGCGCTGTTTGCCATAGGCTTCATCACCTTCTTCTTCCTCAAGGACGAGGATCTATTCTACAACGGGCTCATGCTCTTGGTGCCCACCCGCTGGGAGCAGCAGATGGCCCGCGCCCTGTCGAGCATCGATCGGCTGTTGCGCCGCTACTTTGTGGGCCTCCTGGGTGAGAGCATGTGCATCACCGCGCTCAACACGATATGGCTGAGCATCATCGGCATCAATTTCCAAACGGCCATTGTCATCGGGTTCATCGCTGGGGTGGTGAACGTGGTGCCCTACGTGGGACCGCTGGTGGGCACTGCGGTGGGGCTGCTCATCGGCTGGGCCTCCAACTTCGCCATGCCCCAGTCCGAGCTGATGCCCATGCTCGTCTGGCTGCTGGTGGGCATGGGCATCACCCAGGCCATCGACAACCTGCTGCTGCAGCCATTCATCTACGGCAATAGCGTGAAGGCCCATCCGCTCGAAATATTTTTGGTGCTGCTGGTGGCCGGCGGCCTTGCGGGCATTGTGGGGATGCTGCTGGCCATACCATCGTACACCGTGCTGAGGGTGTTCGCCAAGGAGTTCTTCAACAACTTCAAGGTGGTGAAAAAATTGACCGAGCATATGTAGCCTAAGGCGGCTTTTGCGTATATTTACAGAAAATTTTGAGGCATGATTAGGCGCATCGCAACACTATTCACCGTGCTGGCCATTGTAGCTGCGGCCTCCCAGCAGGCTGGGGCGGCCCGTATGCTGGCTGGCGACGGCTCGCTCAAAACCCTCGACAACCTCCCCAACGTTTTCACCCCCAACAACGATGGTACGAACGATTACTTCGAGTTCGCCAGCACGGGCAATCCGCTGTTCGTGCTGCGGGTGTTCTCGCGCACAGGGGCGTTCATCTACCGCGAAGAGGCCCAAACCATTAAATGGAACGGCTGCAATGCTCAGGGCAATAGGCTCCCCAACGGGATCTACTACTACATCATTGAGGATTTGAACGGCGAGTACGAAACCGCCAAGGGCTTCGTGTACATCTACGGCGACATGCCGTAGCCGTTCTCTATCAGCGCAATGGACACCATCTCGCACCTAGCGCTGGGCGTGCTGGTAGCCCGCACCTGCATGGGGCGTAAGCCCCATCCTAGCGGCAGGTGGTTCCTGCTATATGGAGCCATCGCCTCGGAGCTGCCCGATCTCGACGTGCTGCTCACCCCATTCTGCTCTAGGCTCGATGCCCTGCTTGCCCACCGTGCGTTCAGCCATTCGCTGCTGCTATGGCTGCTAGCCCCTCCGCTGCTAGCTTGGATAATACAGTTGCTACACCGCAGGGCTAATTTCGCATGGGGCCGATTGGCCCTAGTGCTGTGGGCGGCGTGGGGCTCGCATCTGCTGGTCGATTTGTTCAACACCTACGGCACGGCCTATCTGTACCCGTTCGCCGACACACGCTTCTCCATCGATGCCCTGCCCATCCTTGACCTCACCCTGTTGCTCTCGCTCTCTGCCTTGGCCCTGATGCTGGTTTCGGGGCGGAGCCTCCAGCGTGTGCAGCTGCTGCTGGCTTGGGGGGGAGTGGCCCTCACCGTAATCTACCTAGTGGGGGCCGTTGGCTCCAAGGTGCTGATTGAACGCAGGCTGAAGGCCCACCCCGACTACGCTGGGCACCAGCTGTACACCTCCCCGCTGCCTATCACCGTGGCTCGGTGGATGTTCGTGGTCGATGCCCACGAGCGCTTTCTTGTGGGGCGTATAGGCCCCTTGGGTCAGCCCACGCTGGTGGCTGAGCTGCCCAAGCGGCATCCTCTACTCAGCGGCTATGCTGAATCCACAGAGGTGCAGGCAGTTCAACGGTTCACGAAGGGGTGGCTCTGTGTGCAGCCGCACCCCAATGGCGGGTTGTGGCTGCACGATCTCAGGTTCGCCAGCATGGCGAGTACCTACCCCGATGCCTATGTGCTGAGCTTCAGGGTAATGCGCACTCAAAATGGGGTGTGCATCACGCCCTCAAGGATTCGCAGGCACATAGGCCCTTGGTTCTGAGCGGGATGGGTCTATGCCTGCCCGCCGTACTCGTAGCCTAGGGCCTCCACCGCCTGACGCACCTGCTCCTCGTCCACGATGCCGGTGAGCACCACCTCACCGCGCTCCACATTGGCCTCCACGGCCTCCACTCCATCCAGCTTCATCAGCCCGCTCTCAACGTTCTTCTTGCAGTGGTTGCAGCTCATGCCCCCTACGTGGTAGATAGTCTGATTGTCCATGATAGATTTCACTTTATATTTGTTTATAATACTAGTAACCAATGCGTTGGCAATCAGCCCCAGTAGCACAATCGATGATATAAGCCTCCATACTGGGGTGCTGCTCAGGTGGCAGCAGGCCTCGGCCTGCACTATCTGGGTGAACCACTCGCGGGGGAGCAGGTAGTCGATGGCCAGCCCGCACGCAATGCTCCCCGCCATGATGCTCGCTAGGTAGATGATGAGCGCCCGGCGGCCCAGCACACGGCTCATCACCATGATGGAGGCGAAGCTACAGGCGGGGCCCGCCATGAGCATTACCAGGCCCGCCCCAGGGCTTAGTCCTTTCAGGATGAGTGCGGCCGCTATGGGGATGGAGCCAGTGGCGCATAGGTACATGGGCACCGATACCACCAGCACCAGCAGCATGCTCAGCAGCGGCCATTGCGCAAAGCGCTCGAAGAACGAGCTGGGCACCGCAGCCGTGATGAGGGCCGCCACTGCCAGCCCCACCACTAGCCACTTCCCGGTGCTCCGCACCATGTCGATGAAGCCGTAGCGCAGCACCGCCACGATGCTCCTCGCGATGCTACGGGGGGGGCATTTACATTGACCGGATGGGCAGCTAGCCGTTGAGGTTGGCATGGAGGGGGCCGAGCGCCGCTCGGCCCTATTCACCAGCGCTCCCCCAAAAATTGCGGTGAGCAGTGCGGCTAATGGGCGCGCTATGGCAAACGGCAGCCCGAGTATGCCATAGGTGGCCATGATGGAATCGATGCCCGTTTGGGGCGTGGCGATGAGGAAGGCCACCGTGGCACCACGCGATACCCCATCGTTGCGTAGCGATGCGGCGGTGGGGATGACCCCGCATGAGCATAGCGGCAACGGTATGCCGAATAGGGTGGCCTTGAGCACCGAGCTGAGGTTATTGGCCGACAAGTGCTTGGCCCAGAAGCTGCTAGGGACGTACACGTGCAGTACACCCGCGAACAGGAAACCCAGCAGTAGGTAGGGCGACATCTCCTGTAGGATGAATATCAATGAGTTGAGCATGATATTTTAAAAAAAACACGCTGACAGGGGGTGAGCTGCCAGCGTGTGGGGTGTTTCGGGGGCTCTATTCGCGGTCGTCTAGCTTGAAGAATGATATGAGATCCTTTAGCTGGATGGCCATGTTCTGTAGCTGGTCGGCATTGGCGGCTAGCTCCTCCGAGGCGGAGGCATTCTCCTGCACCACCGAGTTGAGCTGCTGCGAGGCCGAGTTGATCTGCTCCACGCCGTTGCTCTGCTCCATGCTCGATGTGGCGATGTCCTGAACCAGCTGCGATGTTTTCTCAATCTCGGGCACTAGCTTGGCCAAAAGCTCGCCGGCATTGCGGGCCAACGTGGTGCCCTTGCTGGTAACCTCCTCAATCTGCTTGGCCGCAGTTGCGCTGCGCTCGGCTAGGCGTTTCACCTCGGCGGCCACCACTGCGAACCCTCGCCCGTGCTCGCCCGCACGGGCGGCCTCCACGGCGGCGTTGAGCGCCAAGATGTTGGTCTGGAACGCTATTTCGCTCACCACGGCGGTGTTGTGCGAGATTTCGTCCATGTAGTTGGCGGTTTTATTGGTGGCCTCGTTGCCCTGCTGAACGCCGGCCACGGCTTGTAGGGCAAGGCTGTTGGCCTCCTGCGAATGCTCGGTGTTGGCCTCAATCATCGATGATATTTCCTCCATCGATGAGGAGATCTCCTCGGTCGATGAGGCCTGCTGGTTGGCCCCATCGGATAGCTGCTGGGCTCCTGCGCTCATCTGCTGGCTGGCATCGCTCAGGTTGTTCGCTATGTCGCGCATCCTATGGGCCATCTCGCGCAGCGAGTCGCCCATGTGGTTGATGGCTACTGTCAGCTGTCCCACCTCATCGAGCTGTTTCACCTCCATGCGCTTGGTGAGGTCGCCCTTGGCGAAATCGTTGGTGAATACCACCAAGTCCTGTATCACCTTGATTACTTGCCTATCGAGTACGATGATGATGACCGATAGCCCGAACGACACTACGATTAGGTATAGGATCAGCATCCTGTTTCTGATGGAGTTCCTGATGTCTATAATGGTGGAGTGGGGCTTGCTGCACACCACCATGCCTATGGTGGTATTGTCGATTCCGTGTAGCGGGATGATGACGGCAAGCTGCTCGGTGCCATTGAGGGTGACGGAGCCGGCGAAGGGTTCGTTCTGCTCTAGCACCTGCCGCTCTATTTGGGGATGGTTGAGGGGAGTGCCCTCGGCTAGGCCGTGCAGCGTGCTGGTCATGACGTTGTTGCCGATGAATAGGCTTATGTCGGCACCGGCTATGTCCTTCAGGTGCTCAACGTAGGCGCTGTTGATGGTGAATCCTGCGGACAGCACTCCCACTATTTGTTTGCTATTGGCATCTATGATGGGGGTTGCGGCACGAATCGAGAGCTTCACCACGGCTCCGTTCTCAACGATGACGCATGTTTGGCCCTGTAGGGCTTTGGCTATGCAGCTCTGGTTGCCTATGTTGTCGCCGTGCTGCTCGGGAGCGTGAGTGCGGAGGAATACCTCCCCCCGTTTGTCGGTGATTACCATGTAGTCGAGCCCTACGGACTGCATTTGCTTTTGGGTCGCCGAGAAGGCAAGTGCCCTGTTGCCCGAGGCGATGGCCTCGGGCCACAGGTTGCCCGAGGCGATGGCCTTGATAGTATTGAGGGCGTAGTCTTTTTTCTGCTGCACATCGCCTTTGATGGCCTCTGAGCCCGCCGTGAGGTCGGAGGTGATGAGGTTGGAGAGATGCGTTTGTAGCCCAGAGTGCACTAGCACTAATGGCCCACCGACCAGAAATACTACGCATATACCCACCGTGGAGTATATTTTGAACCTGATGCCCAATGATTTTTTCATTGTTGTGATGGGGTTTGTGAGACGATTCCGTTGTGATGTTCCCATTTCTGCGCCAAGGGCGCATACGGCATTTGGGGTATACGGGTTTGAGCTGCTTGGGGTTACGCTGTGGAGGAAAGCAATGAGGGGCTCCTAGGCGGAAGCCCCTCCTCATTGCTGCTGTGGTGTGGCGGGGGCATCATAGCATCTCCACCATTGATATTAGGCCCACGGCCATGCCCTCCTTGCCATCGCGGAAGCTGAAGAATAGGTGGTACGCGCCGGTTTTGGAGCACACCCAATCGATGGTGGGGTAGTCCTTGCCCGAGGCCACCACGTGGGTGGAGGCCAAGGTGCGGTTGTTGTCCATCAGGTTGAGCACTACCTGCCCCTCGTAGTCCTTCGAGTTGCACACCGTGAAGCGGTACTTCACGTCCTTTTTCAGCACGGCGGAGACGCGCTGGGTGGGGGGGGGATCGCCTGCATCGAGTTTTATCTTGAAGTCCTTGAGATAGGTGGCATCACCGGCTATCGTTCCACATATCTGTACTAGCTCCTCTTCGGTTTGGGCTTTGGCTGTGTGGTTGAACGCCATGATGCCTAGCATGACGAGTGGAAGGGTGAGTAGTATTCGTTTCATGGCAGTTAGTTTCGTTAGTTCAACTTGGCGAGTTTGTTGCGGAATGCCTGAATGCTAGCGATTATCTCACGGTAGTCGCTATCCTCCATGTGTATGGTCTGCTTGTCGTTTTGTACCCATGTAAGCTCCCCGTTTACCTCTACCATTTCGGGTTCCCCGTGCTCGTAGGTGATGGTTACATTGGCATAGTGCTGCCTGATGCCCTCGAAGTCGCGTATCAGCGCTGCCATGTTGGGGTCTGAGTTTTCGTACACCTTCAGCAGGGCCATCAGGTAGCCTAGTACGGCTTTCTGCTCGCCCAGCGTTTCGCGTATTTTGGCGTGGTTGGTTAGCTCGGCCACCTTGGTGGTCAGGAACATGCCCTCGGCCCAGGTGCCGGCCACCATCACCGCGCTCAGGATGGAGCGGTTGGTCTCCTTGAAGTAGGTGTCCATGCGGTTGAAGTTCTGCTGGGCTATGAAGATGATGGAGTCGAGGTTTTCGCTGTTGGTGGCCAGCCGCTTGAGGGTGGAGAAGTCGAAGAATTGGCCCACCTGTATGTCATCGGCTATGCGTTTGATGTGGGTGATGTAGTCCACCACGAATGAGGTCTTCTCGTACATGTTGATGTAGCCTAGGTCGCAGCCGTATATGCCCAGCGCTAGGGCTTTGTCGAAGCTGGTGTTGAACTTCTCGGCCACTTTGGTGGGAGTGAGGAAACCTTTGTCGAAGGGAACCTTGAGGGCCTTCATCAGCGCGGCGGTCTCTAGGGGCGAGGCGATGTTCTGCATCATCTCGTCCATCACGGGCTTGGCGATGGGTAGCGGTTGATCCGACATCAGCGAGTCGGGCACATTGAATGCCCGGCTCGGGTCATCGCTTCGCTTGCATGAGTTGCACGATGTCAGCGATATTATCATCGTGGTTATGAGTGCGATAATGGGCCACTTGGTCGACATATCGAGGTGATATTTGGGGTTGGAAGTGGATAGTAAAGATAGAAAAATTTATCTAGAAAACCTTGGTAGGCGTAGGTTGCCCAAAAATTCGAGCAGCTTTTTGAGCGATTCGAAGTACAGCGTGATGTACAGCGCGATGCTCATCAGCCAAATTACGATGATGTTGAAGTAGAAGGTGTCGAAGTAATGCCCAGCGAAGTACTTCTGCGGGGCCAAGAAGTGCGACCTGAAGTCCAGGAAGCCTCTGGGGTTGGGGTCGCGGTAGATGGGGTTGGTCTGCTGCACCAGCTCGTCTTTGTACTGTAGTATCTTGTTCTTCTCGAACACCTTCATGGCCAGGTCGGCGATGCTCTCGTTGTGGTAGGCGCGGCGTTTGGCCTCGTAGAGGCGGGCATCGGTGCTGGTGATGTGCGATACGATGCGATCCTTCTTCAGCGACTGCGTTTGGTAGATGTCGGCGTAGTGCTTCTTGAGCGCATCGAGGTAGTCTATGAGCTCGTAGCCCACTATGTCGGTGAACTGTTTGGGGTTGAGCTCGGATAGGTGGTCGAACTGGACCGAGGGGGCGAAGCGCTGGGTTTCGTAGCCCACGGTTTTGTGGAGCACGGCCAGGTTGTTGGCTAGGCGGGCGGTGCCCTCGGCGCTGCTGTCGGCGTTGCTTACGAGATCTACGCATTCCATGGCGCGGCTCTCGAGTTCGGGTATCAAATCGTCTACCTTGAAGCTGGCGTTGAGCTGGTTCTTCTCTATGTCGTAGAAATAGCGCTGGAACTCGTTGTCCTTGAACTGATGCACTACTAGGGCCTCGTATCCCCATTTGGTGGGCATGAACTCGGCAATCAGCGGTACGCGGTTGATGCTGCCCACGGCGCGGTTCAGCTTCTCGAAGGTGAACATGGCCCCCGAGAGCACCATCATGGGGATCATCAGCAGCGGGATGACTATGTATATGGTTACTGCGGAGTTGAACGTGGCCGATATATTGAGCCCCAGCAGGTTGGAGCACACGGCGGTGGAGAACAGCACCAGCCAGTAGTCGAAGTACATGCCCCGCACCTCTAGTATCCAGTTGGCTATGATGACGAAGGTGAACGCCTGTATGGCCGATAGCACTACCAGTATAGCGATTTTGGAGAATAGGTAGCTGGCCCGGCTCAGGTTCAGGAACGCCTCGCGCTTGAGGATTTTTCGGTCGCGGAAAATCTCCTCGGCGCTCACCGTCAGCCCGATGAACAGGGCCACTATCAGGGCCATGAATAGGTAGATGGGGATGTTCTCGTTCTCGCGGAAGATGTAAATGTTGGAGTTGGGGTCGGCTATGTAGCGGATGACGTAGGCCAGGATGAGGGCCAGAATGGGGGTCTCCAACAGGTTCATCACGATGTACTGCGTGTTGCTGACCTTCGACTTGAAGTCGCGCATGGTGTAGATGACGAACTGCTTGAGCCTTGAGGGTATGTTGAGCGTGCGCGGCGGATCGCTGCTCTCGTTCTCTATTGGGGTGATCTTGATGTTGGTGCGGAAGTGTTCCTCCCATTTTGGGGGCGACACTTTGCGGGTGGCCGTGTAGCGTCCGAGCTCGTCCACCACGCGGGCCTCTATGATGTTGAATATGAGCTCGGGGTTCACGTTGCCGCAGACGGGGCATTCGCCCACATCGCTGTTCACCTGCATGTCGATGCGCTTGAAGTACATCACGGCCTCCACGGGGTTGCCGTAGTAGATCATGTAGCCGCCGGTGTCCAGAATCACCATGTTGTCGAACATCTTGTAGATGTCCGATGAGGGCTGGTGGATGACCACGAAGATGAGCTTGCCCTTGAGCGTGAGCTCGCGCAGCAGGTCCATCACGTTCTCCGAGTCGCGCGAGGAGAGGCCCGATGTGGGCTCATCGACGAACAGGATGGAGGGCTCACGGATGAGCTCTAGGGCGATGTTGAGGCGCTTGCGCTGGCCGCCCGAGATCATCTTGTTGAGCGGGGAGCCCACTTTTAGGTCTTTGCGCTCGTAAAGACCTAGGTTTATGAGCGTTTTGTCGACCATGGCCACCAGCTCCTCCTCGGTTTTATCCCTGAAGCATAGCTTGGCGCTGTAGTAGAGGTTCTCAAACACCGTGAGCTCTTCTATCAGCAGGTCGTCCTGGGGGATGAGGCCGATTACGCCCTCCAGCTTGTCGGGCTCGGTGTGCAGGTTGTAGCCGTTGATGATGACGCTGCCAGTGGTGGGCTTTTCGATGCCGGCTAGCACGTTGAGCAGGGTGGTTTTGCCAGCGCCGCTGGCACCCATGATGCCCACCAGCTTGCCGTGGCCCTCGCTGAAGCTGATGTTGCGCAGGCCGATGCCACCCGTTTTGAAGGTGAAGCCCACGTCATCGACCACGTAGGAGATGCGCACCGAGGTGTTGTCGGCCAAAAAGTGGGCCACTATGTCGGTGTAGTATATGGGCTTGCCCTTTGGTAGCTTTATGGAGCTGCCGCTGGCGAATAGGTATATGCGCCGGTTGCTGATGGGCAGTCCGTTCAGCAGCAGGGATTCGGTGCCCGTGTAGCGCAGGAAGTACAGGTCCTCGCTCTTGATGCGCAGGATGTAGAGGTGCCCATCGAGTGCCTCCACGGCGATATGCTTGCCGTGCTGCCCCTCGAATGGCTTGTCGTTGATGGTGAGCAGGCTCTCGAAGTCGAGCTCTTCGGGCTGGGTCTTCACCACGAAGCGCTCGATGTTCGACATCTCCTCGCTGGTGAGCTTGAACACCTCGGCCACCGTGTTGATGATGGCCATGCGTTGGTCAGAGAATTTGCGGTCGGCGTTGATGAGCTCGTATAGGCGCACCAGCACCACTATTTTCTGCTTCTGGGTGAGGGTCTTGTTGATTTTCTTGCAGATGCCCAGCGTGCGGACGGAGTCCTTTACCGAGGTGAGCTTCTTTTTCGATTGCCCCTCTTCCTCCTCGTCTTCCTTTTTGTCGAGCCCAGCGTACCCATCGAATAGCTTGATGTATTCCTTCACGGCCTCATCGTTGAGCTGCTGCGTGAGGAAGTTTACTACGTAGTCGCGTTCGGTGAGCCCCACGCCCTCGTCCTGCTTTGCGATGATCGCAAAGAGCTGCATTAGGGCTTTGAGGATTTCTTCGCTCATGGGTTAGCGCGGGCTAGGGGTTGAGGGGCTGATGTTTTACAGGTTGTAGCTCACGGCCTCGAAGGGTACGTCCACAATGTCGGAGTACTCCTCGCCTGCCTCCTGCATGTCCTCGTCGTCCTCGGGGTAGTACCAGCGCACCAGCACATCGTGCCCGTCCTCGCTCATCTGCTCGAGCTTCATCAGGATGTCGAGCAGCAGCTTCGAGCTGGCGGTGTTGAAGTAGACGAGCTTGAATGTGAATACGGTTTTGGGGCAGGGCGATGAGGAGTAGTCATCGAGCCAGGCCAAGATTGGGTCGTAGAAAGCGGTTACGTCCTCGGGTAGTGAGCGCCCAGAGATTTCAAATACCTCGTTCTCAGCGTCAAGGATGACTGTTGGGGTGTCATCGGTCCCCATTATCTTGATTGTGTCCATAGTTCTAGGTGAGCGGATTTACTCTGTTCTTGAGATGGAGGATGTTAGTACGAAAAAGTGGGTTTCGTGGTCGATGGGCAGGAAGTGGTATTCGAGCTTGCGTCCAGTTTTGCGGGCTATGTCGATGAAGCCGAGACCTGCTCCTCCTTTCTCTGAAAGGCGGCCCTCTTTCATCTGGGTTTTGTAGAGCTGCTTGAGCCCCTCTTTGTCGAGGCCGTTGATGTTGTCGAGGATTTCGCCCAGCTCTTTCATCTTGCTGTTCTCTATTACGTTGCCCGTGGTGACGTGGTACTCATCGGCGCTCTTGCTCACCATGAATATGCCCCGTCCGGCGAATAGGAAGTCGTCTGACCCAAAGTTGTCGGCATGTTTGCTGATATTCTGTAGGCACTCGATCATCACGTGGAACACCTTTTTTTGTACGGAGTTGGGCTCCTCCTCCTTGGCCATATTCGACTCTGTGAGCGAGGTGAAAGCTTTGGTTATCTGGTGGGTGATTTCACCCTCATAAACGAGGCTGATTTCGTGCGCCTTCATCGATTTGTAGAAGTCGTACACGAACTCAAGGAAGCCTGTAATCTGAGTTTTGTCCATGGCCTTCAGTAGTAGAGGTTGTAACCTTGCAAAGGTATGTATTTTAAAATTCTATTCCAATAAGTAGTACGTCATCGACCTGTTTAAGTTCGCCCTTGAAATCAAAAAATTCTTTGGCGAAGAGGTCGTTCAGCTCCTGCATGTTGTCCTGCGAGTGGGACAGCAGCAGCTCGCGCACCCGCTGTATGCTGAATTTGCGCTTGTCCTCACCGCCTGTTTGATCCACTAGGCCATCGGAGAAGAAGAAGATCTTGTCGCCCTGCTCTATGTCCACCTCGTGGTTCTCGAACAGCTCCTCGGCCTTCTTGGGGTGGGGGATGCCGCCAATGGCCTTGCGGTTGCCCTTGTATTCGAGAATTTCGTTGTTGCGCAGCAGGAGCAGGGGGCGGTGGGCTCCGGCGTACTGGAGCTTCTTCTGCTTGAGGTTGATTTTGCAGAAGGCCACGTCCATGCCATCGCGGGCGTCGGCATCGGGGCGGTCCTGCGTTAGGGTGGTGCGCACGCCGGCGTGCAGGTTGTCGAGCACTTGGGCGGCGGTGTACGAGGCATCGTGATCCACCACGTTGTTGAGCGTGAAGTAGCCTATGAACGATAGCAGTGCGCCAGGTACGCCGTGGCCCGTGCAGTCCACCACGGCGATGTAGATGTTGTCGTCTTTGACGAAGAACCAGGGGAAGTCGCCGCTCACCACATCGCGGGGGTGGTAGAAGATGAACGATTTGGGCAGGTGCTGCCTGATGAGCTTGTTGTTGGGCAGTATGGCGGTTTGTATGCGGTGGGCGTAGTTGATGCTCTCTGTGATTTTTTGGTTCTTTTCGTGGATTTCCATCTCGATGCGCTTGGCCTCGGTTACGTCGTGGCCCACGAGCAGTATGGTTTCGAGCTCGTTCTCATTGAACTCGGGGATGGCGGTGATGTGCATGATTACATCGCCCATCTCCTTGCTGGTGAAGGTGATCTCGGAGGTGGTCTTCTCCTTGTTGGTCTTTATGCTCTTGATGGCCTCCTTGATGAAGTCGGCCAGCGAGGGGATGTGCTCTAGGGCGGTGGTGTGCTGGTTGATGAGCACCTTGCTGCTTATGCCCAAGTACTTGTCCACCATGGGGTTGGCGTAGAAGAATTGTCCAGAGGTGTTCACGCGCATGATCATCTCCACGGAGTTCTCGGAGAGCGACTGCATCTTGCTGCGCATGCGCTCTTCCTTTTCGGCGCGCTTGCTCTCGGTGATGTCGCGCATGTTGAATATGATGCCGTTGATGGCTGGGTCATCGATCAGGTTGCGGCCTATTACCTCGATGAAGATTTTCTCGCCGTCCTTCTTCATGAAGGTGTACTGTATGGAGGCCGATATGCGCGGGTTTTTGAGCAGGTTGTCGAATAGGTTGTTGAAGTCGGTCTCGCCGCGCCGGGTGAGGCGCTCCATGTCCTTGCCGTTCATCATCTCCTGGGGGGTGTAGCCTAGGATTTTGCTCACCGAGGGGCTTATGAATGAGAGCTCGCGCTCCGAGTTGTAGATGGAGATGATTTCGGAGGCGTTTTCGAGCAGGGAGTGGAGGCGTTTTTGGGCGTTCTCCACTTCTTTCATTTTGGTTTCCAGCTCTATGTTGGAGTGCTCGAGCTCCTCGTGGGTGGCGCGCATCTCTTCGGCGTTTTGGCGCAGCTCCTCCTCGTTCTCGCGCAGCTCCTGGGTCATCTGCTGGGCCTCGCGTAGCAGCTTCTCGGTTTTCTGGTTCACCCGCAGGTTGAATATGGTGCGGGCTATGATTTCACCTACCTCGCGCAGGAAGCGGATGGTGAGCTCGGGGATGCTTTTTTCTATGGAGGCGAACTCCAGCACGCCCTCGAGCTTTTCATCGGTGATGAGGGGCATCAGCAGGATGCTCTGGGGTTTCTGGTTGCCCAGGATGCCCGAGGTGATGGTGGCGTAGCCCTCGGGGATTTCGGTGCGGTAGATGAACTCCTTTTCGTAAGCGCATTGGCCAATTAGGCCCTCGCCCAGGCGGAACTCTTGGTTGAGGTACTTGCGGCGGTCGTAGGCGTAGGTGCTCAGGTTGTGCAGGGTCTGCGTTTGGTCATCGTATAGGTAGAGCGCGCCTTGGATGATGTTGATGTACTTGATGAGCTTCACCAGCACCTCGTAGGCCAGCGCGTTGAGGTCGTTGTGCATGCGCAGGATGTCGGAGATTTCCTCTTTTCCCTGGCTGATCCACGATTGCTCGGCATCCTTCTTTTGGTTGTTGATTAGGTTGTCGCGCATCAGCAGCAGCGAGTGCCCTAGGATGTCGTCATCGCCATCGACCTTGAAGTCGGTGTTGTAGTTGCCCTCGCCTATCTGCTTGGCGAACATGGCGTTCTTATTGATGTCTTGGTCGCGCTGCTCTATTTCTTCTCTGAGCGAGCCTATCGTGCTCTTGCTCCAGCGGGAGACGGCCCATATGGCGAGCGAAGTGATGAACGGCACGAGGTCGATGAGCCAAAGCGATGGCGACTGGGCATGGGCCATGGCCACGCCTTTGGGGCTCATGGGCAGGTTGTGGGTGGCAATGTCGAGCGCCCACGCTATGATGGGGAACAGCAGGGTGATGACGAATATCGCTATGCTCCTCTGGCGTTCCCTGAGGTTTCCATTGCTGTTGTTCCCGTAATTTGTCATGTCTGTAGGTGTTTCGTGGGGGATATGTTGGGCTGGCGGAGGTGCAGGGCTATTGTTGTGGTTCCCATAGCTCCGCCGATGGTGGGGTGATTAGCTGGCCGAAGCGCTTGCCCAGCTCGCCGAATAGGTGTTCGGAGGGGAGAGGCTTGAACGATGAAAGCTCTATGATTCCGATGGTGCTGCCCTGCACATCGAGCACGGGCACGATGAGCAGGCTGGTGGGGGAGGACTGTCCCAACCCCGACTTTATGCAGGAGTAGCCCTCGGGCAGCCTATCGAGCCTTAGCGTTTGCTGGTTCTTGGCCACCTGGCCGGGGAGCGTTTCGCCCATCGGGTAGCTCAGGGGTTGCCCCGTGGTGTAGTATGCGTACCCAGCGCAGAGCTGGAACAGGTTCGCTTCGGGGTCGTATAGGTGGAAGGTGCCCTGGGCGATGTCGAAATGGTGGGCGATGTTGGAGAGCAGTTGCTCGGCCAGGCGTTCGTTGGAGGAGTAGTCCTGCTTGGGGAGCAGCTGGGCGATTAGCTGCTCAGTGTTGTCGTGGTGCTGCTTGTTGGCGGAGCTCTTTTGGGCGGTTTGCTCCTGCTGCTTTGCGCTGTGGATGTCCTCCAGCTGCCTTCGCAGCTGGTCGGATGTGTGCTGGAGCTGCTCCATGGCTTCATAATTCTTTATGTGCCCGATATACAGCGCGATGCCTAGTCCGATTGCGAGCAGCATCAGCAGGGCGATGGGGAGGCCCGCTCCCCCGCCAGCGGTGTGCAGGGCGTTGTAGGCTAGGGCATAGGCGGATATGCAGCTCACGATGAGCAGCACCAGCGCTAGTAGCGGCCACGATTTGGGCGGGTGGGGGAGCTTTTTCATGGGTGCTTGATCTTTTGTAAGAACCTGATGATCTCGTTGGTGTTGAAGATGTGGTCCACTTTGGTCATCTTGAGCGAGGTGTCGGTCATGGTTTTCACCTGGCACTCCTCGGGGTCCTGCACGATGGCCATGCCGCCGTGATCTTTTACCCGTTTGAGCCCGTAGGCTCCATCGCGGTTGGCACCGGAGAGTATGATGCCTATGAGCTTTTCGCGGTACACCTGTGCGGCGGTGATGAACGACAGGTCGATGCTGGGGCGGGAGTGGTTCACGGGCTCTTCGGTGGAGAGGGCGATCTTGTTGCCCAGCTCGATGTACATGTGGTAGTTGGCGGGGGCAAGGTAGGCTCGGCCCGGCTTAATCTGCTCCTTGTCCATGGGCTCTATGACGGGTATGCTCGATTTTATGGAGAGTGCCTCCACGAAACCGCTCCGCACGTGCTTGAGCCGGTGCAAGCAGAGCAGCACCGGTAGCGGAAAATTGGCGGGCATGGCGCTCAGAATTCGGGTGATTACCTGAAAGCTGCCCGCTGAGCCTCCTATTATAACTGCCTTGTGCATAGGGTGTTGCTATGTTTTGCGCTTATATAGCTTCTCATTGTCGTTGAACACGGTAAATTTATTGCTTGTGTTCGTATTCTCCAAGGTCTCCTTGACCCCCAATGCCAAAAATCCTCCCGCCACTAGGCTGTTGGTGAGCATTTGCAGGGTTTTCTCTTGTAAGAAATGGTTTTGGTAGATCATGCGGTTGCGGAACAGGGCCAGTCTTACCGCGCTTGGGGCCTCGGTGATGGTGGTCTTTTGGAAGATGAAATTCACCCCCTCCACCAGCGAGGGGTCGAAGGCGTGGGAGGCAGTAGTGCTGAGGTACGAGTGGATAGTGCTTTTTCCGTTCAGCCTTAGGTAGTTGGCCTCGTTGGTCTCTATGTTCCGCATATCGAGCGTACCCGCTTTCACACGTGCTAGGGTTTTCTCTGAGGAGTAGTTGGCGTAGAGCTGCACCTTGTCGAGCAGGTTCTGCTCCTTGAGGATGATGGCCAAAGAGTACAGCTCCTCGCCCGAATCGAGCGCGGCCAGCCATATCTTGGGCTGCGAGGGGCCCTTGAACACCTCGGGGAGCACCTCATCGCGCAGTACTCGCCAGAACGAGGGGTCGCGGAACATCTCGGTGGTGGAGGGGGTGATGTCGTGTATGAACTGGTCTATGAATTCGGGCTGCGAGTTGAGCTTGCCCATCAGGCCATCGGCGTTCTTGAGCCCGTGGAGGGCTATTACGTGCTCCAGCCTGCGCTTGAACGCGGTCAGGGCGTAGTCCCTGAAGTCGTAGCCCATGCTGGTGAGGATCTTCAGCACGGCGCGTGTGTCTACAATGCCTATTTCGTAGTTACTGGTGCTCATGGAGTGGAGAGGGCGCTATGCTTGGTCGGGGGTGTTGTGAGGGGCTGGGTTGGGGTTGACGCTGGTGCCGATGTTGACGATCAGGAGCAGCGTTCCGTCTTTGTCCATGATGGGGATGTAGTGCTCCTGTATGCATACGGGCTGGTCGCCTACGTTTAGGTGCAGGTAGCGCATCTGCGGTTGGCCATGGCGCAGCTTGTCCCACATCTGGAAGAACAGATCGGGCTGGTGCTGGGAGGTGCGGTCGAAATCTTGTATGAACCGACCCTCTATCTCGTGCTTGGCACTGCCCAGGGTGTCCACGTTCTTTTGGTTGATGTGGAGGATGCGCCCTGATGGCTCTAGCACCGCCACCAGACAGCTCTGGTTCAGCGCCTGTAGCAGAAGCTGATCCATCTCGGCCTGTTGTAGGTTGGCCCCTTGCCATTGTTGTTGCTGCTGCAAGGACTGAAGCCCTATCATGTATATCCTGACTAGCGTCCCCGAATCATCGAGCCCAGGCGCTATGGTCAGCGCGATGGGGGGGGCCGTGCCGAGCTGGAGCGACAGCTCTACGGTTTCGCCGTGCAGCACGCGGTGCCACTGCTCGCTGAGCGTTTCGCGTTGGGCCTCGTTCACCAGGCTGGACAGCAGCTTGCCGTCCATCTCGTCGAAGCTCATCCCCACCAGGGATAGCAGTTTGTTGTTGGGGTTCATTACGGCCCCATCGGTGCTGAGGTGGGCGAATGCGAAGCCCGCGTTGATGGCGTTGGTGATGCCCTCCAGTTCTACCTGCTTGCGGGCCATCTCCTCTTGGGTGGCCTGCATCTCCTCCATGTTTTGGCGCATCTCCTCCTCTTGGGCCGACATCTGCTCGCGCTGTGTCTGCGATTGTTCTAGGAGTTGCTTGGTCCGCTGGGTATCTATGGCGCTGCTCATGGTGGAGGCTATGTTGCTGCCTATTTTCTCCACGAAGTCTATTATGTGGGGAGCCATGGGGTTCAGCGATGCCAGCTCCACCACGCCCAGCACGGTGTTGCCCACCTTAAGGGGCACTATGAGCAGACACGATGGGGTGGCCTGTCCCAATCCCGAGGTGATGCTGATGTAGCCCTCTGGAATCTCGGTGAGGTAGATGGTTTGGCGCTCTATGGCGCATGTGCCCACGAGCCCCTCGCCTATGGCTATTGTGTTGTGTATAAATTTTTTACGATTGTATGCGAATGCGGACAGGAGCTCGAGCTGCTCGGGGCCATCCTCGGGGTGGGTGGTGGTGAACAAGCCGCCCTGATTGGCATCGATGTACGTTACCAGATTCTGGATGATCTCATCGCCGAGGCTCTGCAGGTCATCGGTGGAGTGCTGCAGTATGGCGGCGAACTTGGCTATACCCTCGTTGGTCCACCGTCTGATGCTGTCCTCCTGCTGGCGCTGCTGCTCCTGCTGGTGCTTGCTGTCGAGGTCGTTGCGCAGGTCGATTAGGGCGTGGCCCAGGGTGTCATTGGGGCCTAGGGCCTGGAAGTTGGCCTGAGCCTGGGTGTTGCCTATGGAGCGGACGAACTCGGTGGTTTGGGCTAGGTGGGCGGCGTGCTGGTTGAGCCTGTCCGCGATGAGGCCCACCTCATCGTGGCGGGGGTCGGCGATGGGGGTGGGGATGCGCCCCATGGATAGCTGGTCGAGGGCCAGCTTCACCGTGTTGAGGCGCTGCACCACCGAGTTGATGATGCGGTTGAAGCCGGTGAGCACCCCTATTATCAGCAGCATGGCTAAGCATATCAGCACGATGCGCAGCTTTGTGCGCTGGGGGATGCTCTCGGCGGGGCTCACCGATATGCCGATGTAGGCTTCGTAGGGTTCGTAGTAGCGGTAGTGGGCCACGCGCTGCTCGCGTTGCTGGCCATGGCGCTCGGTGTAGCGGAATACGCCCTGTGGCTCGCGGGTGGTTTTGAGGGTGGCGAGCATCTCCAGGGGAAGCATTTGGCCCTCCCGCAGGGTGTGCACCAGGTATGTGCCCTGCTTGGAGGCCAGGAATGGGAAATCGGTCTTGGCGAAAGCGGGTCGGCGGAAGTAGGGCTTAATGGTGCTCAGCACGGAGGCATCTAGCCCGTTGGGCTGCGGTGGCAGCGTGGCGTTGAGCAGCTTCTCTAGCTGGTCGAGGTACACCTCGGCCTGCCGCTGGGTGTAATGTTCGGCGGTGTTTGTTTGTATGTAGTTGATTATCAATATTGATATAGCAAATGCCCCCGCAATAACGGGTAGAGCCACGAGCCGAATCTTGTTGTGCAGCGATATGTTGGAGAGCAGTGCCATCATCGGTAGGGGGGGGTTATTTTTTGACGTAGCTTTGGCCGAGCCTTTCGAACTTGCTGGCCCACGGGCCTAGTATGGACTCGTGCAGGCCCAGCACGAGACCGCCCTTGGGGTAGAGGTTGGAGTGGAACAGCTCGAACACCTTGTTCTGCAGCGCGTAGTTGAAGTAGATGATTACGTTGCGGCACATGATGAGGTCGAACTTGTTGTAGAAGATGTTGCCCTCTGTGACCAGGTCGTGCTTGCGGAATATGGGCTTGCTCACCAGGAAGGGCTTCATCTGCATGATGTCCTTCTGCTTGTCTATGTCGAAGTACTTCTCATAGGGCACGTCTTTGTACTCATCGAAGTTGAGCGGGTTCTGCTTGATTACCTTGTCGAAGTTGTCGAGGTAGTTCAGGTTGAACCTGTATTTGTAGACTCCATGTTTGGCGGTGTCCAGCACATCGGTGTTGATGTCGGAGGCGAATATCTTGGCCCTGTCGAACATGCCCATCTCGTGGAGCAGGATCATCATGGAGTACACCTCCTGCCCTGTAGAGCATCCTGCATGCCAGATGTTTATGGTGCTGTTGTCCTTGAACCGGGGCAGCACACGCGAGCGCAGCAGGTGCCATACGGGGGGGTCGCGGAAGAGCTCGGTGGTATTCACCGTGATGTCGCGCACTACTTTCTCCACGAACAGCTGGTCGTTCATCATGCGGTTGATGAGGCCGATGATGGTTGTGTTGTAGTCCTCCAGCACCTTCTGAAGCCTGCGTTTGAGCGACTTATCGGAGTAGTTGCTCAGGTCATACCTCGATAGGGTCTTGAGTGAGGATACGAAGTATTGTAGGTCTAAGTCGGTAATAGTCATGCTGTAACATGGTCGAGGAGCGATGTAAGCCGCTGCCCTTCGGGGTGCTCTGTTTTACCGTTCGAAGTTATGAATTGTTCCGTAGATGTCCAAAAAAGGCGGCAAAAATCTTTCGGGCGGGGCCAGGGTGATAAATTTTGAGGGGGGAGCGGCGGCATTGTCGCCGCCTTTGGCTATATTTGGGGGCGAATAGGCCGATGCGCTGCACGGCGCGGTCGTCTAATTAAATAACTGGTAATCATGACTTTTGGAATTGTCGTATTCCCTGGCTCGAACTGCGATAAGGACACGGGCTACGTGCTGAGAGATATGCTGAAGCAGGATGTGGTGGAGCTTTGGCACAAGGACGCCGAGCTGCCCGCTGGCCTGTCGGCCATAGTGCTGCCTGGCGGCTTTTCGTATGGCGACTACCTGCGCTCGGGCGCGCTGGCCAAGTTCTCGCCCATCATGGCGCGGGTGGTGGACTTCGCCCGTGCAGGGGGCTACGTGTTCGGTATCTGCAACGGCTTTCAGATCCTATGCGAGGCGGGCCTGCTGCCCGGGGCGTTGCTGCACAACAGCAGCCAAAAATTCGTGTGCCGCAACACCTACCTCATGCCCGACAGCCGCAGCACGGCGCTCACGCAATACCTGCCCAAAACACGCCCGCTGAGGATTCCCATAGCCCATGGCGAGGGGCGCTACTACGCCGATCAGGACACCATCGCTAGGATGCGCATCAATGGGCAGATTCTGTTCAGGTACTGCGATGAGAATGGCGACCTCTCGGAGCAGAGCAATCCCAACGGCTCTATGGAGAACATCGCCGGGGTGTGCAACGAGGGGCGCAACGTTTTCGGCATGATGCCCCATCCCGAGCGGGCTGCCGACGGGGAGCTCGGCAACACCGATGGGGCGCTCATCCTAGAATCCCTCATCAGGAGCTTGGAGGAACGGGGCTAGCGGCGCCGCGAGCCAAACTTCTGGGACACCCAGCGCGGGAAGAGCACCGCACCTATAAAAAGGTAGGGGTAGTAGCTCACCATGCGCCACAGCAGGGCGAAGGCCGTGGCCACGCCCCCTGCGGCCAGCGCATCGAGCGGGATGAACTCCGACAGGTACTGCTTGAACACGTACTCGGCGAAGCCGCTGCCCCCAGGCGTGGGGCTCACCAGCATGATGATCCACATGTTGAGCTGGCGGGCGAATATCACCAGATGCTCGCCCACGGCGAAGAAGGCCAGCAGCAGCGCGTTCACCACGCCGAAGCGCGAGGTCCACGAGAAGGCCGTGCTACCGAAGGCCTTGAGCCAAAACGTGAACGGCTTACGGCGGAACTCGCCCGAGCTCAGCACGATGTCGTTGCCCGCACGGTGTGCGCCGGCCTGCCAGCGGCGTAGCAGCGGCAGCTGGAATATCTTGGCTATCAGCCAGCTGAGACCTTGTGGGTTGATGAACAGGCCGTAGGCCATGAGCAGTGTCCAGCCAAGCTTGACGGAGTAGCCAATCCAGCAGAACAGCATGAGCTCGTGCGCTAGGGCCGAGTCGACCCCGAACAGCCGGGCCTGCCCCACCAGCAGCAGCATGATGGGGAACACCAGCACGAAGTACAGCTCGTCGAGGAACGATGTGGCCATCACCACGGCTGAGCTTTCGCCCACGCTCAGCCCTTCCTTGTTCACGTAAACCACGGCCACGCTGGTGCCGCCAACCGCCGAGGGGGTGATGGCCGAGGTGAACTCCCACAGCATGATTACGCGGAAAGCCCTGCCGAACGGTATTTTTCCGCCCGAGAGGGTCATCAGGCGCAGGGTGTAGCCCAGGTCGCGGCCCAGCATCAGCAGCAGGGCTGCCAGCACCCACAGCGCCGAGCTCCAGGTGAGCTGTATCTGCGCGAAGGCTTCGGGGTTGAACTCGCGGCCCAGCATGTAGCCCACCACGGCTAGCCCTATGCATATGGGTATGAGGGCGTAGCCCACCTTCACTTTTGATGCGGGGTTGGGGCTGACGGTGGGCTGTTCGGGGGTGCGCATTGTCGGTTCGTGATGTTAGCCCGTTATGCGCCGGGCTATGGCCTCCATGGCGGTCACGCCATGGGCTATCAGCGCATCGGGGAAGTCGTACTCGGGGGTGTGCAGTTCGGGCTGCTGCTCGCCCGCGCCCAGCCCGAATAGGAGCGAGGGGCACAGGCGGGCGTAGTGGGCGAAGTCCTCGCTCCATCGATTGGGCTGGGGCAGATGGGCAACGTCGAGGCCCTGCTGCTGGCAGGCCTGCTCGGCCAGCAGCACCAGCTCGGGGGCGTTCACAGTGGCGGGGAATTCCTCCACGGTGCTCACCTCTAACCCTAGGCCGTGGCGCAGGGCTATCTGCTGGGCCTCGGCATGGGCGCGGCGGTCGAGCAGCTGCATGTCGGCATCGCTGAAGGCCCGTAGGGTGGCCATCAACACGGCCTCGCCCGCCGAGGTGCCGAAGGCCACCTCGCCCACGCGCACGTGAACTATGGTACATAATGTAAAATACTTATAACCATCGCGTTGTGGCAACATTAGCAGCTGCTGCATGAGCTCGGCGGTGGCCGCCGATGGGTTGAGACCGCGCTCGGGGTGGGCGGCGTGTGAGTTTTTGCCTTTCAGGTTGATTATGAGCCCTTTTGATGCGGCGGCGAACGTTCCCTGTCGTAGAAACACCTGGCCCAGCGGCATTTGGGGTAGGTTGTGCAGCCCTATAGCGTAGCTAGGGCGCAGGTGGGGGTGGGCTTCTAGGTACGCTGCCACCTGTGCGGCTCCTTGCCCTGTCTCCTCGGCGGGTTGGAATAGCAGCATGGCCCGTCCGCGCTGGGGGGGGGTCTGCGCGAGGCGTAGGGCCACCCCGGCCACTATGGCCATGTGCCCATCGTGTCCGCAGCTGTGGGCTACGCCGTGTGCTTGGGAGCGGTAGTGGAGTTGGCTCAGCTCGTGTATGGGTACTGCGTCCATGTCGCAGCGCAGGAGCACGGTGGGGCCGGGCTGTTGGCCCTCGTAGATGGCCAGCACTCCGTGCCCGCCCACGTTGCGTAGCAGTGCGTGTGGGGGGGCGTGGAGGTCTATGAAGCTGGCTATGTGTTCGGCGGTACCAGCCTCGCGCCCCGATAGCTCGGGGTGCTGGTGCAGGTGGTGGCGTAGCTGTATGAGGGTGTTCATGGGCAGTGCTCGCTCTGTGCTATGCGGTCTCTCTGCCCCCTTACTACGCAAAGCGGGAGGGGGTATGGCAAAGGTAAGACTTTCCCCGTACCTATCCAAATGATGTGGGATGATGGGTGAGGGTTGATCCCCGCCTGCCTAGGGCGATGCCCTAGGCCCGTGTGTTGGCACCCCCGCCTGTGGTCTACCGCCCCGCTGGGGCGGCATGTCGAGGTGGTCAGCTGCGCGTAGCCCCATAGGGGCGTAAGAACACAGCCGTGGGTTTCGACCCACGGTATGCGAATGAGGCGCATGGGTGCCGCCCCACGGGCACCAACCCACGGACGGCGAAGGCGGCGCACGGGCGGCCGCGGGGGATTGCGCCCCCCGAAGTGTTAAAACGACCCTCTAAGAGG
>JAFTDN010000188.1 GCA_017454165.1 Bacteroidales bacterium | reverse complement strand
GTTGAAACCTACGCGCCACATTCGCATACCGTGGGGAGAAACCCACGGCTGTGTTCTTACGCCCCTCTGGGGCTACGCGCAGCCGACCTCCTCGACATGCCGCCCCGCAGGGGCGGTAGACCACAGGCGGGGGGGCCAACCCCCGCTCGGGGTGGGGCCATGCGATGGCCAATGCAGCCCGTAGGGCTGCAACATCGGCAGGGGACAGAGTCATAAAAAAAGGCGGACCATTACAGCCCGCCCATTCCATCGGCCATACAGGCCGAAAGCTTCAACAACGCTCTACATCCGCACTTGGCGAATGTACTCCAGCGTCTTGTCAATCTCGGTGTACATCACCCTGTCCTCGGTGATGAACGGCACCTGCTTACGCAAGCCACCCACGAACGCCTCGATTTTGGGCGACGACTTTGCGGGGCGGCGGAACTCCAGCGCCTGCGCAGCATCAATCAGCTCTATGGCTAGGATACGCTCCAGATTGTCCACCACGCGCAGCAGCTTGGTGGCAGCGTTACCACCCATGCTCACGTGATCCTCCTGCCCGTTCGACGACACGATGCTGTCCACCGAGGCAGGGGTGCACAGCTGCTTGTTCTGGCTCACCATAGCAGCAGCGGCATACTGCGGAATCATAAAGCCCGAATTGAGGCCAGGGTTGGCCACTAGGAACTCGGGCAGTTCGCGCAGGCCAAGGATTAGCTGCGCAGTGCGGCGCTCCGAGATATTGCCCAACTCAGCCAGGGCTATGGCCAAAAAGTCGTAAACCAACGCCAAGGGCTGCCCGTGGAAATTGCCGCCCGAAATAACCATATCGTCATCGGGGAACACTGTGGGATTGTCTGTTACGGAGTTTATCTCGGTGAGCAGCACCGAGGCCACGTAGCTTATGGCATCGCGGCTTGCGCCGTGCACCTGGGGCATGCAGCGGAACGAGTAGGGATCCTGCACATGCTTCTTGGGACGTGCAATCAGCTCGCTGCCCTGCAGCAAATCGCGGATGTGAGCCGCCACCTGCTGCTGCCCTTGGTGCGGGCGCACGGTGTGAATGTTGGGGTGGAACGGGTCGATGCGGCCATCGAATGCCTCTAGCGACACGCAGCCAATCAGATCGGCCAGCGGGGCTAAGCGCAGGGCTTTCACCATGGCATACACACCATGCGAGCTCATGAACTGCGTGCCGTTGAGCAGCGCCAAGCCCTCCTTCGACTTCAGGGTGATGGGCGGCCAGCCCATCTCGGCCAGCACCTCGGCAGCGGGGCGCAGCTGCCCGTTGTGGCGCACCTCGCCCATGCCAATCAGGGGCAGGAACAGGTTGGCCAACGGGGCCAAATCGCCCGACGCACCCAGCGAGCCACGGTCGTAAACCACGGGCAGCACGTTGTGGTTGTACATGTCGATGATGCGCTCCACGGTTTGCACCTGTACGCCCGAATGGCCAAGCGATAGCGCGTGAGCCTTTAGGAAGAGCATCAGGCGCACAATCTCGGGGGCAACCTCGGTGCCCTGGCTGCACGCGTGCGACATCACCAGGTTGTTCTGCAGCTGGGTGAGCTCGTTGGCCGAAATGGTGCGATTGCACAGCGAACCAAAGCCCGTGGTTACGCCGTAAACGGGCTTATCGGTGCGTTCCATTTTTTTGTCGAGGTAGTCGCGGCACTTCTGTATTAGCGAACGCGACTCATCGGAGAGCGACAGCGTGTAGCCGCCGTCAATCAGATCGGCCATCAGCTCCCAGGTGAGGGGGCTGGGCGAAATTTGATGCGTCTTGGTCATATCAATATGCTGTTTGTCAATTATTTATTCATAAATTCGACTATTGGGTCGATACTACACGGAATGGTTTGCTGCTCACCAGAGGCCATATTCTTGATTGTGAGCCGATTGGCCTGCATCTCCGACTCACCCGCCATGGCCACAAATGGGATTTGGCGGGCGTTGGCGTAGTCCAGTTGGCGGCGCATCTTAACAGCATCGGGATAGAGCTCGGCGCTGATGCCGCTCCGCCGCAGCTGCCGCATGACGCCCAGGCTATAGAGCGATTCGGCTGTGCCGAAGTTGGCGAACATCAGCTGCGAGGCGGCCCGCAGCATGGGCGGGAATAGATTCAGCTGCTGCATCACGTCGTAGATACGGTCGGCTCCGAACGATATGCCCACGCCGCTCATGCCCCGCAGGCCAAAAATGCCCGTAAGGTCATCGTAGCGGCCACCTCCACAGATGCTGCCAATTTGCGCCTCCACGGCCTTCACCTCGAATATGGCCCCGGTGTAGTAGTTGAGCCCACGCGCCAGCGAGAGGTCGAGCTCCACGGCGGTTTGCAGCGGTTGCATCTTATCCACTAAGCCCATCAACTCGTCGAGTTCAGCAACGCCCCTCGCGCCCACCTCCGAGGCGGCCAGCATGGGGCGCAGCGTGTCGAGCATTTGGGCGGGCGTGCCGCGCAGCGAAATGATGGGCATCAGGCGGTCAACGGATTGCTGATCTATCCCTTTGGATAGCAGCTCGTTGCACACAGCCTCTTGTCCTACCTTTTCGAGCTTATCAATGGCCACCGTGATGTCGATTAGGCGGTCGGGGTGGCCTATGTGCTCGGCGATGCCGCAAAGCACTTTACGATTGTTTATCTTCAACAATGTTTTGATACCCAAACGCTTAAATACCTCATCGACCACCAGCACCAGCTCCAGCTCGTTGAGCATCGAGGCGGAGCCAATCACGTCAATATCGCACTGGTAGAACTCGCGATAGCGGCCCTTTTGCGGCCTATCGGCACGCCACACGGGCTGTATTTGGTAGCGCTTGAACGGGAATTGCAGCTCGTTCTGCTTTTGCACCACAAAGCGGGCAAAAGGCACGGTGAGGTCGTAGCGCAGCCCCTTCTCACTGATGGCCAGCGCGGCGCGGGTGGCCATGCCTGGCTGCAGCAGTTCGGGGCTAAGCTTAGCGGTGAACTCGCCCGAGTTGAGCACCTTGAACAGCAAGCGGTCGCCCTCGTCGCCGTACTTGCCCAGCAACGTGGCGAGGTTCTCCATGGCGGGCGTTTCGATGGGCTGATAGCCGTGAGCCTCGAACACTGCGCGGATGGTGTCGAATATATGGTTGCGGCGCACCATCTGCTCGGGGGCAAAATCGCGTGTGCCCTTGGGTATGCTGGGTTTTTGAGCCATTGGGGTTATGTTTATTTGTCGTCAATCATCTGAACTACAGCGTCGTATATATCACCTGCGCTATATCCGCAATCGGCATAAAGCTGCGCCTGCGGGCCATGCTCCACAAAGCGGTCGGGGATACCCAAACGCACTATTCGCGGGCTATAGCCGCTGTCGGCCATCCACTCAAGCACCGCGCTACCGAATCCGCCCACCAAGCAGCCGTCCTCCACGGTTACTATGCGCCGAAAGCGCTGGGCTATGCAGGTTAGCAGCGTTTCGTCAAGTGGTTTCACAAAGCGCATGTCCACCACGGTGGCCTCTACTCCGCTATCCGACAGCCGTTTAGCGGCATCAATGGCTGCGTGGGCAGCGATGCCAATGCTAAGGATGGCCACATCGTCTCCCGAACGCAACCGCTGCGCCCTACCTATCTCTATGGGCTCCATTGGTCTGCGCCAATCGGGCGTAACACCACGCCCCCGAGGGTAGCGTATGCAGAACGGCCCATTGACCGTGGTTAGCGCGGTGTACATCATGTTGCGCAGCTCCACCTCGTCCATGGGGGCGGCCACCACCATGTTGGGTATCATACGCATGTAGGCCAGGTCGAATGCGCCGTGATGCGTGGGGCCGTCGTCGCCCACAAGCCCGCCACGGTCGAGGCAGAACACCACGTGGAGCTGCTGCAGGGCCACATCGTGAATCACCTGGTCAAATGCGCGTTGCATGAACGTGGAGTAGATGTTGCAGAACGGCACCATGCCATCGGCGGCCAGCCCCGCCGAGAGCGTAACGGCGTGCTGCTCAGCTATGCCCACATCGTAGGCTCGATGGGGCATAGCCTCCATGAGCTTGGTCATGGAGCAGCCGCTGGCCATGGCGGGCGTTATGCCCAGCACACGCTCGTCTTGCCGCGCCAGCTCCACCAACGTTTCACCAAAAACATCCTGATACAAAGGCGGTTGCAATTCGGACGGTGCACTCGATAGGCGTTGCCCTGTGCCCACATCGAACAGCCCCGGGGCGTGGAACGCCGTTTGGTTGAGCTCGGCAGGCGTGTAGCCCTTGCCCTTCACGGTGTGCACGTGCAGAAACTTGGGGCCGCTAATCTGCTTCAGATCCGATAGCACCTGGGTGAGGTGCTGCACATCGTGGCCATCGATTGGCCCAAAGTAGCGGAAGCCCATCGATTCGAACATGTTGCTCTGCTTGAGCAGGGCCGATTTCACCGCGTTGTCGATCTTCTGCACGGCGGCGCGGGTGCGCGGCGCAATACGGTCGAGGCGCCCCAAAAAGTCCCACGCCTCGTCTTTTAGGCGGTTGTAGGTGCGCGAGGTGGTGATGTCGAGCAGATACTCCTTGAGGCCGCCCACGCTGGGGTCGATGGAGATATTGTTGTCGTTGAGTATTACGAGCAGGTTCGACTTGAGGCTGCCGCCGTGATTCAGCCCCTCGAAGGCCATTCCGCCGGTGAGCGCACCGTCGCCAATCACCGCCACGCAGGTGCGCTGCTGCCCCTGATGGGCGGCGGCCAGGCTCATGCCCAGGGCTGCTGATATTGAGGTGGACGAATGCCCCGTACCAAAGGCATCGTAGGGGCTTTCGCTGCGGCGCGGAAATCCGCTCAAACCCTTATACTGGCGGTTGGTGCGGAACTGCTCGCGGCGCCCGGTGAGTATCTTGTGGGCATAGGCCTGATGTCCCACGTCCCACACTAGTCGGTCGTTGGGCGTGTCGAACACGTAGTGCAAGGCCACTGCGAGCTCCACCACCCCAAGGCTTGCGCCCAGATGCCCAGGCCGCGCCGACACCACCTCTATTATATAGCGGCGCAGCTCATCGGCCAACGCGGGCAGCTGGTCGGCGGGCAGCAGGCGCAGGTCGGCGGGCGAGTCGAGTTTGCTCAGCAGGGGATAGTTTTCGCTCATTGCAAACGGCTATGCATAAGGTGTTTGCATCTATAAAAAGCCAAGTTCGAGCTGGGCGGCCTCGGTCATGCGGTCGCGGGTCCAGGGCGGGTCGAAGGTGAGGTTGATGTCGCATCCCGAAACTCCCTCAATGTCGAGTATTTTGCGTTTCACCTCGGCCACCACCTCGTCGGCCATGGGGCAGTTGGGGGCGGTGAAGGTCATGGTGATGCCAACACGGCGCTCATCATCCACGTCCACTTCGTATATAAGCCCCAGGTCATAAATATTTACGGGTATTTCGGGGTCATATACGCTTTTGAGCGCCTCCACAATGTCGGTTTGGATGGCCAGCTCATCGCGTTTATCAATATCACTCATATTCATATATTTACATATTACTGCATCTTGGCCTGAAAGGCCATGGCGTACATGCGCATCTGCTTCACCATGGCCAGCAGGCCGTTGCTACGGGTGGGCGATAGGTTTTCGCGCAGCCCGATGCGGTCGATAAAGTAGAGCTCGGCGTTGAGTATGTCCTGCGGTTTTTGCCCCGACAGCACCCTAATCAGCAGCGCCACAATACCTTTGGTGATTATGGCATCGCTGTCGGCGCTGAATAGCACTGTGCCTTCGGGGCTGAGCTCGGCATCGAGCCACACCTTGCTCTGGCAGCCCTGAATCAGGTATTGGTCGGTGCGGTGTCCGGAGTCGATGGGGCGCAGCTCGCGTCCCATGTCGATGAGCTGCTGGTAGCGGTCCATCCAGTTGTCGAATATTCCGAACTCATCAACAATGCAGTCCTGTATGTCGTTTATGCTCATTGTGTTGTGTATTGCTGGTTTTGATTTTATAGGGTCATCTGGCGGGCGCGGCGCACGGCCTCAACCAGGCAGTCCACCTCGGCTGGGGTGTTGTAGAATGCGAACGAGGCGCGCACGGTGCCGGGCAGCCCAAAGTGGTCAACGGTGGGCTGGGTGCAGTGGTTGCCCGTGCGCACGGCCACGCCCATCTTATCCAAAATCATGCCCGTATCGTAGGGGTGTACGCCCTGCTGCACGAACGAGATGATGGCGGCCTTGCTATCGGCATTGCCTATAATCATCAGCCCGTCAATTGCTTGCAGCTGCTGGGTGGCATATTGCAGCAGTTCGTGCTCGTAGGCCGTGGCGGCCTCGATGCCCACGGCGCTGTAGTAGTCGAGCGCGGCGGCCAGCCCCGCAGCCCCGATGTAGTTCGATGTGCCTGCCTCGAATTTGAATGGGAGATCGTTGTAGGTGGTGCGCTCTAGGGTAACTGTGGCCACCATGTCGCCGCCGCCCTGCCAAGGCGGCATCTTACTGAGCCACTGTTCTTTACCATATAGTACGCCTATACCCGTGGGACCGTAGATTTTATGGCCCGAAAAGGCGTAGAAATCGGCATCCAACTGCTGCACATCAACCTTGCCGTGCTTTATGCCCTGGGCGCCATCAACCATCACGGCTACGCCGTGGACGTGGGCCAATGCCGTGATTTGCGCTATGGGGTTCACCGTGCCCAGCGTGTTCGATACATGGGTGATGGCCAGCAGCTTGGTGCGCTTCCCCATGAGCGCGGCCAAATGGTCGAGGCTGAGCTCGCCCCGCTCATCGAAACGCCACACGCGTAGCTGTGCGCCCTTGCGCTGGCATAGCATCTGCCAGGGCACCAGGTTGGAGTGGTGCTCCATCTCGCTCACGATAATCTCGTCGCCCTCACGCACAAAGGCATCGCCAAAGGCGTTGGCCACCATGTTGATGCCAGCCGTGGCCCCAGCGGTGAAGAGCACCTCGTGCGGGTGCTGGGCATTGATGTAGCGCTGCACGGTGGTGCGGGCGCGTTCGTACTCCTCGGTGCTCTCGGCGCTCAGGCGGTGCACCCCGCGGTGTATGTTGGCGTTGATCTGGTTGTAGAAGCGCTCTATGGTTTGCAGCACGGCCAGCGGTTTTTGGGTGGTTGCGCCGTTGTCGAGATACACCAATGGTCGCCCATACACCTCGCGCTGCAATATGGGGAAATCGCGGCGGAAACGCTCCGCATCGAATGGGCTGACGCTATGCTGGATGGCTGTGAACATGGGGTTGGCCTATTTGTCGGTGCTATGCCACACGGGCAGCAGCGCCTGGGCTTTGCTGTACACCTCGGCGATGTTGCGGTAGAGGTTGCTTGTGAGCGGGGGCATCTCGCTATCCGATTTCCAGCAGACGTGCTCAATGCCCTCTTCGGTCTGCGGGACGAGGTTTTGCTGCCCATGGCTGCTCATGGCGTACCAGTGGGTGCGTTTCAGGAAGCTCTGCCCCCCCTGCTTGTATATATGGTGCGTACTGGTGATGAGGGGCCCTATTTGCGGATTCTTCAGCCCCGTTTCCTCCATCACCTCGCGCATGGCGGCCAGCTTGCGGCTCTCGCCGGGCTCAATCTTGCCCTTGGGCAGATCCCAAAAGCCGTTGCGGTAGATGAGCAGGTTTTGCCCCTGCTCGTTGCGCACCAATCCGCCTGCCGCGTCCACCACGGTAATGCCAATCATCGCGCTGAGCATGGCCTTCGATGGCTTAAAGCATTGCATAAAAATATCGCCCTGAGTCTGCTCTGATAGAAATAATTGGAGTATTTTTGACGCGTCCTTTACCCTCACATCGCGGTGCACCGATGCACCGCATTCGGCCACCTCCAATGGGTCTATATTGTTGGTAATGACCAGTTTTCTGCCCCTATAGTATATGTTAAACCGTTCGGCCATGGCTGCAAATTCAATCGTCGCAAATTTACTCAAAATAAACGCAATCAAGCTCCGCCCCGAGCAACCTTTTACATGGGCCTCGGGCTGGCGGTCGCCCATCTACTGCGACAACCGCCAAACGCTGTCGTTTCCAGAGGTTCGCAATGGCATAGCCAACGCTTTTGTGCAGCTCATCCGCGAGCGCTACCCGCAGGCCGAGGTGGTGGCCGGCGTGGCCACTGGGGCCATTGCCCACGGCATGTTGGTGGCCGATAGGCTGGGGTTGCCGTTCATATACGTGCGCTCGGCGGCCAAATCGCACGGTATGGCCAATCAGGTGGAGGGGGCCTACAGCCCCGGCCAGCGCGTGGTGGTGGTGGAGGATTTGGTGTCCACTGGCATGAGCAGCCTAGCGGCAGTTGATGCTCTACGCGCTGCGGGATGCGATGTGCAGGGGCTTGTGGCCATATTCACCTACCAGTTCCCGCAGGCCGTGAAGGCATTCACCGAGGCAGGCGTGGCCATCGACACGTTGGCCAACTACACCGAGCTCATCGATCAGGCTGTGCCGCTGGGCTATGTGAAGGCCGAGCAGCTCGAGCTGCTACGTCAGTGGCGCACCAGCCCCGCCACCTGGGGGCGGTGATGCCGCCCCGCCCGCAGCCCCAAACAAAAAGAGGCGGACTGCTCCGCCTCTTCTTTATGCCCCCATAGCATGGGGGGGGTACAGCCTACCAGCCTAATACATAGGCAAATATCAGCGGTGCCACAATGGTGGCGTCGCTCTCGACGATGAACTTGGGCGTGTCCACATCGAGCTTGCCCCAGGTGATCTTCTCGTTGGGCACGGCGCCCGAGTAGGAGCCGTAGCTGGTGGTGCTGTCGCTGATTTGGCAGAAGTAGGCCCATAGCGGCACGTCGGGCCACTCCAGGTCCTGCGCCATCATGGGCACCACACAGATGGGGAAGTCGCCAGCGGTGCCGCCGCCAATCTGGAAGAAGCCCACGCCCTTGCCTCCGCAGTTGGCTCGGTACCACTCGGTGAGGAAGATCATGGTCTCCACGCCGTTCTTGATCATCAGCGGGTCGAACTCGCCCTTTATGCAGTGGGCGGTGTAGATGTTGGCGGTGGTGCAGTCCTCCCAGGCGGGCACAATTATGGGGATGTTCTTCTGGCAGGCGGCCAACACCCAGCTGTCCTTGGGGTCAATCTCGTAGTACTGCTCTAGCACGCCGCTGCGCAGCAGGCGGTAGATTACCTCCCAGGGGTAGAGGCGCTCGCCCTTGGCCTTCATGTCGTTCCAGACATCAACCAGGTGGTGCTCCAGGCGGCGGAAGGCCTCCTCCTCGGGGATGCAGGTGTCGGTGACGCGGTTCATGTGGCCATCGAGCAGCTCCTTCTCCTGCTCGGGGGTGAGGTCGCGGTAGTTGGGTACGCGCTTGTAGTGCGAGTGGGCCACAAGGTTCATGATGTCCTCCTCGAGGTTGTTGGCCGAGCAGCACACGATGCTGAACTTATCCTGCCTGATCATCTCGGCCAGCGACAGGCCCAGCTCGGCGGTGCTCATGGCACCGGCCATGGCCAGCATCATCTTGCCGCCCTCGTTCAGGTGTTTGTCGAACGCCTTGGCGGCATCCATCAGGGCCGCCGAGTTGAAGTGGCGGTAGTGGTGGTTGATAAACTCAGAAATGGGTCCTTTCATCTCGTCTGTGGGTTAATATGTGTGCATTAAGTTTACTTCCTGATTACATGCGCATTGCATTAGCAAATGGCTATTTTCTCTACACGCCGCTGGTGCCGTCCGCCCTCGAACTCGGTGCTCAGGAATTGCCTAGCAATCTCAACAGCCTCATCTGTAGATATATACCTCGCAGGCATGGCGCACACGTTGGCGTTGTTGTGCTGGCGGGCGAGCTGGGCAATCTCGGGCATCCAGCATAGGGCGCAGCGTATGCCAGCGTGCTTGTTGGCCGCTATGGATACGCCGTTGGCGCTGCCGCAGAACAGGAAGCCGAGCTGCTGCTGGCCGGCCTCCACCGCCTGGGCCAATGGGTGCGCAAAGTCGGGGTAATCAACGCTGTCGGAGCTGTGGGTGCCATAGTCCACCACGGTGTAGCCCCGCTGCTCTAGGTAGGTCTTTATGCGCTCCTTTAGTTCGAATCCCGCATGGTCGGCGGCTAGGGCTATGCTCGGCATGTTCATTGGCTGCTATGCTAATCGTATGGCACAAAGGTACGCAGAAAATCGCCTCTGAGATGCATTTGCTGGGGCAAGATTTTGGGGAATTATGCCTACCTTGCGCCACCGAAGCCCACGCCCATGCCGTTGCAGCCCATCTCCATATACGTCCACGTGCCTTTCTGCCGCAGCAAATGCGCCTATTGCGACTTCTATTCAATTGCTAATCATGACCTTATGTCTGACTACGCGGCCTTGGTGATTGATGAGATGCGGCAGCGCCGTGGGTTTGCGCCTAGCGCCCAGGTGTGCACGGTGTATGTGGGAGGCGGCACGCCATCGCTGCTGCCCCCCGAGCAGCTCGCGCTGGTGGTTGATGCCGTGCGGGCCGAGTTCACCGTGCATCCCAACGCCGAGCTCACCCTGGAGGCCAACCCCGACGACCTGCACCCCGCGCTGCTGTCCAGCTACCGCGCCATGGGCTTCAACCGGCTGAGCCTAGGGGTGCAGTCGATGGACGATGGCGAGCTGGCCGCGCTGGGGCGGCGGCATACGGCGCAACGCGCCGCTGAGGCTGTGCGCATGGCGCAACGCAAGGGCTTCGACAACATCAGCATCGACCTCATCTACGGCCTGCCGGACTCCACTACCGCCACGTGGCGGCACACGTTGGAGGCCGCATTGCAGCTGGGCGTGCAGCACCTGTCGTGCTACCACCTGACGGTGGAGGAGCGCACCCGCCTGCATCAGCAGGTGCGGCGCGGACAGGTGCAGCCCGTGGCCGAGGAGCAGAGCGTGGCCCAGTTCGAGCTGCTGCGTCAGCTAACAGCCCAGGCGGGCTTCGAGCATTATGAAATATCGAACTTCGCGCTGCCTGGCATGGAGTCGCGCCACAACAGCGGCTACTGGCTCAATCGGCCCTATCTGGGGCTTGGCCCCGCAGCGCACTCCTACGATGGCCGCTCACGGCAGTGGAACAGCCGCTCGCTGCGCCTTTGGGCCAATGGGCTGCGCTGCGGGCAGCCCGCCGTAGAACGCGAGGTGCTCAGCCCCACTGACATGTACAACGAGATGTTGCTCACACGTTTACGCACAAAATGGGGGGTGAGCCTAGCCGAGGTGGAGCTCCGCTTTGGTAAGGAGGCGCGGCAGCGCTTGCAGGGGCAGGCCACGCCCCTATTGCGCAGCGGGGTGCTGGTGCTCCGCAATGCCGATGTGCTGCTGATTCCGCCCGCTGGCTACCTCACCAGCGATGCGCTGCTGGTGGAGCTGTTCGCGGACAACGGGCCGCTTGGCATAAGCTAAAAATGCCTACCTTTGCACCACCTATGAAACGCGCTCCCATCATCACCTACTATTGGCTTCCGCCTGGTGGCAGCGGTGTGCAACGCTGGTTGAAAATCCTCTGGCCTTTTATCCCGCACCGGCCCTATACAAAGGCGGGCATTGGGAAGAGATAACCGAAGACAACGAAAACTAACATACATGGATAAGAACTACTGGAAAGGCATTTACTCGAAGCAATCGGAAGGAGAGCAGCCTTCTCTATTTGCAAGATATATCGCAGAGACCCATGACATTGAAGGGAAAGGCATCATCGAATTGGGCTGCGGCAATGGACGCGATGCCATTTTCTTCGCCAATGCCAACGCACAAGTGACGGCCCTCGACCAATGCGATAACATCATTGAACTTCTCAATTACCGTTATCGCACAGTTGAAAACTTGAATTTCAAATGCGCGGATTTCACTTGTTTGGACGACAACAACAAATACGACATTGTCTATTCACGTTTCACCCTTCACTCCATATCAAAAAAACAAGAAGAGAAGGTGACAAGTTGGGCATTCCGCAACCTCAATCCAAATGGGAGACTTTGCATCGAAGTCAGAGGGCAGAAAAACGAGATATACCAAGTGGGAACGCCCATCGATGGCGAGCCAGATGCTTTCATCCTCAATGACCATTACCGTCGTTTCATCCATTTTGAATCGTTCTGCAAAGAATTGAATAGCCTTGGTTTCAAACTTGACTATGCTAAAGAGCAAAGAGGGTTTGCGCCATACAAAGGCACCGATGAAACCTATATCAGAATTGTTGCTTCAAAATAGTAGATAACATGGATGATTTTTCTCATATTAACGGCGAAGGCACATTGCTGAGAAAGGTACAACTGCGTCTTTTGGACATCCTCATCGAAATCGATAGAATCTGCCGCAAACACAACATCCAATACTGGATTGATTTTGGCACTTTATTGGGCGCAGTACGCCATGGTGGGTTCATCCCTTGGGACGATGATATTGACATCTCCATGCCATCCGAAGACTACCATCGCTTTTTGGAGATCGCGCCGAAAGAACTCCCAGACAACCTGTTTCTGCAAACCAAAGAAACCGACCCGTCATATCGCCTCTTAATCGACAAAGTAAGAGATAAAAATTCGCTCTACATTACGAAGCATGAGGATTTTACAAAGGACTATAATAAAGGTCTATACATTGATATTTTTGAGGCAAAGCCATATCCAAATGCCAATCCAAAATTGCAAAAATTCATCATGCACTGGTACCAGAAAACACGCCATTTTTTTTCTGTCAAACAAAGTGTAACCTTAAAAAATCATTTGGCTACAATAATATTTCCCATCATCAAACTAAACCTTGACGTTGTTTGGGGACTGATAAACCTTGGTAAAAAAACGAATATCGGGTATGCTAAACAGTTTAATGTCTATGGCAACTCTTATCCCCATGACATTGTGTTTCCTCTAAAAGACATCACTTTTGAGGGCAAAACATTTTTGAGCCCCTCAAATCCCGACAAATACCTTTCCAGCATTTATGGAAACTATATGAAGTTGCCCAAAAAAGAGCAACAGCATACGCATATTATCTATGTCGATTTATATTGATTTGACTGGGCTTTTATACCCCCCAATGCTTGAATAATCCTTTCACATGCCTTCCCATCCCCATAAGGATTTACCGCCTGCGACATCTTCCTATACTCGTCTGCATCATCCAATAATAACGATACATTTCTGATGATTTTCCCCATATCTGTACCAACCAGTTTCACCGTGCCTGCTTCAACGGCCTCGGGGCGCTCGGTCGTGTCGCGCATCACGAGAACTGGCTTTCCCAACCCAGGAGCCTCCTCTTGAATACCACCGCTGTCGGTAAGCACTATGAAGGATTTCTTCATCAGATAGACAAACTCCATGTATTCAAGCGGTTCTATAAAGAATACATTGTCCGAATGCGTCAAATCCTCGCCAAAGACCTCGTGAATTGGCTTTCTAACATTGGGGTTCAAGTGCATAGGATAAACGAAATCAACATTTGGATATGTCTGAGCGAGCTTTTTGATGGCGTTGCAAATATTCATGAAGCCCTCTCCGAAATTCTCTCTCCGATGCCCTGTAATCAAGACAATCTTTTTTCCACTTGCCAAACGCTCCATGTCGTAACCAAACGATAGCAGCTTGGTTTTCAACACTTTATTAAGTCCGTCATCTACACTCATTTTGGCCACAATCATTTGGAGTGCATCGATTACCGTATTGCCTGTAACCGTTATTCTTTCGTCCAAGACACCTTCATCCAACAGGTTTTGACGACTCGACTCGGTCGGAGCAAAGTTGATGCAAGCGATGCGTCCCGTGATTTGTCTATTCATCTCCTCAGGCCAAGGGCTATAAATATTGTGTGTACGCAATCCCGCCTCAACGTGCCCCACCGAAATTTGCTGATAGAACGCCGCAAGCGCAGCCGCCATGCTGGTAGTGGTGTCGCCATGAACCAAAACCACGTCGGGTATGGCATCGTTCAACACCGTCCTCATACCAATCAACACTTTCGAGGTGACATCATATAAGTCCTGACCTTGTTGCATGATATTCAAGTCATAATCGGGCACAACGCCAAAAATATTCAAAACTTGATCAAGCATTTCACGATGCTGGCCTGTGACACACACCTTTGTATTAAATACATCGGGGTGTTTTTTCAACTCTATCACTAACGGACACATCTTGATTGCTTCGGGACGTGTGCCAAAAACCAACATTATCTTTTTCATACGCGCCATGATGTTGTATCAAGCAAGATCTGCATAGAACTCAACCAATTTCCTCCCATCCACTTTCCAATTATATTTGTCGATTACAGCCTGACGGCCATGCTTGATGTAGCAATCCAATTTCTTTGGATGCTCATAGAAATCGGCTATGATGGCCGCCAATTCTTCGGGCTGGTCGTAAGGATAGCTAAGGCCACTCTCAGTTTCGTTCAAGATACGCACCAACGGGTCGCAATTGGAAACAACCATAGGAATCTCGGCAAACATGTATTGGAAAATCTTATTCGGGATGGTATTGTCTGTATGGCCTGATTTGACGTGAGGAATCAAAGCGACATTGGCAGACTCATACAAATCGCAGATTTGGGTATGTGGTTTATAGCCATGTACCGTTACATTGTCCTGAACTTGCAATTCTTCGATGAGGCCCTTGATGTTCGCTACATAACTGCCACCGCCAACCAAATCAAAGTGAACAGGAACATTCTTTTCTTTCAAAATGGAAATGGCCTTAATCACAAATTGTATGCCCCTGTGAAAGTTGATCCCCCCCACATACAGCATCCTGATTTCATCGGTATTAAATGCCTTCCGTTTTGGTACATCAAACCCCTCTATATCCAAAGTGTTGGAAATCACAACGACTTTTTCAGACGGTATGCCCAACGACTCTATTCTCGTTTTAGCCTCTTCAACTACCACGATAACCCTGTCGGCCAATCCGCACATCTCTTTCTCGTACCTAACCCATTGCTTATGAGAGGACAATATCTTGCCCAAAAACGTATTGGTATGCGTAGAAAGCTGCAATAGAACCGGCCAGTTTTCGAACAAATCAAGCACAAAAGTGGAGCCATATTTGATTTTGGCCTCATACCCTATTTTCGCCAAAGGTAAATCGCAAATATGTATGGCATCGAAACGTTCTTTCGCAAACAACTTATCGACAAAACACCTCCAATAATTGAAATAGAATGGAAACTTCAATACACCAACACTTGACTTGTATATGAACTTCGACATGGACTTACGATGAACCGTGCCATAAATGGTCTTTTCTATCAAGGGTTCGCCGTCTTTCTGAACACATGCGACATGGACATCATTGCCCGCATCGGTCAAGGCTTTCATTTCGTTTTCAACCCTTACATTCGGCGGGAAGGGGTGATCCAATATGAACAGTATTTTCATAATAACCTATCTAGTGAGCAAATTCAAAACACAAGATTACGACTTTTTCCGAAACCACGCTTGAAAAACAAGCGCCTTCCCCACCAAGTCATTCACCGATTGGGAAACTTTCATTTTATACAACGCCACCATTCCCAAGACAAGGAATAGGGAAGACTTCAAAGCTGCGTTGATGGCCAAACCGAAAATGGGTTTTGCAAAGAAGCCCGAAAACCAAGGTGCCAATGCAATGGTCCACAACCAGTTAATGCCAAATAGGGCCAATACTATCGTCATAACAGGAAGCAACTTCGTAGAGAGCGGATTCACCCCTATTTTCCACCTGATGAACGCCACAAGCAAGATGAAATACACCAAATAGGAGCCCACATTGGCCAATGCCCCACCGCTGATGTCCCACATGGGCACCAGCCAGCTGTTCAACATTATGGACATCACCGCAAGCAAAATGGTAAAAATCAGCGAGTAATAGTAATATCTCGAGTAGCTCAAAACCGTGGTCGTAACGCCGAGGGTGGAATAGACAAGGCGGCTCAACGACAGAATGAGCACCGCCCATTTGCCCAGGCGATAGGCATCGCCGTTGGGCAGCAGGTCGAAGATAAAGTCGATATTGATCCAAATGAGTAAAAACACGAAACAGCCCGCTATGAACTGGTGCAGCGCAACGGTCTTACATAAGGCATCGGCCATCTGCATGTCCTGTTTGGCCATGGCCTCAGAGATGTGCGGCCTCGAAATGGCCCCCAACGAGCGGTAGGGCATCTCAACGAGGGCGGCAACATTGGTGGCTATGGTGAACACGCCCGCCAAATGGAAGCTGGTTTTGGCCGCCACAAAGAATTTGCTCAGCATCGGAATCACGTTGCCCGCCAGGGCCGCCGTAATCATAAACAAGGTGTAGAAAAGGAAATCGCGCTTGAGCTGTGGCTTGATGTAGTCCCATTCTATCCTGAACGACACGCGCTTGAGCGACAGCAGATAGCCCACATTTATCAAGGTGGCGAGGCCGTAAAGGATGCAGAACAAAACGATAACACCATCAAAATCAACCAATTCGTAATAATACAGCAGATAAATAGCCAGGGTTCCCACGCGCAGCCCAACCTCGCGTATGAACTTGGGCAGCACGATGCGAAGCAGAAGGTTGCTATTCGTCTCAAAAACAGATATATACAGCATGAAAAGTGCCAGCGGAACGACAAAATTGACGTACCTGTCGAACAGCTCTGCGCCTACTTCGGACTCCTTCGTGAAGAACTCGACAATCGCCCCTCTGAAGAGGAAAAACGCCAACAGAAAGAGGGTGAACCCTATCAGCGGGACTATCAGCGTCCATCCAAAAAAACCGTGGTCGCGGTGCTCCTCGTCCTTGAAGTGGGGATAGTAGCGCATGGCCGATGAGTTGGTGCCCAGCTGCGCCAAACCGCCAAACAGCAGGGAGCATTGCAATAAGATGTCGATGAGGCCGATCTGCTCAGGCTGAAGGGCTTTCGTTTGGACGAAAAAGGTAGTAACGATGCCCACGACCACCCCAATATAGGTGGCAATGGTGCCCTTGATGCTCTGTCTCGCTACGATGCCCACGCGTACCGCTCTATGGGGAGCAAAAGTACAAAAATTTTGCACGCAGCGTGGCCACCTGGCAAGTCGTAGCGCCCGCATCAACCCCCCGCAAACCTGCTCCCCGCAGTAAGCTAAAAATGCCTACCTTTGCACCACCTATGAAACGCGTCCTCATCATCACCTACTATTGGCCCCCATCGGGCGGTAGCGGTGTGCAGCGCTGGCTACAGATGTCGAAGCACCTGCCAAAATACGGATGGCAGCCAGTGGTATACACCACACAGAATGCGGAGTACCCTGCCGTGGACCATTCGCTGGAGATCGATGTCGCGCCCAACATGGAGGTCATCAGGCGGCCCATCATCGAGCCATACGGCCTCTACAAAAAATTCCTCGGCATCAAAAAGGACGAGACCGTCAAATCGACATCCATCAATGAGGGCAGAAAGAAGACCAGCTGGCGGGAGCACCTCTCAATATGGATTCGCGGCAACCTCTTCATCCCCGATGCCCGCCGTTGGTGGGTGAGGCCCTCGGTGCGCTTCCTCAAACAATACCTGAAAACACATCCCGTGGATGCCATCGTCAGCACGGGGCCACCCCACTCCATGCACCTGATCGCCATGAGGCTGAAAGCGGCCCTGGGCATCCCATGGATAGCCGACTTCCGCGACCCCTGGACGGAGATTGACTATTTCCAGAGCCTGCACCTCACCCGCCGCTCCCAGCGCAGGCACCGCTGCATGGAGCACGAGGTGCTGACCAAGGCCGACAGGGTGGTAACCGTGGCCCCCGATGGTGCTAGACGGCTGGAGCATCTCGGTGCCAACAATGTCGCCACCATCTACAATGGCTTCGAACGCAGCAACGTCACGCCACCAGCACACCGCCCTTCAGATAGGTTCAGCATATTGCATCTGGGCGTATTCACCGCCATCCAGAACCCAGACAACCTATGGCAGGCGCTGGCCGAGCTCTGCCAAGCCGACCAAAGCTTTTGCAAACACCTGCAAATCAATCTAACAGGTCAAATAGACAGCCGCGTGGTAAAGTCCATCGAGCAGCGGGGCATAAGCGAAAAGGTGAGCTACTCGCCCTACATCCCCCACAGCCAGGTGGCGCAGGCGCATCGTAGCTCCACCCTGCTCCTGCTCCTGCTCATGCCCAGCAGCGAGCCTCGCGCCAAGGGCCTGCTGACAGGGAAGCTCTTCGAGTACCTGGCCTCCGGACGGCCCATCCTATGCATAGGCCCTGAAGATGGCGATGCGGCCAAAATCATAAGCGAAACCCAAGCTGGCTACACCATCGATTTTGAGGATAAGGAAAAAATGAAAGATACAATTAAACTACTGTACTACAAATATTTAAACAAAGAACTCCCCGACAATACGAACCCCAAGGTGGAATGCTTCTCGCGGCGGCACCTGGCCGGAAAATACGCCGAACTGCTTGACAATATCCTGTGCACCGCACCCTTGGCGATGGGCCACGGACACCAGTATCCCACCATCGTACATCCCCACATCGCCCGCACACCCCGCCCAAAATGAGAGGCGAACCCGCTGGGTTCGCCTCTCATTCTATGCAGACGCAATAAGTCGCCTCTCCACATGCCCTTTCTCCGAAACAAGGGGGCCATGCTCCATTGCTGCTCCTACAGCAGCACCACCTTGGCGGTGGCGATGCCCACGCGGATGATGTACAAGCCCGATGGCAGCCCGTTCAGGTCGATGCGGATGCGTCCTGCGGCGGGGGCTGAGCCTGCCACTGCGGGGGCTGAGCCTGCCGAAGCCCCATGGGTAGGCACACACAGCACCAGCTGGCCCTTGGCGTTGTACACGCGGACCTCGGCGGAGGCGGTGCCTTCGACGGTGCCTTCGACAAGCTCAGGCACCGCTAGCCACAGCTCGCCGCTGGTGGGATTGGGGTGGAGCGTGAGGGCCGTGAGCTTGGTGTCGAACAGGCCCGATGGCTGATCGGGCTGAGACGGTTTGATGGTCAGGTGCAGCGTTACCACGCTATCGCAGCCGTTGGCGGCGGTGAGCGTGTGCTGGTAGTTGCCGCTGGCGGTATGCACAGCGCCATACCATGCGAAGCTATCCTCAGCGGTGGCTGTGGTATCGCCGGAGGTGGGCTGATGGATGGTCAGATGCAACGTCTCGGTGCTCTGGCAGCCAGTGATTGGGGCGATAACAGAGTGGTGGTAGCTGCCGCTGGCGGAGTACTCCGCACCGTGCCATGTGTAGCTACCGCAGGTCTCTATGGCCTCGGGCTGGGGAGCGGCGGGGCATACAGCATCGCCAACAAACACCTGGATAACAACTGGTTCTGCACCCTGTGTGAGGTCTAGCGGGGTGCAGGTGAGCAGCACAACACCCTCGGCCAGCCCTTTCAGGGTGTGGGTGGTCCACTTGGGCGTGTTGACATTGTCGGGGTCTGTGTTCACCTTATGCTGCACCTCGGCTATGCCGGGCTGGCTGTAGGCGTAGGCAAAGCGCTGCTCCGTGGCGGTGGCGGGAGAGAATGCAAGGTCGGCGGTGAGGTTGTACTCCTCGTCAACAGCTATGCGCAGCTGGGAAGGGCCGTTCACCGCAGCTAGCGGGTTTAGGTAGGAGAACACAACCTGCACCTCCCTCACCAGCTCGGGGTTGCTGGTGCTGCGCACACGGAAGCGCGCGGAGCCATCCCGTTTGGGCACAATGCCGTTGGCGTGGAGCGGGTCGAATTCGGCCACATCGGGGTCGAGGGCCTCCCATTCCAGCCCGGTACTGCTGGCGTTGGCGGGACTGAAGGTGAGCACATAGCCGTTGTCTTTGTCGTCCATATCCACCTCCCTGATGCCTATCCGCTTGTTGCTCAACCCGTTCCACTTGTCGATATTCCATGTGGCAGGGCATAGCATTTCGAAATCCGTGAGCTCCACAAAGGCCGACTCTACGGCAAATGTGGTGCTGGGGCCATCCTTCATGGTGGCGGTAAGCTCGAAACGTCCAGCGTGCCACAGGGCAAAGCTGTTCCCCATGACATGTACGCCCTCTTGGTCGAGTATGCGGTAGGCCGATGCGGGCAGCGCAACCCACTCGGTTTGGTTCTTATGGCGGCCTTTGAGCGTGATATAGGTGCGCTCTGGGCCCTGCACAGTGAGGGGACTGGACAGCGCTGCCCACGTAGGTCTTTACCTCTTCTATAGTGCTGGCCTCAACCTTGAGGTTGAACTGCAGGCTTTTTGCCTCCCCGTTGAGGGTGTAGCGCACGGTGATGGGGCGCGTGTCCTCCTTGCGGGGGTTGAAGCTCCCCCTACCTGTGGCGGCATCGAACTGGTCGAGCCAGTAGTGCCAGCCATACTCGGTGGTGGAGTACCACACCTCCTCCTCGGAGTCCCACTGGGTAACGGCGCAGCCCGCGCCCTCGAGGTAGAAGTGGCCCTCGTTGAGCACGATGAGCACCATGCTGTTAGCTCCATCGAGGTGCTGCCTACGGCCATCGGAGTGCACGAGCACCACATCGGACGTTAGCTCGGGCTCCACCTCACGGTGAGGGTGCGCACCTCGCCGCCCGCATGGGTGGCTGTAAGGATGGCTGTGCCGTGGTTGCCGTCCAAGTTGCCCACAAACTGCTTGCCCGACTGGCTATTCGGTGTACCCCATTCGCTGAACACTTTAACATCTTGGCTGTAGCTCCACGTTACATCGTCGGAGGCCTCCACGTACAGGTAGTGCTTGTAGTTCACACCGGGGGCCACCACGTGCATAGGGCCATCATCGGGCACCAGTACGAATTTGTCATCGGAAGGACGTACCCTGGCCGTTGGATTAAGAGCCCATTGCAGCACCAGCGGGTCGGGCGAGAGCGTTTGCTCCACCAAGGTGGTGATACGGTGCACCTCGCCCGTAACCTTATGGGTGGCCACTAGGGTGAACTGCCCGTATTTGTTCCCCTTCAGCTCAAGGCAGGTGCCCGTTTTTTCTTGGCTGAGACCGCTATAGTTGCTGTAGGGATCCACAATGCCGTGGTCGTCCTCCACGGCCCATGCGCACTCATCGGTAGATAAAATGTGCAGGTAGTACTTCACGTAGCTCTCAAACATGGGCACCACGGCATGTATGTAGCCCCCCTTGCGCCACTGCGCAAGACTACTGGGGGCTGTATTGTTTTGGGTGGCCACAGCGTAGGATATGAACCATGGGTCGGGCGAGAGCTCCTGCTCCACTATTACATGCAGGGTGTAAAGGGTGTAAGAAAGGCCCGTGGCCTTAATGGTGCACTGCCCATACCTCTCGTGAAGGGGCCCCCAGCACGCGGGGCGGATTCCGCCATTCGGCAAAGCCAATTTTACTTCGTATTTTTGCAGCGCCGATTGCCCCGCAGCCGTTGCGGGCTCGTAATCATAAACATCTCACAACAAGCAACATATAACTAATGTATGCCGATTACCTTGACGGACTAAACGATGCGCAGCGCGAGGCGGTGCTGGCCACCGATGGCCCCTGCCTGGTGGTGGCCGGCGCGGGCTCGGGCAAAACCCGTGTGCTCACCTACCGCGTGGCCCGCCTGCTCGAGCAGGGCGTGAAGCCCTGGTGCATACTCGCGCTCACCTTCACCAACAAGGCGGCCAAGGAGATGCGCGAGCGCGTGGCCAGCGTGGTGGGCAAACCGGCCAACCGCCTATGGATGGGCACTTTCCACTCCATATTTGCCCGCATACTGCGCCGCGAGGCCGAGCTGCTGGGCTTCAGCCCGAACTTCACCATCTACGACACCACCGACTCGCGCACGCTCGTCAGACAAATAGTGAAGGAGCTGGGCCTCGATCCCAAGGTGTACAAGGACAACACCGTGCACAGCCGCATATCGATGGCCAAGAACAACCTAGTAACGCACACCGCCTACGCCAGCAATCACGACGTGCTTGTCGATGACACCAAGCAGCGCATGGGCGAAATCTACAAGATATACATGCTCTACGCCCAGCGCTGCCAGCAGTCATCGGCCATGGACTTCGACGACCTGCTGCTCTACACCAACATCCTATTCCGCGACCACCCCGAGGCCCTGGCCCGCTACCAGCAGCAATTCAGCCACATACTGGTGGACGAGTTCCAGGACACCAACTACGCCCAGTACCTGATAGTGAAACGGCTGGGCGAGCTGCACCGCAACGTGTGCGTGGTGGGCGACGATGCGCAGAGCATCTACTCGTTCAGAGGGGCCGAAATCCAGAACATCCTCAACTTCCAGACCGACTACCCCGGCTGCAAAATAGTGAAGCTCGAACGCAACTACCGCTCCACGCAAACCATTGTGAATGCGGCCAATAGCATAATAGCCAAAAACGAGCGGCAGATCAAAAAGGTAGCCTTCTCGGAGGGCGACCAGGGCGAGCGCATCAGGCTCATGGGGGCCTACACCGAGCAGGAAGAGGCGTTCATGGTGGCCGCCGACATCTACGACACCAACCTGCGCGAGCACTGCCGCTACGCCGACATCGCCATCCTGTACCGCACCAACGCCCAGTCCCGCGCATTCGAGGAAACCCTGCGCAAGCGCAACATCCCCTACCGCATATTCGGCGGGCAGTCGTTCTACCAGCGCAAGGAGGTGAAGGACATGCTGGCCTACCTCCGCCTGGCCGTGAACCCCAACGACGACGAGGCCCTGCGCCGCGTCATAAACTACCCCACCCGCGGCATCGGCGACACCACCGTGGGGCACCTACAGGAGCTGGCCAACCGGGCCAACCAAAGCCTGTGGCACACCATAGAGGACCTAAGGGTGCAGCCCGCCGAGGCCATAAAGCCCACCGCCGTGAAGAAGCTCCTCGGCTTTGCCGAGCTGCTGGAGGCGCACCGGCACAACGCGCAGACCGCCGATGCATTCGACACGGCCAGCAACATAGCCCGCTCATCGGGGGTGCTGCAGGAGCTGCGCTCCGACAGCTCCGTGGAGGGCCTCAGCCGCCTGCAAAACGTGGAGGAGCTGCTCAACTCCGTGAAGCAGTACGTGGAGCAGCGCCGCGAGCAGGGCGACCTCGATGAGCCCATCACCCTGCCCGAGTACCTAGCCAACGTGGCCCTGCTCACCGACATGGATCAGGACGATACAGCCGACGACGACCGCGTGAGCGTGATGACCGTGCACTCATCGAAGGGCCTCGAATTCGACTACGTGTACTTGGTGGGCCTCGAGGAGGGCCTGTTCCCATCGCCCATGAGCTCTGGCTCCACCACGCAACTAGAAGAGGAGCGCCGCCTGTTCTACGTGGCCGTCACCCGCGCCGCCAAACGGCTCTCCATCTCGTTCGCCCACAGCCGTATGCAGTGGGGCGAGATGCAACACCACTCGCCCAGCCGCTTCTTGGGCGACATCGACCCGCAGTACATAGAGGCCGATGCCCGCATGGCGCAGGGGCTGCGCTCCGACCGGAGCTCGCGCCCCCAACCAGCCCCGGGCCGACCGCTGCGCAGCCTAGCACCCCGCACACACGAATCCGCCCCCGCCACCAAACGCCCAGCCCCATCAACTAGAGGCAACGCGCTCAGCCCCAACCAGGTAAGACCCAACATGAACGTAATACACGAGCGATTTGGGCCTGGCCGTGTGCTGAGCGTCGAGGGCGAGGGGCCAAACGCCATAGCGCTGGTGGACTTCGGCCCAACAGGCCAAAAGAAGCTGGTGCTGCAATACGCCCACCTGCACTCCGCCAACCAATAGCTCCCACTTTCACCCACCATTTGGAGCATATTTAGCGTAAATACCTGATACACACACAACTAAATATGCGCACTACGCAGAGGCTCCATCCAGCCTCACAATGCTGATATATACTTAAAAATCAACGTCATACCGCCACAACGGACTGCAACGCCGCACGACATGGGGCCTCGCGCCATGCCGCATTGCTCCCGTAGAGGGCCCAACGCAACACCCGATGCAGCTCGTATGACACCCCAGCACCCAACGTATCACAAAAAAAATATCGCAATTAAATATATATAAATCAGTAATTTACATACAATACGGCTATAAAAAGTGCCGCCGACAGTGGTAAAAAGTGGGAAAAAGTGGCACCACATGGAAAAACATATCGTATATTTGTGTTGAAACACAATATACCCCATGGCCTCGCTCACCGGTGATTATGAATGCAAAGCGGATGACAAGGGACGCGTGCTCTTCCCAGCGTCGCTCAAACGACAGCTGACCAGCAGCACGCCCGACCGGTTCGTGGCCAAGAAGGACATCTTCGCCGACTGCCTAGTGCTATTCCCGATAGAGGAGTGGGAGCATCAAAACGCCATTCTGCGCAGCCGCATAAACCCCTACAACCGAGAGCACAACGTGTTCCTACGCGAGTTCTACCGAGGCACAGCCGAGGTGTCGCTCGATGCCAACGGGCGCCTGCTCCTCCCCCGCCGCCTGCTCGACCTGGTGGGCGTGAGCAAGGAGGTGGTAATCGCCGGCATGGGCGACCGAATAGAGCTGTGGGCTAAAGACCGCTACCAAGCAGCGCAGGTTGGCCCCGCCGACCTCGCCGCCATGGCCGAGAACATAATGGGCGAAATGCCCACAAAAGCTAAGGAGGAATAGGCCATGGCGTATCATGTACCAGTGCTGCTGCACGAGTGCATAGAGGGCTTAGGCATAGTGCCCAACGGAGTTTACGTGGATCTCACCTTTGGAGGGGGCGGTCACTCCCGCGCCATCGTGGAGCGGCTGGGGCCGCACGGACGGCTGCTGGCGTTCGACCGCGATGAGGAGGCCATGGCCAATGCCATCGATGACCCCCGCTTCACGCTCATCAGGGGCAACTTTCAATACTTTCGTAACTTTTTGTCCATCAGAAATATAGAGCACGTCGATGGCATACTCGCCGATTTGGGGCTGTCATCGCGCCACATAGACAGCCCCGAGCGGGGCTTCGCCTTCAGCCACAACGGCCCGCTCGACATGCGCATGAACCGCCAAGCCCAGCTGTCGGCCCGCCAGGTGCTGGCCCAGTACACCGAGGAGCAGCTGGCCCAGCTGCTGCGCACCTACGGCGAGCTGGATGCGGCCCGCCCCCTGGCAAGGCGCATAGCCGAAGCCCGCACCCAGCGCGAGCTCTGCGAAGTGGACGACCTAGTAGCCGCGCTGGAACCCGCCCTGCCCCCCCAGCGGCGCAACAAGATGCTGGCCCAGGTGTTCCAGGCCATACGCATAGAGGTGAACCACGAGCTAGATGCGCTGCGAGCCATGCTGCTGGGCGCGGCCCGCACACTGCGCGTGGGAGGGCGGCTGGCCGTGGTGTCGTACCACTCGCTGGAGGATCGCATGGTGAAGAACTTCATGCGCACGGGCAGCCCCGATGGCAACGATGAGCGCGATGCCATAACGGGCGCCAACCCCAACGCTCCATTCGAACAGGTGAACCGCCGCGTAATTACACCCAGCCCCCGCGAACAGGCGGACAACAGCCGCTCGCGCAGCGCCAAGCTGCGAGTGGGCCAACGCGTGACACATACCCTATAATCCAACGTATTGCGACCGAACACGCAGCACACCTTATAAGTATACAATATACATCACAACGCAGCGCGCCCGACCGAACCATGACAGAGCTAGAGCAGGAACAAGAACAGCAGCCCCAGCAGGCGCAGAACGAACTGGTGGAGTTCGTTGAGGAGGAACCTGTAGCCCCAAAACGGACTGACGGGCTGAGGGTTAGCGACTTCTTGACGGGCAACATCCTCACCCGCGAGTCCATAGCGCGGCAGTTCCCGTTCATGATGTTCCTAGTACTACTGGCCGTGATGTACATAGGCAACCACTACCGCTACGACCGGCTGATGCGCCGCGAGCAGACGCTACGGCAGGAGGTGAAGAACCTACGCGCCGAGTCGGTAACTACCGCCGCCACGTTGATGCAGATCAGCCGTCAGTCAGAGGTGGTAAAGTTAGTGAACCAGAAGAACTTAGGGCTAGAGGAGTCCACCACGCCGCCCAAAGTGATCAAATGAGCCCCCCGCCGATGTCGAAGAAACGACAAATATTGAACCGAATAGTGATAGTCTACACGGCATTTGTGCTGGTGGGCGCGGCCATAGTGGGCAAAATCGCCTACATACAGTTCGCGGAGGGGGCCCAATGGCGCGAGCGCGCCGAGAGCACCACCTATAAGAACATGGTGCTCAGCCCCAACCGCGGCGACATCTGCGCCACCGATGGGCGGGTGCTGTCATCGTCGGTGCCCTACTACGAGATTCGCATGGATCTGATGGCCAGCGGCCTCACCGACAGGGTCTTCACCGACAACATCGACTCGCTGGCCATATGCCTATCGGCGCTCTTCAAGAACCAGTCGAAATACGCCTACCGCTCCGAGCTCACCAATGCCCGCAAGCTCGACAAGGGCCGGCGCTACTACCGCATAGGCAACCGCAATGTGGACTACCTTGAGCTACAGCAGCTGCGCAAATTCCCCCTGTTCCGCATGGGGGCCAACAAGGGCGGCCTGATTATCGTGCCGAGCAACAAGCGTAAGCTCACCCACGGGGCGCTGGCCGCACGCACACTGGGCACCATCAACGCGGGCGGCGTGGCCGTGGGCATTGAGGGCGCATTCGACTATGCGCTGCGCGGGCGCGAGGGCTTCAGGGTGTATCAGCGCATACCGGGCAACAACTGGGTGCCCGCCAAGAGCGCCGATGAGATCGAGCCTGAGGACGGCACCGACGTGATCACCACCATCGATGTGGACATACAGGACGTGGCCGACGCGGCCCTGCACCGCAGCCTCAGCCGGCACGGGGCCGACCATGGCTGCGCCGTGCTCATGGAAGTGGCCACGGGCGACATCAAGGCCATAGCCAACCTCAAACGCACCCCCGACGGGGGCTACACCGAGCTGTACAACTACGCCATAGGCGAGGCATCGGAGCCGGGCTCCACCATGAAGGTGGCCACGCTGATAGCCCTGCTCGAGGATGGCCTCATCACGCTCGATGACTCCATAAATACGGGCAGCGGGCGCTACAGGATATACGACAAGGACATCACCGACTCGCGCCACGGCGGGTACGGCCTGGTGTCGGTGCGCGAGGCGTTCGAGCTCTCGTCGAACATAGCCATGGTAAAGTTGGTGAGCACCAAGTACAAGGGCAAGGAAAAGGACTTCGTGAACCGCCTGTATGCCATGCGGCTGAACCAGCCGCTGGGGCTACCCATAGCGGGCGAGGGCGCACCCTACATCAAGTACCCTGGCGACAAGTTATGGTCGGGGCTCAGCATGCCCATGATGAGCATGGGCTACGAGGTGAGCCTAACCCCGCTGCAGATGCTCACCCTGTACAACGCCATAGCCAACAAGGGCAAGATGGTGAAACCCCGTTTTGTGAAGGCCCTAAAAAAGCATGGGCAAACGGTGCAGACCTTCCCCACCGAGGTGCTGGCCTCATCGATATGCTCGCGCAGCACGCTCAGGCAGGTGCACGAGGCCCTAGAGGGCGTGGTGGAGCGCGGCACGGCCAAACACCTGCGCAACGCGCACTACCGCATAGCTGGCAAAACCGGTACGGCCCAGGTGGCCAAGGGCACCAGGGGCTATAGGCATCAGGGCACGGTGAGCTACCAGGCATCGTTTGCGGGCTACTTCCCCGCCGAGGCCCCAAAATACTCGTGCATAGTGGTGGTGAACTCGCCGAGCAACAGCGTGTACTACGGCAACGTGGTGGCTGGCCCGGTGTTCAAGGAGATTGCCGACAAGGTATATGCCACCAACCCCGAGTGGTTCGGGCGCGTGGACCGCAGCACCACGCCCGAGCCGCCGCAGTGCAAGAACACCCAAACCCAGCAGCTGGCTAGAGTGCTGGGCGACCTACGTGTGCCCTACACCCTGAATGCCGACCCCAAGGGTTGGGCCACGACCACCCGTAGCGATGAGCAGGTAGTGCTCAACGCATTGACCCCCAGCACATCCGTCATTCCCAACGTGGTGGGCATGGGCCTCCGCGATGCCATATACCTGCTCGAGAACAGCGGCGTAAAGGTGCGCTTCAGCGGCTTTGGCACCGTGAGGGCGCAATCGGTAACGCCGGGCAGCACCGTTGTGCCCGGCAGCACGGTGCAGCTCGAGATGTCATCAACATAAAAAACAAACCGCACATCCACATGGCAACAAAAATCCTACAGAGCATACTCCCACAGGAGCTACATCCAGAGGTGGTGGGGGCCTCCAGCATCCCCATCGATGCGCTCTGCTTCGACTCGCGGCAGGCCGGCCCTGGCTGCTGCTTCTTCGCCATACGCGGCACACAGGCCGATGGGCATCGCTTCGTGGCGCAGGCCGTGGCGCAGGGTGCCTGCGCGGTGGTGTGCGAGGAGCTGCCAGCAGAGCGCCCAGCGCACGTGTGCTTTGTACGCGTGGACAGCTCGGCGCGGGCACTGGGCCTGATGTCGGCAGCGTTCTTCGACCACCCCTCATCGCGGCTAAAGCTGGTGGGCATCACGGGCACCAATGGCAAAACCACCACCGCCACGCTGCTCCACCGCATCGCTATGCAGCTGGGGCACCGGGCCGGGCTGCTCTCCACCGTGGTGAACCGCGTGGTGGATGCCGAGCTGCCCGCCCACCACACCACCCCCGACCCCGTGGAGCTGAACCGCCTGCTCGACCTGATGTGCCGCGAGGGCTGCGAGTACTGCTTCATGGAGGTGAGCTCGCACGCCGTGGTGCAGCACCGCATAGCCGGGCTGCGCTTCGCTGGGGCGGTGTTCAGCAACATCACCCATGACCACCTCGACTACCACGGCACCTTTGCCGAGTACATAAAGGCCAAGCAGGGCCTATTCAACATGCTGGAGCCCACGGCGTTTGCCATCACCAACGCCGATGACCGCAACGGCATGGTGATGGTGCAGAACAGCCCAGCCCGCGTGAGCACCTATGCCCTACGGGCCATGGCCGATGTGCGCGTGCGCATAGTGGAGAACCACTTCGATGGAATGCAGCTCAACATCGATGGCGTAGAGCTGTGGACTCGGCTGGTGGGCCGTTTCAACGCCTACAACGTGGCTGCCATATACACCACCCTGCGCTGCCTAGGCTTTGAGCAGCAGCAGGTGCTCCCCCCGCTGAGCGCGGTGGGCGCGGTGCCTGGGCGTTTCGAGTACATCCGCTCCGCTGGGGGCGTAGTGGCCGTGGTGGACTACGCCCACACCCCCGATGCGCTGCAGAACGTGCTGGGCACCATTACCGACATCATGGCAGGCAAGGGGCAGCTCATCTGCGTGGTGGGCTGCGGGGGCAACCGCGACCGCACCAAGCGGCCCGAGATGGCCCGCATAGCGGCCCGCATGAGCCACCGCGCCGTGCTCACCTCGGACAACCCCCGATTCGAGGAGCCGCAGGCCATAGTGGACGACATGCTGCGGGGCCTCGATGCCGAGCAGTCGCAGCGCACGCTGTGCGTAGTGGATCGCCGCCAGGCCATTCGCACGGCCTGTGCCCTAGCCCGCCCTGGCGACGTAGTGCTGGTGGCTGGCAAGGGGCACGAGGACTACCAAGAGGTGCAGGGCGTGCGCCACCACTTCGATGACCGCGAGGTGGTGCGCGAGACCCTAGGCTGCGCACCGCAACCAAAGTCAAACAACTGAACAACAACATAAAAACAATGTTCTACCATCTTTTCGAATACCTAACCCAGCACTCCGCCCTCCCTGGAGCGCGCCTATTCGGCTACATCTCGTTCCGCTCGGCCATGGCCTTCATAGGGGCGCTGGCCCTGGCCATGTTCGTGGGCAAGCGCGTCATAGCCATGCTGCAGCGGCATCAGATTGGAGAAGAAATCCGCGAGCTGGGGCTGGCCGGGCAGGCCCAAAAGGCGGGTACGCCCACCATGGGGGGCATCATCATAATAGCCTCCACGCTGCTGCCAGTGCTGCTGTTCGCCAACCTGAGCAACATCTACCTGCTGCTGATGATAGTATCGACGCTGATGTTCGGCATGGTGGGGTTCGCGGACGATTACATAAAGGTGTACCGCGGGCGCAAGGAGGGGCTGCGCGGTCGCTACAAGATTTTTGGGCAGGTGGCGGTGGGGCTGTTCGTGGGGCTCACCATGTGGCTGCACCCCGATGTAGTGGTGCGCGACACCGCCGCGCAGGCTGAGATAGTGAGCGCCACGCAGGTGCAGCAGGCCGATAGCCGCAATCGAAAGGCGGCACAGACCACCATACCGTTCTTCAAGAACAACGAGTTCGACTATAGCTACCTCAACCCGTTCCGCGGGGGCCGCTGGGGGGAGGGCATCACATGGGTGATATTCGTAGCGATGGTAATACTGGTGATAACGGCGGTGTCGAACTCGGCCAACCTCACCGATGGCCTCGACGGGCTGGCCACGGGCATATCGGCGGTGAACATCACCACGCTGGGCGTGTTCGCCTACCTGTCGGGCAACATCATCTACTCGGGCTATCTGAACATCATGTACATCCCCATGTCGGGCGAGCTGGTGGTGTTCGCCAGCGCGCTCATAGGGGCACTGATAGGCTTCCTGTGGTACAACAGCTACCCAGCGCAGGTGTTCATGGGCGACACGGGCAGCCTCACCATTGGCGGCATCATCGCGGTGTTCGCCATACTGGTGCGCAAGGAGCTGCTGCTGCCCCTGCTGTGCGGCGTGTTCTTCGTGGAGAGCCTGTCGGTAATCGTGCAGGTATCGTACTTCAAGCGCACCAAGCGCAAGTACGGCGAGGGCCGCCGCGTACTGCTCATGTCGCCACTGCACCATCACTACCAAAAGAAGGGCCTGCACGAGGTAAAAATCGTAACCCGGTTCTGGATTGTGGCCGCGCTGCTAGCCGCCATCACCGTGGTAACGCTCAAGCTACGTTAAACATCCAATCAACACAAACATTCAGGGATTTAAGCATCATGAGCAGAATAGTGATACTCGGCGGGGGAGAAAGCGGCACGGGCGCAGCCGTGCTGGCCAAGCAGCAGGGGCACGATGTGTTCCTCTCCGACACGGGCACCCTACGCCCACGGCACCGCGAGCGGCTGGTGGCCCACGGCATCGACTTTGAGGAGGGCGGGCCGCATACCATGTCCCTGCTGCTGAGCGCCGATGAGGTGGTGAAGAGCCCCGGCATCCCCGAGGATGCCCCCGCCGTGCAGGCCCTGCGCGAGCGCGGCATCCCCATCATATCGGAGATTGAGCTCGCTGGCCGCTACACCCGCGCCAAAACGGTGTGCATCACTGGCAGCAACGGCAAAACCACCACCACCTCGCTCATCTACCACATGATGCAGAAGGCGGGCCTCAACGTGGGCCTGGCGGGCAACATCGGCGAGAGCTTCGCCTATCAGGTGGCCACCGCCAGCTACGACTACTACGTACTGGAGCTGAGCAGCTTCCAGCTCGATGGCGTGTTCGAATTCAAGCCCGACATCGCCATCCTGCTCAACATCACCCCCGACCACCTAGACCGCTACGACCACCAGATGCAGCTCTACGCCGACTCCAAGTTCCGCATCGCCCGCAACCTGAAAGCAGATGACTGTTTCATCTTCTGCTCCGATGATGCAGTAACCGTGGCCCAGCTGAAAAAAATAGTGCTGAGGGCGCAGCAGCTGCCCTTCTCGCAACGCATACGTAAGGGGCAGGCAGCATGGCTCGAGCCCGACTGCCACACCATGGTGCTCGGCTACCTGCGCCAGCACCTCGAAATCCCCATTGACAAGCTGTCGCTCAAGGGCAAGCACAACATCTACAACTCCATGGCGGCGGGCATAGCAGGCCAGCTGCTCAACATCCACAACGGGGTAATCCGCGAGGCGCTGGCCGACTTTAAGGGCGTGGAACATAGGCTGGAGTACGTACTGACAATCAGAGATGTGCACTACATCAACGACTCGAAGGCCACCAACGTGAACTCGGCCTGGTACGCCCTAGAGAGCATGACCGCACCCGTGGTGTGGATAGTGGGCGGCACCGACAAGGGCAACGACTACTCCGAGCTGCTCGACCTAGTGCGCCAAAAGGTGAAGGCCATAGTGTGCATGGGAGCCGACAACAGCAAGATACACACCGCCTTCGGGCATCTAGGGCTGCCCATGTTCGACACCACATCGGCCCGCGAAGCCGTGCAGCGCTGCTACGCCCTGGCCGAGCCCGGCGATGTGGTGCTGCTCTCGCCATGCTGCGCCAGCTTCGACCTCTTCGAGAACTATGAGGACAGAGGACGGCAGTTCAAGGAGGCGGTGAGGGCGCTATAATGGACAAACCACGCACAACGCACACGACACATATAGAATGGACAGCAAACGGCTTGTAAATAGATACCTAAAGGGCGACAAGGTGATCTGGATCATCGTGGTAGTGCTGTGCGTGTTGTCGCTACTGGTGGTTTACAGCTCCACCGGCTCGCTGGCCTACCGCCGCTATGGGGGCAACACCACCCACTTCCTGCTCAAGCAGGGGCTGTTCCTGCTGGCCGGGCTGGCGGTGATATGGGGTACGCACATGATCCACTACCGCTGGTTCCGACTGCTCGCCAAGCCCATGCTGCTGCTGTCGGTGCCGCTGCTGCTAGTTACGCTGGTAGCGGGCACCAACCTGAACGATGCCTCGCGCTGGCTCGAGATTCCAGGGCTGGGACTGTCGTTCCAGACCTCAGATCTGGCCAAGCTGGCGCTGGTGATGTACGTAGCGGCGACCCTGTCGCAGCGGCAGAAGCAGATTACGAGCTTCACGGGCGGATTTCTGCCCGTCATACTGCCCGTGGGGCTGGTGTGCGGCCTCATCATGCCGGCCAACCTCTCCACCGCGCTACTGCTGGGCCTGGCCTCCATGCTGATGATGTTCGTGGGGCGTGTGAGAGTACTCTACCTGCTGCTCGTATCGGGGCTGGGCGTAGGGCTGGTGACGGTGTTCATAGCCCTATCGCTGCTACTCGGGGTGGGTAACCGAGCCCAGACGTGGGTGAACCGCGTTACGACCTTCTCGGGCGAGGGCTCACGCGATGCCAACTTTCAGGCCGAGCAGTCGAAAATCGCCATAGCCACGGGCGGCATATTCGGCAAGGGCCCTGGACAATCGACCCAGCGCAACATCCTGCCCCACCCCTACTCCGACTTCATATTCGCTATAATAGTGGAGGAGTTCGGGCTGCTGGGCGGGCTGCTGGTGCTCATGCTCTACCTGATACTGCTCTACCGCGTGGGCATCATCGTGCGCCGCGAGAAGTACACCTTCCCCGCGTTCCTGGCCTTCGGACTGGCCCTGCTCATGGTGATGCAGGCGCTGGTAAACATGGCCGTGGCCGTGAACCTGATACCCGTTACCGGGCAGACGCTGCCCCTGGTGAGCATGGGCGGCACATCGCTGCTGCTCACCGGCGTGGCCTTTGGCATGATACTGAGCGTAAGCAGAGTGCAGAACAAAAAAGAGCTTTTCGATGGAGAAAAACCCATTACGGATCATAATTAGCGGCGGCGGCACGGGCGGCCACATCTTCCCGGCCATCTCGATTGCCAACGCGCTGCGCGAGCTCAGGCCCGATGCGGACATCCTATTTGTGGGAGCCGAGGGCCGCATGGAGATGGAACGTGTGCCCAAGGCTGGCTACCGCATCGAGGGGCTACCCATATGCGGTTTCGACCGCCAGCATCTGCTTCGCAACATCGGCCTTCCCCTCAAGCTTTGGAAGAGCGCACGGCGGGTAAAACGCATCATCAAAACGTTCCGCCCCCACGTAGCCGTGGGCGTAGGCGGATACGCCAGCTTCCCCACGCTGGCCGCTGCCGCTCAGATGCACATCCCGTGCCTGATACAGGAGCAGAACTCGTTTGCAGGCAAAACCAACAAGATGCTGGCCGCCTCGGCCCAGAAAATTTGCGTGGCCTACAGCGGAATGGAGCGCTTTTTCCCCTCCGACCGAATACTGCTCACGGGCAACCCCGTGCGTCAGGACCTCGAACCCCTCCGCCCCACCCCCGCCGAGGCCCTACTGCACTTCGGCATACCCGCCGACCACCGCGTGCTGCTGGTGCTGGGCGGCAGCCTGGGCGCCCGCACCATCAACCGCAGCATGATGGACGGGCTGCAGCTACTGACCCAGCAGCCCAAGCTCACGGTAATATGGCAAACCGGCGCCCTCTACCTCGATGAGGTGCAGCGGGCCATGGACAACGGCATCACCGTCGATAACATAAAGGTGATGGGATTCGTAAACCGCATGGACATGGCCTATGCCGCCGCCGATGCCGTGGTATCGCGGGCGGGGGCCTGTACCATCTCGGAGCTGTGCATCGTGGCCAAGCCCGCCATCCTAGTACCCTCGCCCAACGTGGCCGAAGATCACCAAACCCACAACGCCCGCGCTCTGGCCGACCGTCAAGCGGCCATCATGATTGCCGATGCCGATGCCCCCACGCAGCTGGTGCGGCGGGCCATATCGCTGCTAGACGATGCTCCCCTACGCGCACAGCTAGCCCAGAACGCCGCGCAGCTGGCCATGCCCCACTCGGCCCGCACCATAGCCCAGCAGGTGCTGGCCCTATGTTCACCCCAAAATCCCAACGCCCGATGACCGCCCCCACACACAGCATAGCACAGCCCGACAACCTGCAACGCGTTTACTTCGTGGGCATAGGCGGAATAGGCATGAGCGCGCTGGCCCGCTACTTCGCCCACGCTGGGCTGAGCGTGGCCGGCTACGACCGTACCCCATCGCCCATCACCCAGACCCTGACCGAGCTGGGCATACGGGTACACTTCGATGACGATGTGACCCTAATCCCACCAGAATTCCTCGACCCCAAGGGCACCATGCTGGTGTACACCCCCGCCATCCCCGCCGAACACAGCGAGCTGCGCCATCTGCGCAGCTGCGGGCACAATCCGCTCAAACGGGCGCAGGTGCTGGGGCTAATATCGAGCAAGCACCGCACACTGGGCGTGGCTGGGACCCACGGAAAAACCACCACCAGCACCATGCTGGCCCACCTGCTGGGACAATCGGCCCTGGGCTGCGATGCGCTGGTGGGCGGTATCGCCAAGAACTTCGGCAGCAACCTGCTGCTGGCCGACCGCGGACACGGCCTGCTGGTGGTGGAGGCCGATGAGTTCGACCGCAGCTTCCTCACCCTATCGCCCCATCTGGCCATCATCACCTCCACCGCCCCCGACCACCTCGACGTGTACGGCTCCCACCAGCATGTGCTGGAGGCATTCGAGCAGTACGCCGCCCGCATCGAGCCCAATGGCATCCTGCTCCTAAAGCACGGCCTGAGCCTCAACCCCACGCTGGCACAGGGCGTTAGCACCATAACCTACGGCCTCACCGAGCAGGCCGATGCGCACCCCCGCAACATAGCGCTGCGTAACGGGCTGTATAGCTTCGACCTGCACACCCCACAGGACGTGATAACCCAGCTACAGCTGGGCATACCGGCGCGGCACAACCTAGAGAACGCCATCGCCGCCTCGGCTGCAGCCCTGCTGATGGGCCTACAGCCCGATGAGCTGCGGCGCGGGCTGGCCTCGTTCGCTGGCGTGGAGCGCCGATTCGATGTGCACTACCGCTCGGAGCGGGCCGTTTACCTCGATGATTACGCCCACCACCCCGATGAGATTCGCGCCACCGTGCAATCGCTCCGCGAGGCATTCCCAGGCCGCCACCTGACGGGCGTGTTCCAGCCCCACCTATACTCACGCACCCGCGACTTCGCCCAGGGCTTCGCCCAAGCCCTCGATGGCCTCGACCAAGCCTACCTGCTCGACATATACCCCGCCCGCGAGCTGCCCATCGAGGGTGTGTCGGCACACAGCATAGCCAAGCTGATGCGGAAGCCCGCCCCCGTGCTCGACCGCACAGCCCTGCTCGATGCCATGCGGAACAGCCCGCTCGATGTGCTGGCCACCATGGGCGCAGGCGACATCGACCGCATGGCCTCCGCGCTGACGGCGCTATTCGAGCGCAGATTTGGGCCGAACGAGGCCAAACTCCAGCAGGAGCGCACCCACTACGAGCTGTACAACCCCATAAAACCAAGATAGGCCCACGCCGCCACATGACAAGGAGAGCCAAAATACTGATATTCACAGTCATATGGATGGGGCTACTCGCCTACCTAACGTTCGGCCTGCGCTACTCCGCAGCGCAGGCCGACGAGGTGGTGTGCAGCGCTGTGCGCATCAACATCGCCGACAGCGCCCGCTACAGGTTCGTTACCCCCCAGCTCATCCGCAGAATGCTCACCGAGAGCGGGCAGATGCCCATCGGGATGCCCATACACAGGATTGACACCCACGGCCTCGAGGAACAGGTAGGCCGAATGGTGGCGGTGCGCTCGGTGCAGGCCTACACCACGCTCAACGGCGAGCTGCATATCGACATCCGCCAGCGGCAGCCCATGGTACGCGTATTCAACGCCAACGGGCAGAGCTACTACATCGATGATGCGGGGCTAATCATGCCCCCGCTCACCAGCTTCACCGCCCACGTGCTGGTAGTATCGGGCAACATACGCGAACCGTTCAGCCCCAAGGCCAACGTGAACGTGATGCAGTGGAACGACAGCCTACAGCACGGCCAGCGCCCCATGATATGCCAGCTCATGGAGCTGGTGCATCACATAGCGGGTAGCGAGTTCTGGAGCGCCCAGGTGGGGCAGATATACGTGGACGGCCCCCACGATGTGCGCCTGGTGCCCACCGTGGGCCCGCACACCGTGCTGCTGGGCGGGCTAGACGGGTTTGAGGGCAAGCTCCGCAAACTCCGGGCATTCTACTCCAAGGCCCTCCCCCACGAGGGGTGGAACGCTTACAAGGCGATTAACCTGAAATATTCGAATCAGATCATATGTACTAAACGGTGAATACTATGGCGACAAAGAACAGCAACTACGTAGCAGCGATCGACCTTGGCACCACCAAGGTGGTAACGCTGGTAGCCCAGCGCACCAAGGATGGCAAGCTCGAGATCGTCGGGCTGAGCTCTACCCCCTCGCAGGGCATCGTGAAGGGCGCAATCGAGAATCTCGATGACACCTCGGCGGCGATCAAGAAGACCGTGGCCGAGGTGGAGGCCCAAACGGGGCTAAAAATATGCTCCGTGTACGTGGGCATAGCCGGGCAGAACATCCGCGTATTCAACACCTACGGCAGCGTGGTGGTGGAGTCGGACGACAACCTGGTGCACGAGGAGCACCTCGAACAGCTCAAGCGGGAGATGCAGATGGTGCCCGTGGAGCCCGGCGAATCGGTGCTGCACGTGCTACCGCTCAACTACTCGGTGGACAACAAGCCCGGCGTCCGGCCCGTGGGCATGTTGGGCCGACGGCTCGAGGGCAACTTCCACATCGTGGTGGGACGCACCATCGAGGCTAAAAAAATTGAGCAGTGCCTGCAACGCTGCGGGCTAGAGGTGGCCGGCATCGTGCTCGAACCCCTGGCCTCGGGCGAGGCCGTGCTCACCGAGGAGGAGAAGGAAATCGGCGTGGCCCTGATGGACATCGGCGGCGGCACCACCGACCTGGCCTTCTACCACGAGGGCCGGGTGCGCTACACCGATGTGGTGCCCTACGGCGGCAACAACATCACCCTCGACATCCGTGAGGGCTGCATGCTGCTGCACGCTATCGCCGAGAAGCTCAAGGTGGAGCACGGCTCCACATTCCCCGATGCCATAACCAACGAGCAAATCATCACCATCCCCGGCATCAACGGACGCGAGCCAATAGAGGTGTCGAACAAGCAGCTCGCAGGCATCATCGAGGCCCGCATGTCCGAGATTCTGAGCGATGTGAATAAGATAAAAGATGCATCGGGCTATGCCGACAAGCTGGGGGCAGGCGTGGTGGTCACGGGCGGCGGCGCCCTGCTACAGCACCTGCCGCAGTTCCTCAACTTCAACATGGGCTACGGCGTGCGCATAGCCAGGCCGCTGGTGCACCTAGCCCCCAACACCCCCGCCGAGTACCGCATGCCGCAGTACTCCACCGTGCTGGGCCTGGTGCAGATGGCCCTCAACGACCAGCAGCACGGCATGGTGCTCGAAAGGGAGGCCGAGGCACCAGCAGCCCAGCAGCCGATGGTAGAGGAGGTTGCCGTGGTAGAGGAGGCTGCGCCCCGGCCCCAGCGGAAGAACATGCTCTCGAAGCTAAAGGAGATGTTCAGCTCGGCCCAAAAGGCCATCAACAGCGGTGCCGACAACTTTTTCGGCGATGACGACACAATGTAACCCCCCCAAAAGAGATAAAGCAATGAATGATGACATGTTCGATATACCCGAGAACCAAGGCTCAAGCATAAAGGTGGTGGGCGTTGGGGGAGGTGGGGGCAACGCCGTGGATCACATGCGCAAGCAGGGCATCAACGGCGTGAGCTTCGTGCTGTGCAACACCGATGTGCAGGTGATGAATGGCAAATCGGTGGATACCAAAATCACCCTAGGCGCCTCGCTGACCAAGGGGCGCGGGGCCGGCAACGACCCCTCAATAGGCGAACGGGCCGCCGTAGAGAGCATCGAGGAGATCAAACGCATGCTGCAGGAGGGCTCCACCGATATGGTGTTCATCACGGCGGGCATGGGCGGCGGCACGGGCACCGGGGCCGCCCCCGTGATAGCCAAGGCGGCCAAGGATATGGGCATACTCACCGTGGGAGTGGTCACCATACCCTTCCAGACCGAGGGCCCCCACCGCGTAGCCCAGGCCATCGATGGCATTGAGCGCCTGAGGCAGCACGTGGACTCGCTGCTGGTTGTAAACAACCAGAAAATCAGAGAGATATACCGCGACCTGCGTGTCTCCGAGGCATTCGCCAAGGCCGACGAGGTGCTGAGCTCGGCCGTCAAGAGCATTGCCGAGATTGTTACCCGCCCTGGCTACATCAACGTGGACATGGCCGACGTGCGTACCGTGATGGCCGACAGCCAGGTGGCCCTCATGGGCACGGGCACAGCCAGCGGGCAGGAGCGGGCCGTGCAGGCCATCAGGCTGGCCCTAGAGTCGCCCCTGCTCAACAGCAACGACATCTCCAACGCCCGCAACGTGCTGCTGTACATATCATACGGCGATGAGGAGCCCACCATGGCCGAGGTCGACGACGTGATTGAAACCGTGCAGGTGGCCGCAGGCGGCACCGCCAACCTGATCTGGGGCCATGGCTGCGACAGCTCGCTGGGCGACCAGGTGCGCATCACCGTGGTGGCCACCGGATTCGACGTGAGCAGCATCCCCGAGCTGTACGCCCGCACCCACAGCGTGAGCAAGGTAACGCTCGGCGGGGCCAACGCCGAGCAGGTCACCCACAGCGTGGCCCCCGATGGGCAAATCTCCATCGAGTTCGAATGCGGCCCCACCATCTCCAAGCAGCCCCACGCCAGGCCCACGCTGAGCAGGGCCCCAGCCAGCAGCCAGCACGAGAAGGACAACGTGCCCGCCTTCAGGCGCAACCTCAGCCCCGAGGCCCAGCAGGCCCTGCTGCCGAACATCGCCCGGCAGCAGCCCGCGCCGCCCCCGACCAACATCTCGCGCATCACCCTCGATGTTACCGACGACGACATCGTCGTGAGCCACGACAACCGGTTCCTCCACGACAACGTGGACTAGCCCACACCCGCCTACGCCATAGGCGTTCACCCACGCAAGGCCCGCCATTCGGCGGGCCTTGCTGCTGGCGATGGTCGAGCTGGCCCCTGCGCTCCCCATACCACGCTCCGACCATTCTACCCGCACACAGCTCGGTGCGGCACTGGATGTCGAGTTTAGTCCAATTGCAGCCAAACCCAAACAGAAAATCCCCGTATACCAAACGCACGAGTAGCTGTAAATAAAATGTTTACCCCACGCACCATCCGTCCAATTATATGGCTATGCCTAGCCGTTACACTCTGCTGCCATGGCACAAAATTAAGTGCGCAAATGGACATACTCGATAGACTAACGGCTATGCATGACAGTGCATCAAAATATTATCTAGCCGACTCAGACACCGCGCTACACTACTACAAAGAGTACATGAAAATACTGAACGAAGTAGAGGCAAAAAAACTGAAACCCGAAGACTCCATACATAAGCATCGGATGATTAAAAACCAATGTATAGCCACGTGCTATAACATATTGGGTGAATTCGATTCGGCAATGGTATATTACGACTTATCGCTGAGCTCAGCATATGAAAAAAAAGACACAGTTCACATCCTCGCAAATATAACCAATAGGGCTATAGGTTACATGAACTATGGCTACCAAGAAAAAGCCCTAAACTCTTATCTTGAAATCATCGCCATGACCGAAAAAAATAAAAAATACATACAGCACTTAGCGGCGGCGTATAACAACATCGCCACTTTCTACGACTCACGATCTGCCATTAAAGACTACGACAAGGCTATACTATATCGGCGCAAAGCTTTGGCCACAGATAGAAAAAGAAACAACGAAGCCGACATAGCGCGCGACTATACCAACCTTGGCGATTTATTTAATAGGCTCAAAAGCTACGATAGCGCTCAGCACTATCTTCAACTGGCTATACCCATACATGAAAAACACAATAATTACCAAGCACTGGCCCTTACATCAGCAATTATGGCCGATCTGTACGAAAAAGATTCACTATCTGACCAAGCCCTGACACATAAACAAAAGGCCAAGGATTTCGCGGCACGCTCAGGATACAAAATGATGTATGTTGCAAACACCGTAGAATTGGCTGATTTTTATACCAGTTTAGCTCAAAAACAAACAACCGACCGAAATAAACTTCTAGAACAAGCTGTGCAAAACGGGACAGAAGCTTTCAAAATTGCCACAGAAATAGGCGCAATGTTTGAGAAACACGAAGCGGCCAAAACATTATCACGAGCCTATACAATGCTAAACGACTACAAACAAGCATTTTATTATTTAGCCAAAAGCGTCCAAATAAACGATTCCATACGCAGCGAAGAAGCCGCCGATAATGCATATAAGATAGAGAACAAATACATATCGGAGCGCAACCAGCTGCTGCAAAAGGACAAGGAGACCACCGAAAAGCTAATGAGGAACCGCAGCATGACGCTGCTCATCGTAGTCATAGGCTCCATTCTGCTGCTCGTAATGCTGGTGGTCATCTACCAGCGCATGCGCATAGTGAGCAAGCAACGCGATATGATTGCCGAGCAAAAGGATCTGATAGCCGAGCAGAAGGAAGAGGTGGAGGCTCACCTCGACATGATCCGCAAGCAACGCGATGAAATCTCCGAGCAAAAAGAGCTCATCCTCCTGCAAAAGGAAGAGGTAGAAGCGCAACGCGACTTCGCCGCAAAGCAGCGCAAGGAGATCATAAGCTCCGTGACCTACGCTAAACGGCTGCAGGATGCCGTGCTGCCCAATCTCCCCGATGACCTGCCCATGTTCATGCTGTACCTGCCCTGCGCCATCGTGTCGGGCGACTTCTACTGGTACTCACGGCATGGCAGCACGCTCCTGCTGGCCGTGGCCGACTGCACGGGCCATGGTGTGCCCGGTGCATGCATGAGCATGCTCGGCCTGTCGTGCATCCGCGAAATCAGCCTGCTGCAGGCATCTGACACCCCAGCGCAAATGCTCGACTCCATGCGCCAGAAAATCATCACTGCCCTCGGCCAAACTGGCTCTGCCGGCGAGCAGCGCGACGGCATGGACCTCACCGTGTGCAAGCTCAACACCAGCACCCACGAGCTGCAGTTCGCATCGGCCCACAACCCCCTGCTCGTTGTCCCAAGTCAGGGAGAGCCCTACACCATAAAAGGCGACAGGCAGCCCATATCGTACCACCACAACATGAGGCCATTCACCAACCAAACGTTGCAGCTGCAGCCTGGCGACACATTCTACATGATGAGCGATGGGCTAAAAGACCTCTTCAGCCCCGATGGGCAGAAGTTCTCGTACAAGCGGATTGTGAGCACCCTGAGCGACATGCGCTCCGAACCTATGCCGGCCCAGCTCGAACGGCTGCAAACCGATGCCGAGCGCTGGCGCGGCAACACCAAGCAAACCGATGACATCACGCTGATGGGCTTCCGCATGTAGCTCCATCACTGCAAAGGCTATCATCCCGCCAGATGGCCACGGGCCACGTGGGCCGCAAGCTCATACTCGACCTGCGCACATTCAAAGCCAAGTGCGGCATCGGTGCGATCGACACATAGCCCACCGCATGAGGTCCCCCAGCGGACTACTATAGCCAACGGCCCCACACACGCTAAAACGGCAACGGCTCCGCCTCCAGTGCGGGCCCATTGTTTTTTTGACAAACCCCAGCGATAGCTAAAGCGACAATTTTTCATTATCAATAGCACTTTTTATGCGCTTATCGGTCTGCTCGCGGCCATAGCCCTTCTCGAAAGAATAGCTGACCATAAATGATGGCCGCAGGTATCTGTCGGCCCTACTTACGCATCTATAGTTGTAATAATCTGCACGTTGAGTGGTGCCCGATATTTCCCACGGAGTAAGATAACGCAATTCAACACCGACGGCCCAGCCTTTAGCAAATTGCCAGTCCACTTGCACTCGGCTGTCAAACGGCGAAATGCCAACATAATCGCCGCTAAGATATTTACCCGTGTGAAAGGCGCTCGCCTCAATGGTAAAATCGCCTAGATAGCATGTGACCCCAGCGTCCCAATCAAAGCTGCTTAAATTCGTGTTAATTTGATTGGTTTTGTCTTCGTATTTGCACATGCTGTATCCCAGGCTACCGTACAATTCCCACACATCACTGACAGACCATTTTGAATAAATCATGGGCCTGAGCAAATTATAAAACGCAGCAGGGGAATACGTATGCCGCGACACACCATGAGGCAGCACCTCAACCATACTAACTATGCTATTCCGCGCCCAACGATAATTGAGCTGCGAATAAAAATAAAAACTACCTTTGCTCAATGTATAACGCAACCCTACATTATGATACAAATACGGCTCAAGCCTGGGGTTACCCTGACGGAATGATAGGGAGTCTAAAGAGATGGTAGTGGGATTTAGCTGCTGAATTTCAACACGTTGCAACGATGCGCCATAATATGCACCCAACGCGCCAACGCTTGGCGTGGCATATTGCATGGACATGCTAGGCAGTAGCTTAACGTACTGATTACCCGTACTTGTATGCCCAATTGGAATAAATTGAAAAGAAGTAAACTCTGTACCAATACCCAACCGGCAGGAAAAATGCCGACCGACTGCTCCAGCATAATACAAATACGGATAATGCTTAAACTCTGTATATTTTACATCCTCTGAACCTCCATCCATAACATCATTTACCCCTTGTGCTATTCGCTGATATCTTAAGCGATAGCCTACGGTCAGATTTCCACCCCAAACTTCGTGTCCATATTCAGCCTGACAGTGCAGCGCCTGCTGACGGCTCTGCGATTGCAACATATAGCTACTCGAACCTATGGATGATGTAATGAGATTGCGTGCATTATTAGTATAAAAATAGTCGATATACGACAATTCTATATCAAACTGCCCACAGCTATCAGCATGCAAACGCTGAAAATAAGCCGAATATTTATGCTGCCTCTCTTTGACATTTTCATTGTAATCAATTCTATCATATCGCACATACACATCGTTTAGTATCATCTGACGGTGGGTAATTCTATCCTGAACAGACGCATCGTGCTTGTAATACGCATCAATGGTAAGCGAAGTGCGAGGTGCCAATTTAAAATCGGCCCCAGCATTTATTTCAATGCCTGGGAAATCATTTTCGGCGCAAGTATCGCTCACACTTTCAAAAGTAAATTTATTGCCGCTTGCAAATGTGTGCGTAGTTTCGCGACGTTTGATACGATTTTCATTCCCATAATTAAAATATCCCACCATGTAAATCGACATCTTATCGGTATTACCAGTAATGCTCAGGTCGGTCCACCCATCAGTTTTAAGATTAGGCACGGTTACCATTTGTGCAATTTCACCCGACAGCCCACGCACCCTATCGATAGTTATAATGTTTACCACGCTAGTAATATCCTCCGACAGATACTTAACAGATGGATTGCTAATCACCTCTACTCGGACAATATCAGACGGATTAATGGATTGCACAACAATAGGCTCACGTCTAACACCATTAACCATTATCAATGTGCTGCTCGAACCCACAACGCCAATTGAGTGATCGGCCCTATTCACCTGAAGACCTGGCACTTTTGACAATAGCTGATAAGAATTGATACTATTTTTTACATCCCGCTCGCTTACCGCATATACCAAACCGCTAGCCGTAGGCGAAGCACCACGCCTGCTGGCTGTTATGGCAACTTCATCAATGTCAATCCCCGCAGACAGCATTATCTTATTCAGAACTGTATCAGCATTAAAGGCTATATCAGCACTCCAAATTTCATACCCAATGCAGCTGACGGTTATAGCATATCGCCCCTTAACTGCTTCAAGCGCAAAGCTGCCATCGGCCTTTGTGATTGTGCCTTGTACAACTATTCCGTATTGCACTAACACCACAGCAGCGCTGCGAATCGGCATATCAGAGGTGTCGGTCACAACCCCATTTATACCAACCGTCTGTGCAATGGAAACAGTGTGTATAAAAAGGAGAAAAAGCACCGCTAGCGGCTTATTCATTTTATTCTTTCTGTACATAATTTTTATTTTTATGGAGCTGGTATCTATTGGCAAATAGAAACACTATGTATTCGTCCAGTGACACCTCCATGCTATCGAGAGCACATTGGGCTCCAATGTCTTGCCAATTGTTTTCAATACACTTGGTGCTACAGGGCCCAGCGCACTGCGGCAGCATCTTGCATTTTAAACATTTTCTTGTTCAAACGTAGCCTTAGCAGTACGTTTGACAATTCTTTCATCACGCCAAATAATATTGCCGCTATGATCTATTTCTCCATCCGAATTCTCCTCAATAAACGGGCACCTCATACATTTGAATGTCCTTCCATTATATAGTGTTACGTACCCTCACTCACATAGGTTACATCCTGCACAACAAAATTGTGTGTCTTGGCGCCTCAGTTAGACGATATATGCCTAATTTTGTGGAATGGAGGCAAAGATAGCCCCCTCTACCCCCAAGGCGAAAACGGGGATTTCATCCGCTTTCTATCATCGGGTCAATAGTCCTTGACTATCACCTTCGACTAAAGTTGTACTTT